>NZ_JBFDAH010000007.1:0-273384 GCF_040719265.1 Aliikangiella maris | reverse complement strand
TTGATCGCGAAATGAGATTGCGCAGCCGGAACTCACCATTTAAAATGCTTCTGCGCATGATTGGCTGATAAAAAATCAATGGGGGTTTCTTTTTTCAGGGGCGACTAAGTAGTGAGTTAAGGTACTTGACGAACCAATCGCAGTCAGTTGCGATAAATCATCTTTCTGTTTCATCAATTGAATGAATCCTTCACCATCAATATTTAATTTTTGTAAAAAGGTTCATGCTGTTCAATATAACCTCGCTTATCATTGCGAATAGCTCGACCAACCCAATCAGTGAGTTGTAAGTAATCTTGTGTCGTAAAAGAAAAACTGTTTTGATGGCTTTGATGGTTTGATAATTTCATTAAGGGAATAACTGGTTTATTGTTTTTCTTAAGTTGGGTAATTCGCTGCTGAATGCTGGTGTAATCAGATTGCTCAAAATTCTTGGCTATCCTAGCTCGAATTGGGTTGAGGTCGACATAGCTCATAGCTGTCAGTACTGCTGCTTCATCCAGTAGTGGTTGAGATTTAAATCTACCTTCCCACAAATTGTTCTGGAAACAAATTTGAACATCGGAGGAACGACGATGGCCCGAAGGGTGAATGCCAAGGAAGGCATTCATAAAACCTGCCTTTACAGTTATCTTCCTTATTCGCTTTATGCGCTAAGTATTCATTGAGACAACGCATCAACCAGGAAATATCTGACAATCGTCTTCGCCACAGAGAAAAGCCCAACGAACGCAACGGGAAATACAATGGTAGTAGGGAGTGGTTTCTAAATCGATAATAGTTTTACGGGCGCGAGTCATGATTAATATCCTTATTAATACTTTATCCTATGAATTAATTTAACTGACTGGTGCTTGTTTGTCTAGTTGATATTTGAGAGTATTGAACGATAGCTATGGGTGTCCCGTTTCGTGCGTTGTACACATAAGCATCAAATAAATCTCAAAAAAGAAACCAGTAAAACCGATAAACAGTCAAATCTAAAAAATTAAGAGACTTGTTTTAAATAACTGTTTCTAAAAATTAAAACTGTTAACTTGTTTACACACACTGCCTAAATTAAAATTATTGCAACATCGCAATTAACCAACCACTTAAATCACAATTAACTTAACCGTCAGAATTTTTTACTAAAAAATGAAGTTTTCTTAATATATTAATTTTCCAGCTACACAGTTAATTTATCAGTTCGATAACACTTTGCAAACAAAGCCATCCGCAATTCAAATAATTGAGTTAAATATCATCAATGTTTTTCTAGCAGAATTATTTAAAATCCCACTTAATACACTAATTTCCAACTAAAATAATTTCACACAAAGAAATTTAAAAAATAAAAAAAGCGGAACCAAAGTTCCGCTCAACTTACTCCACTAAACACGAGAGATTTTAGTGATGACTAACACGTAAGCTAGTATCTCCATGATTAGGATTACTAACCACCGTAATATATAGCCAACCTTCAGGTGGGTTGCTAATAGTCATTGACTCATTATTACCTGACTGAATTGATGATGCATCATAGATGCTATCAGTTGGCCATGTGCCTGTAAGTGCATAAATGTCAGCATTACCTGTACCACCTGCTAATTCAATTTTGACACTCGATGTTCCTTTTTCGACATAAGTGTAAAAAGAAGAAGTATTGCTAGCCGCGCCCACACACACCGCTTGATTATTTTTAAGTTCGCCGCTATTCGTTGTAGCAGAGGCTCCATTACAGGCATCAAAATCACCACTCGTATTGGTTCCGGCCGATTGATAACTAGCTACTAAGGATACATTTTTATAAGTATTATAATTTTCCACCACCACATGCCAACGACCTGACTGAGGTTCATTAAAGACACACTCTTCATTGTTACCACTTTTATAGGGACGACAATCATTATTATTTGGGGTCGGCTTACGGTCATGGGCAACCATTATATCTGCATCACCAGAAGTATTTTGGCCACCAGACATAGTAAACTTAAGGTCCGCGGCATTCGCAGGTACATCAATGTAAAATTCAAGGTTACTACCATCTGCTGGGGTAGCAATATCAATTGCTTTACCATTTTCTAACTGTCCATCAGTTGGTATTGGAGCGGGCGTGTTATCACCTGGAATTTCTTGCTTATTGTATAACGCATTAACATCAGCGGCTGTCAGCGCTTTATTATAAATTCTGACATCATCTAAAATAGAAGGTGACGAAGCATCATCATCTGCTGCATTAAACAGGCGTAATGGATAATAATTTTCAATTAGACCGTCAGCAATATTACTACCATTTTTTGAATTGCTCACTTCCTGGTTGTTAACCCAAGCACGCACTTTACCACTTGAGCGATCCATTACCATGACCAGATGATACCAGGTGTTTGCCTGAATATTATTTTTCGAGGTGCGATCAAACATTTCTGTTGAATTATCAATCCGATCACGCTGCAAGTTTCCGTTAAATGTCCAGCCAGCGCCATTTTTTAAATGCGAAATAGACCAACCGCCGCGAGGTGTCTCAACCCTGTTACTGATTACTGCACCACCTTTGGAAATCAATACACCTCTATCACTAGGCACTTGATCATACTTCACCCATAAAGAAGCACTTAAGCTACCATCTAATGGATCCCCTACCCCGGCACAACTGACACGAGCATTCGTTTTTGTTTTATTGTTTCTTAATGCTCTGCCAATTGCGCCGGACGTACTATTGGAAAAACGAATTCCTTTTTCTAGCTGACAATCCGCTTGATAAACACCAGAATCATAGGCAATAGAACCACTCGTTTCATCCAATTTAAAATGCGAAGCCAATCCATTATTGCGAACATAAACTTTTACGCTTCCATGACGATTAGTTAAACCTGAATTATCTTTTACATGATATTTAAAAGTATCCATTCCTAAATAACCTGACGGCGGTGTGTAGCGCACGTTACCATTACCTAAATTTGTAATGACACCACCCTTTTCACTTGAGTTATCAATACGTGCAATTGAAATAGAATCACCATTACCGTCATAATCATTTTCAAGCAGATTAATATCAACTGATTGATCTTGATTGGTATTTGCAAAATCTTCCATTGCATGAGGTGGTAGTTTAGCGCCGTAAATAATTGCCGGTGCAGCGGCTTCATGAGCAACATGACTATGATCAATCATACGTTGCACGGTCGATGTACCAATTGCCGACTCGGCTGAAGTCATGGTATCGCCCCAGGAACTTTTATGACCTGCACCGAATTGATGAGCCGCTTCATGACCAAGAGAAGCTGATTGAATTTTTAATGAACCAATATTCCCGAAGACAACATGATTAGCATTGTTCGCCTGAAAGATCCGACCTCCAGCCGAACCTCCACCAGACTTTTTAAACTGGTAAACCAGGTTTAAATTATTCTGGTTATTTTGGTTAACTTTATTTTTCCATTCTGTCATATAGTTTCCGGTAAAGTCATCTTTACGAATAACAACCTCTCCTAACTCCCAGGCAATTCCCATATCTCTGGCATAGAAAAAATCATTATCATTGATTCGCTGCTCTATTCTTGCAAGCGCTTTGTCGATACTTTTAAAATGGTTGTAAATAGAATATTGAATTTCAGCGCCAAGGCGGATTCGACGCATTGTGTATTTAGGAATGATATAACCGCTGTTAGTTGGAGACGTTCGATCAACTGAACGACTAATCACTTGATTGCCAGTTCCTGGCTCTGCAGTACCGGAATCACCAGACACATTTATTTTTTTATTATTTATTTCAATATCGACATTGCTGTGTCTGCCATCGCTAAATATGGCATTCAATTTATTACCCGGCTCAATATTAGCTGTGACTGTTAAACTCGGATCCGATTCAACATAACCGCGATAAGTACGTACTTCCGGTGGTGTAATTTCTTGATAACTATTTTGTTCCCAAACTTGTAATCGAAAGTTAGCAGCTCTAACAGAACGCTTTTTCAAAATTAGGCGATCTCTCTTTCCATCGTTAGTCACATCACCAATATTAACCGTTAAGTTATCTGGCAAAATAGCCTGCGCACTACCTACAGTGAATAACATTATTGTTGCAGTAATTATTTTATACATCAGTCTCGGCCTGTTTTTTGATAGAATTCAAATACGAGTAATCGCCTATTCTTAATGATTATTTTCAGTTTTTTTTTATCGTCTTCACTTGCTATTTTTGTTTTTTACACTGTTTTAAACCATCAATTAAGTCAGTGATGTGCATAGAAAAATAGAGAATTAAAGTATTTCTCTTACAACTCTATTTTTGTTATTGCGCACCATAAAAATATTTTAAACAAAAAAAGCAAACAAATACTACGTGAATATTCAACTACTTTTAGTTGAATATTCACCAATATACACATCACCAAAAAATGTCCAAAGCTGTCAGCACTATAAAATAAAATCTCATTAACTTTAACACTGTTAAAATAAGCAGCTAGTCAAATCAAAATTATTTTTATAAATTGAGAACTAGCTAATGTTTATGGATACTCTCACCGAGCTAGTTGAGTTTTTCTTTTAACTCAGCCGCAATACTCTCTTTTGTTGTTGGGTGTTTTTGTTGAAATACATCATGGTCAAAGTTTGTTTTTAAGCTGTCATTAATCCGTTGCTCCATCTGGTTGTAACTGAGTGACAGTGAATAAATCAGGTTGTGTTGTTCATGACTACTTGGGTGTTTGAGTAGCGAACATAAAAACCGGCGGTAATGTCCATGACTTGACTGGCTTCTAATAAAACACTTTCAATTTCTTGTTATTTAAAAAAGATTTTATTGTTTATGAGTAACGCCCTCGGTTGGGTGAAGGTGTAATCAGTGTTTGTTTGCCGGTTTGAACGTCTTGAATAAATTGATTTACGAAACTGATAAAATCACATTTGACTAAAGGGGTGTTAAAAAGCATGTCGGTATTGTAGTGGTAGTTGAAGATATCAATATTCATTTGATTCGGTATTCATTTGATTCAGTATTCATTTGATTCAGTTGTAAATTGAAACGGTTTTCCATTTGAAAGTAGTTACAACAAAGTGAGTAGATTTGATATTGCTCTTTACTGCTGTTGAGTTTTGTGAGGTAGGTGCCGAGTAATTCACCGGAAAGCCCTAATAAGTTTCTGGCGTCTATGAGGAGTTGTTCGAGTTTTTCTTTTTGTGGATTAGGTTGTGTTAATGCGTTTGGTTTGATGAATGATTTTAAAAAGTCATTGGGGGGTAATGGCATGTTTGAATTCCTTTTGTGTTTCTTTTGAAGTTTCTTGTTTACAGTTTTCAAATTCAGTTTTATGTTTTGATTTTAAAAACTGGTCATACTGCTTATGAGTTAGCTTAAGGAAATAACTGCTTTCCAAAAAACAAGCTTTTCAACTGACCAGAAAGAGAGGACTCTTTTTTTGCTCTCGAACTCAGTCGGCCCCATTAACCATGCGTTTGCCCAGTTTCTCAAACTGGGTTATGACGGATTATTTTGGGCTGATTGGTGCTTTTATTAGGGCACCAGCGAGCCTTATTTGAATATCTCAAATATCAAACAATTCGTCTGAAACAGGTTAATGGGTGTTAAGTGGGTATTTTTTTCTTTAAGAAAAAGTAGGTTAAATGCAAGGCATGGAAGCCAGTAATAACAAAAACACACCTGAGGTGTTCGAGAAACTGGGCTCACGCTGTTAGCGACAAAGCTTTATAATAAAGACAAGTCATAGTTAGTTTCCTTTACTGGGTTAACTGTGGCCTAGCTCTGGGGGGAGGTGCGAACTCTCTCCTGGAGCGTCTGACGGCCATCTAACTTTTAAGTTAATGGTTTTAGTTGGCAACTTGTGAGTTGTTCAAATTTTATTTTTTGGCCTCTGTTTTTTACAACAGAAAAAACTCAATTCAAATACCCAACTCTTGCAAAATGACCGACTGAAAAAGCAGTCAATTGCGGGAGAAATATTATCATAAAAAAGCAGTAAAAAACCTAAGAAAAAATTGGAAAAATCAACGTTATTATTTTGGATATTAACGTGCAATTTCTTATGCTTTTTTGGAGTGATTTGTTCTGTTAGTAGGTAGGGGTAATTAACTTTTATTAAAAAAATAAAAACAGACTATTTTTGATGTAAGTTATAGAAACTAAAAGTAAGAGAAATAAGAAGATAGATTTAATTTGAGATAATTATTTAAATGCCGTGAGGTCATCAACCCTCTCTATACGGTGTGTCTATTTTAATGTAGACTCATAAAAATTTTGACTAAGGGAGTTTAGTGTGAAAGTCATTAAAAAATCAGATAGGATTGTGAACTTGTGTGAAAAATATTGGGAAGAGCACAAGAAAAATTGTAGTGGCTATGTCAAAGATATTGCAAAAAATCTTGGTATTACTCTAGCTGGTCAAGCTAATAATATTGTTGATCAAATACAAGAAAAACCATAGATTATTCTAGAGTCGGGTATACAAGCTCAACAAAAAGCAGAGCTAGGTATGTTGGTTATTGTTGGGCTAAAGGCTCAACCACATGGGCATGTTGCGATAGTTGTACCAGGTCCTTTGGCTCATGGAAAATATCCAACAGCATATTGGGGTAGTCTGGGCGGAGTTCCTAAAAAGAATACGACGATAAATTGGTCGTGGAATAAAAAAGATAGAGATAATGTTATTTATGCTTGTAGGAATCCATTGAAATAAAAAAACAACTCGTGATTTATTTTTTACTGATTTCAGTTTTACAGGTTTCATGCGTGAGCTCTGAAAAAAAAAGAAACAGAATCATGTGGTATAGCTTCGCATTATACACTAATGCATGTTGAAGGATACGATATTAAGATATTTAATCCTAATGATTCAGTTAAACCTGATATTTGGGAGGGACCAATATGTTTTCAACAGCTATCTTCGGGCAATGAATGTATTGCAGATTATTCATTAATTAAAGCAGTGAGAATTATAAAAGGTTTAAGTGTCGCCGAAATTGATGTTTTTAGTGGTTCAAATAATACACTAAAAAAAATCTCTTTGGATTCGTGTAAGGGGATTGAATAAAAAATATTTTTGTATTTAATTGCAGTAAATCTTACTAAATACGGAGTTGACAAGGTTATGAAGTTAAGTAAGCGAGGTAGCCTTTAAGTAGCTTTGCGAAATAAAGGAATTCTTATCTACTGTTAAAATAATAAGAACTTTAACGTTCGCGCAATCTTCACACAAAACAACCAAATGATATTCAAACTTAACCAATCGCTACAACCAATTAAAAGTAATGTTAAATGGATGTCCAAACTTTTTAAATGACTTTTTTCTTTTTTTAAACTTAAATACCTTAATTAAATTATGGATAAAATGAATTAAAGATTATCTAATGGGCTTAAAGTGCCCGTGGAATTTTGATTAAGTACATGGGTGTAAATTTGAGTCGTCCTCACATCTGAATGCCCTAGTAATTCTTGAACCGTTTTTTCTTGTCTATCTTTTTGGTGTAGTTGTTTAACAAAGTCTATTTGAAAATTGAGACTTGAAATACATTGATTGGGTAGAGGAACTTTCTAATCCAGTAAGCATCAGTTTTTTCTGTTTGGAGTGAGTAATTTAAAGCACGAATTTTATTTCTAACTTGGGTAAGTCGCTTGGTTTTTTGCTGACTATTCATGGTGAAACATCCTTGTTTTAGATTATTTTATACCACTTGAATAAGTCGTTACGTTCAAGCGATTGCATGATACATTGCTTAATTATTTTTTAACTGATTGAAAATAAAGTTATATTCTTAAATGCGATTGTTGTTTATAAGAAATAAAGCAACCTTTCCGCACTTTGCTAATCGGTTAATTTAAGGTAAATTTTTGAAATAATTAATGAATTTCAAAATGAAGTGAATGTCTATTGCAGATTATATTGCTTTGGTGCATTCAATAAGCGTTAGCAGGGAAACATGAATCAACAAACCAATACTATCGTAGGCTTAATTATTGCGGTAGCTATGGCTATTGTTTCTTGGGTAACAATTTATTCAAGACAGCGACAACTTGATGACCCAAGTGATGATAGCGTTGTTTACTTTTATCAATTAATAGACGTTTGTAAATTGCAGCCAAGTGGTAAATACCTTCTGCGTGTTTTACGTCAAAGAGGGAACTTACAAAAGGATGATCAAATATTTTCATCTTATGAATCAGCAATAAAAGCCGCTGTATCTACTTTTAAGCGTGCTAAGATTGAATGCGCATATATCACAAAAAATACTGAAGTTGAGTTTTTCTTTCGTCGCCCATATTGTCATCATGGCGGAAGTGCTGAAGGCAAAAAAGTTGGTAGCGTTGAATTATATAAAATTGAATAGCTACTGCTAACAATGGTAAGCACTTGACCCAAAAAAAGCTACGCTTTTCCGGTCAAGTGTTACAAGCGTTAGCTTTAAACAATCCTTGTCAATCATCGAGAAAGTCCATGGAATTATTTAAAAATACAAATTTTTTTCAGCGAATAAACGTAGCAGCAACATTCCTAATAGTGGCTGCATTGGTAAAGGGGATTGTTGATGGGCTAAAGGGATATGCCGATAGCAATTCGGTGCTTAAATATTTTTCTGCCAATCTCGATATTTCGATACTAGCGGTTTTTGTGCTGTTCTTTAAAATTAAGATGATGATTGATGATCATCATCATTTCAGCGAAGAAAATCAAGGCACAAGTGGTTATCGTTGGGCAGGTTTCTTTTTGGCGTTCGTGGTGTGGGTGTTTATTGCCTTGTCAGGATATTTTATTCACAACGCAATTAGATCTGCTGAGCTGTTATCGCTGAGCCTACTCTTATCAATAGGGTGGATCGCCATTCACCTGAAAGAGATAACGAAAAAAACACCAGTAAGTACTGATGCAGTAATCGCTCAGATTAGGCAGAAATGGGTTTTACTGAATGTGGCTTATATTGTTTGTCTTGTGTCTTATATAGGATGGCTAGAGCCTATTGTGAAATCTGGTGAAATTATCTTATTGTGGCTCAAGCCTTAGCCTTTCCCGCTTCATGGATCAATAAGTTAGAAAAATCTCGGATTTCATTTTTATATGCAAATGCAAAAATACTTCGTGAAAATACGACCAGAATAGATCGAATTTTGGGTTCAGTGTTTTATTGGACAATGATGTTGTCAGGCTTATCAGGCGCTTTTCTGGTGCTTTTAAATTCTCTGGGTTTTATACCAGAATAGGAGCTTAACAATACGCTCAAAGAGCAAGAAAGAGGATATAGCTCAAATGATGACAAAACTGTATGCACTAATTGCTTTGAGGAATATGGTCTAAAACAGTTTATTGAAGAACACCAATCCGACAATATATGCTCATATTGTGAAAGTGATGATGTAGTTGTCGCATGTACTCTCGATTTATTAATTGAGTATATTTTAATCAGCATCCATGAAGGCGAGCTAATCCGGGATAGTAGTTTAAGTTTTTCTTCAGTAATCGTAGGAGGTTTCATCTTGTTATAGCGATGTGGTCTTCGCCAGATATAGTCAATTACCTGTTTTCTTTTTTACAGATTTTCTTGATAGTTTTTGAGTGCCAGATACGAGATAGTCAGAGTGTCTTGCAATTTTATTATTCATTATTATGCATCTCTAAACCGATAATTGTCTTGTTACTGAAAACTAGCTTTCCAGCTTTCAAAATCATTGATTAACTCTTTGTTGACAGTTCGAGCACGCCCTTCGGATACATGGACGCCTACAAGGTATTCTGCATTTTGAAAAGTTGCCCAAACAGGACCTCCGCTCATTCCCTTGATTGTGTCAATCTCATAGTAAAAAGTCGAATCATTTGGGATTGGCTGAACTATTTTTCCTGCGCCATATTTTAATTGTCCTCCAGGATAACCTGCCACCTCTACAGTTGGTATATCACTAATATTTACGGAACCGTTGAATGTTACAGAATCAACAACTGAAACGGGAACATCTAATTTTAGAAAGGCATAATCGGTAGAGAAGTCCAGATTGTAGTGACTTACTTTACGAGTTTTTTCGATTCCGCTTTGGCCGACAACTGTTGTGACGACATTACCATTGCTTCCCATGCACGAAACCTGAACACTGACTAGCTTGGTTTGCCATGAGTCATACAGATTATGAGCTGCGGTAATAAGATATTGTCCCTCAATAAGAGTGCCAGTTGAATTGAAGCCTAAACGAAATCCCAAAAATCGAACTGAGCGTACAGTCCTCAAGTAACAGATGTTTGATGGAACTGCATCGGTAAACATTTGTTGGGGTTCTTCAATACGGATAGGTACTGATGTACATGAAGTTAGTAATAAAAAAGCAATAGCATTACAATAAAGCAGCAAAATCAACTTGCGCATTAGTATTCAGCTCCTCAAGGATTATCATGTAGACCACAACAATGTAAAGTTGTCAGTGTTGCTGGTTTTGTTAAGCTATTTATATATTAAAGGATAGCTCTTGCTCATAATGAAAGACCTTATTACTTAAAACCGAAGTAAAATCACTTTTAAAAATATAAAAATATAAAAATATAAAAATATCAAAATAGCATTAGCCGTTTTACAGATTAAAATTTTAAGACAGTACTACATAGCAATTTCTACCTTTACGTTTCGCTTCGTAAAGTGCTGTGTCGGCACGTTTGATAGCATCTTCGGCTGTTTCGTCGTAGGGCTGAAGAATTGAAATACCCATACTAAATGTCACTTTAGGGCAATCATCGGGAACATCAATTTCCAAGCATTGATTAACAATTTTTGTGTAAATTTGTGCGGCTTCTTCAATGGATGCTTGGGGTAAAATCAATAACCATTCTTCACCACCAATTCGGCCAAAGTAATCAACTTCGCGAATAACGCTGGTTACCGCTTTGGCAAATTTAATCAATACATAGTCACCAATATCATGTCCGAATGAGTCATTGATTTTTTTGAAAAAGTCGAGATCTAAAATACAGTATAGGCAAGGTGCATTGTAGCGCTTAAACCGATTAAATTCTTCTGTCGCTTTTTGTGTAATATGGCGTCGGTTAGAGACTTTGGTTAATTCATCAGTCATTGCCATTTTTGCAATTTTTCTTCTGACTTTTATTTCACGAAAAATAAATATGATTAAAAAAATGACAATGACGCTCAGCGCGGCAGTACCTAATAAATAGATAAAGTTTTGTTTTTTTTGTTCAGAAATCTTTAGTGCTTGCAGTTCATTTTTTTGCTCAAGTAGCTGACGTTTTTGTTCTTCCACTTGATTCTCAAACTCATTTTGTACTTCATGAACTTCTTGCCTACTGTTTTCGTTGTAGATTAAATCGAACAGTTCAAAAACCTTTTTGGCATCTTCGGCAGCGTCCTTAAACTGCTCTTGCTCCATGTGCATTTCGGCTTTGAGCTTAAGTAATCCGATTTGTGATTGCTTATCGCCATGCTTTAAAAACCAGTCTAATTTTTTTAGCGTTTCACGGGCCTTATCAAAGTCCTTTTGTTTGATGTAAATTTCGAGTAATTGAAATAATGAAAGGTTTTCTAACCGCTTGTTACCTAATTCGAGTGAAAGTTTATAGGTTTCTTCAACATATCCGCGTGCAACAGCGTATTCTTTTTTCTTAAGCTCAAGCTGACCAAGCTGACTTAAAGCAAATGCAATACCATCAACGGCATTAAATTTTTTAGCAATTTCTAATGATTTATTTAAATAGTATTCACCTTCTTCCAGTTTGTTAATTTTTATAGAGGTATAACCAATATTATAATAGGTCGGGGAGGCCGCCAGTGGGTATTTTTCTTCATCCATATGGCTGAGTGCTTTCTTAAAATATTGAATCGCTTTTATTTGATCGCCTGTCGCATCATAAATTAGCCCAATATTTTGTAATATTGCCGGTAAGTAAGTGCTTTCTGTCTCTGCAAAAATATTATATGCGGTTGTTAAATAGGTTAATCCACTTTTGAGTTCATTGTTGTAATAGCAAGATAATCCATAGTTCATATTGGCATAACCATAAAGTTCTTGGTAATCGCTATCTTTTAATGAACGTAAAGTTTCATCATATAAACTTTTTGCCTCGGGCCAACGTGACATTTGAGCAAAAGCCGATGCCAAGCTGATGCGGAATTTAGTGATGAGCTTAAAATCTTTGAGCTTTTTAGATCTTTCATAGCCTTCTTGGGCAATAGCTTCATATTTTGCTAAAAAACCAAGTGCAGCTTGATACTCTCCCTGAGTATAGAGAATGGTTAATTGATCTTCTTCGTTGAGCGTGCGAGAGGCCAAAAACTCTTCGATCTTTTTACTGGATTTTACGGGGTCATATTCAAGACTATTTAAAAATGCTTTAACTTCCGGACTTTCGGCCTGCAACTGAAATGCAGTTAATAAGAGCAAATTAAAGATTATGAACAGTCTTTTGCAATACTTCATAGATGGATGCAGTTTTCTCAAATTTATTAAAAATTATAGTATGAATTTGATTTATATGTAATTTTTTCACAATTTACGTCACCACACTTTACTCGCTTTGATTGCTTATTTCACCAATTTATTTGATGATTTAAGCTATTTTATAAGCGGTTTTCTCAGATAATAAAGTGTCAGTGGTTTTTTATTTCAATCATAACTTTTTGATAGTTTATTTACACAGAAGCTAATATTTTAAATTGAGATAAAAAAGTTAAGAATAATATTTATTGGCGTGCTTGTGAGAGATATTCATTAAGAGTTATTGAACAATAATATAGATTAAGAATATCGATTAAATATGTTGGCTGGTAGGGTAGCATCGGGTTGTTACTGAAACTTAACGGGTTATTCAATTTATTTACAGGGTCATTTATAGTTCAATGAAAGCCGTGTAAACTAAAACAATCAGCCGTCCCTGGCCTCACCTTTATCCTTTATATATGGGTTTAGCTTTCCAATCGCTTAAGTATTTTCCAGTATATACTTTATCTTCCTTGTGCTTCCCTTTTGTGGCAGGTTGAGTAGTGCCATCCTATGGCAATTTTCTGTCCTTAAGGCTAACCATCCACTGGCTAAGACAATGACATCCATTTGATTCGGTTTCTGATTACCAGAAATTCGTTTAACTACTCTATTTTTGTTATTTTGTTCCGTTTTTTATTTTATTGTCTTTTTCTTTTATTTTTTCTTGTTAACTTAAAGTAATGCTGACTTTTAGTTATAAAATAATATTTAGCAATAAACTTAAAAATCCTAATAAACCAATTTGTTTGTTAGATTTGCTTCCTGCTTTGGTTGAATAATATACCAACCTTCCATGACAAATTTATTTCTATCAGTGGATTTTATGTCTTTATATGACGTTAATATTCACTGAGTGTACGATTTGCAAATTTAATTTTTATCATCTACTTTCGCTAAATTAGTACGTTTCTCATCGAAATCTTATTTTTTTGCCTGTTTTCTGAGCAAATAATGCACCTTCCTTGGTTAAAATACAATCCATTAATATTACCAATTTTTATTACCAATTTGAGTCATTTGCCTATTCATAGTCCCAGTCCTTGTAAAAAGCCTTTACGACTGAAAATTCCCTATAGTTGAGTTTCCTTGTGACCGATTTTCCTATTCACTCCTTCAATTTTGCGGCCTTGCTCGAGTGGGGTATTCCCTTATCTTTTTTATATCCGTGTGTCCATTTTATGAGGTCACATTATATAAGGTTACATTCAATCAACTGATTCTATCCGTAATCCTTTTGTTTGTTGTTCTGCAAATCAATTTGCTTTCCTTAAGCTTGTAAGACTATGTTAAGCTTCATTTTTTGGGTATTTCATTCCTTATGTTTTGCTCCATTGCGAAGCACCGCCTTGTGGTCTACCCCGAACTATCTTGTTGCCGTATCTTTCCGTGAGGCTATTGATAGTCGTTATGAATTGCCTAACTTATTGATTTTTATGGTTTTATATATAGATACCTTGATGGGGTATCGTTGCCGTGAATCATCGCTCACTGGATGCTATTATCAGCGACACATGTCTCAAAAGGTGAGACAGTCAGTAAAAAAATAAAAGGTTTTTTGAAATGGATGGTTTTGATCGAATTTATGATTTACACCGAATTCTAAGCGGGCGAAAAACTGCCATTGCTTTGCAGGAAATCTTGAGCAAAATGGAGTGCTCACGGGCAACTTTTAACCGGGTTAAAAAGCACATGACTGAGTTTTTGGGGGCTCCAATCATCTATAACCGTGAGCTCGGCGGCTATCAATATGAGCAAAGCAGTGCATCCGGCTATGAGCTACCAGGCTTGTGGTTCAGTCAGGCAGAACTTCAAGCTCTGCTGATGATTCAGGCGCTCATTGGGCAAACCGGCGTCGGGTTACTTGCCGAAGAGTTGTATCCAATCAGTCAAAAAATTAGCCAGTTATTGGGTAAGAATGCGCTACCAATTGAATCGATCTCTAGTAAAGTTAAGTTGTTGGGGGTCGCGGTTCGGAATGTGAATAATACTTCGCTCAGCAAAATGGTAGAAGCGACGTTAAGAGGGTATCGAATCAAAATGCGCTATCGTTCTCAAGATGAAGGAATCCTGACGCATCGTGAAATATCTCCACAAAGAATTATAAACTACCGAAACAACTGGTATGTTGATGCTTGGTGCCATGTGCGAGAGGATTATCGGACTTTTGCATTGGAGAATATTGATCAGATTGCTCCTTCAAGCGACGACTACCGATTAATTGATGCTAAATTGCTTGATGATTATTTTGGTGAAAATTATGGCATTTATGCAGGAGGAGAAGTCGATTGGGTGACTCTTCAATTTGATACATCGATTGCCCTGAGGGTGATGGAGGAAAGCTGGCATCCGCAGCAACAAGGAGAATTAATGGATGACGGCAGTTATCACCTGACTTTTCCCTTTAATAAAACTAATCCGCAAGAATTGATTCAAGACATTTTAAGATTGGGTAGTCAAGTTAGCGTCTTATCGCCAGCTTTATTAAAAGATAAAGTCATTGAGCAGCTCAAGCTTACCCTGGCAATATATCAATGAGGCTATTTCATGTTTGCATTTTAGCTAAACGCTCACATTTTTATTATTAGAAGGCAGTTAATGGTTTGACCAATATTTAATCAGTTAAGGTTGTTGTTAATCTGTCGATATATTGTTTGATTGTTATACAGCACTTGATTTGAACCGCAAGTATTTGAATCGAAGTTAAATTAAGTGTAAGCGCTGGGTTTCTATATTCAGTGGTTGTATGAACTAATGATTTCTTCCCTGTAAATTGCTCTCCAGTCTGAGCAGGTCTGCACGCAAACAAGGATTGAATTTGATAGAGTAATACTTGTTTTGCGTGCTTTTTAATTCCTTAGCCAATAATATTCAGCAAACTATCTTTGAATATCGTGTGACCATCTAAAGATCGCGCAATTATGCAGCTAACAGCGAATCTAGGTTAGATAAAAATTTGTACAAATTAAAAAATAGCGGATGAAATAAATTTGATTTAAATGAAATTGGTGTGGGTGAAAGTAATATTTTTGATAAAAAGGGCTGAATTATAAGATTATCTATTAAAATAATTCGTCAATTTAAAAGAGAGTATGTTTATAAACATAAGCCATTAAAGTGAATCAATGGCTTATGTGAAATTCTTGCCAGTCGATTTAAATGCTGAGCAAATTATATGCGCTTACTTTTTTCGAGTTTTCTTTTGCTTTTTTCGAGGGTTTTCTTGCTTTTGCTTAAGGTTTTTTTGCTTTTGTTGAGTGAATCAGCTTGATAACTGGTTAGTTCCATTTTGGCTGGTTGCATAATTTCATTGACAGATAAAGTTGATGCATTTGCACTCAGGGCGGTCAAAGATAAAGAGGCGACTCCCAAAACTAAAGATAGCTTTGTGTTTTTCATTTTAATCACTCCAGTTGATTACTTTTTAAATTCAGATTGAAATTTAGGTTTAAATTCAGTTGAATTGTCCCATACCACTTAATTCCAGACAATTACTTAAAAATTGGCTGTTATTACAAACCTCTAATATAATAACTGATCTCCATAAAAATAAAAGCAAAAAAAAGTGCGATTAAAGTAAAAAATAATTAAATCACCTGTACCTAAAATAAAAGATTCAATATACAAAAGACTTAATTATATTTATTTGAGATTAAATCGATTAAGTTAATGTCTGAAAGGAGTGAGACCATTTCTCTAGTTCGCTGTCCAAATTAGATTCACCAAGTTCAAATTCCTGCTCTTGCAGGCGAGATTCTGCGGTTGGTATTTTAATATCAAACATCACACCATTAATATCAAGCGGTTCAAAAATTAACTGATGTTGTTTTTTAAAAGGTGCAATTGTAATTTGCCATTGGCTTAGCGAATAGCTGCTGGGCGCTAACCATTTAAACGGCTGATATGACGCCACTAGACTTTGATATTTTTCATCCTGTTTATCTGCATGGGCAATGCAAAGTGAAATTATTGGTATATCAAACTCAAGCACAATTGATTTTTTTAGTGTTGGCTTTTCGTCATCATCATCTGTGAGACTATCTGAGTCAGGATTTTGTTCAGCAAGAATTAACTGACAAAATAACTGGGTTTTGCCAAGCAACTTGTTTTCGTCAAGTTGTATAGCGATATTGTAAGTGTGAAGTTCATCGTTAGCCAATAGTATGTCGAGCTGATATTGCTGCGGTTGATTATATAAATTGAGTGGTTGAATATGCCCTTGATAACCATTAATAATTTCCTTGCAAAAAAAGAGCCCTAGTCCCTTGCCGTGGTGTGCTTTTTTTCTGCGAGTTGAATAGCCTAATTTAAAAATATCCTGCAAATTTTCGTCGGCAATATGTGGGCCATGATTATAAATGTTGATCCGGATATGATTCTCTGCAGATTTTAGTGAAATAAAGATAGGCTTTTGATGTTTTTTTGTGGTTTTTCTCTGTGAGAAAAATAGGGCATTCTTAACTAAGTTTTCAAGTAATAAACGTATATGATTAACATTGCCAAGCAATACTTCGGTAGGTGCTAAATCAAGAATAAACTGTGAATTACTAAAATAAAAAGCTTGAGAAAACTCGGCTTCATTAATTTTTCCAAGGGCTATTTTTTCGCTGATGATTGGCTCATCACAAAATCCTGTGATGCTCGTGAGTATCGCTAATTGAGGAAAAAACACCGGAGTGGTTGGCATGTCAATGTTATCGCTTAACCTTTGGGGAATAGTGCTATTTAAGCTATTACTTAAATGCTGCTGAAAATAGAGTTCTTCACATTCAATCAATTGATTGCCTATATGTAGTGCCAAATTTTCTGCCGTTGATAAATCAAGCAAATCCCACAGGTAGCGCATGGCATCAATCGCAGAACGATAATCTACTATGCTTTGTATCGCGCGTTCATTTTGAGGCAGTATTGCCATTGTTTTTTCTTGTAAGTTATGTGGATAAATTGACCTTTCTTCGTTTGAATGCGTTTGGTGAACATTGATCGCTGAGTCTAACGATGTCTTACCGCTCTCTGATCGCAGACTCTTTGCCGTATAGTCAGGTGATTCATATAAGTTGAGAAAGTGTTGTTGCTCAATCGCATGCTGTAACGCGGTAATTACTTTGTCAAAACTGATAATGCCATTGTGACGAATTTCTGCTGCAATGCCTTTGAAGTGAATAAATTTTTCGTCATATTCAATATATTCAAGTAATTTGTCGCTGATAAAGAGCTTTAGTTTTTCGGTGTGGTTTGAATATAAGTGAACTTTTTGCTGTTCTTGCTTTTTGCTTTTAAATAAAAATGCTAATTGGCTTTTTAAGTGACTAACCAGTTTTTTTGCTTTTTTTTGGCTCGAGAAAAACAAGCTAATTTCAACTAAGTAAATCGTTCCTAAAAAAAGTAGTGCGGCTAATTTTGTATTTAAAGTAAATTGATTTTGTAAAATTGGATATTGGTACAGTAGCTCCGTTTCTTGACTGAGTATCAACAGTGTAATAACTAGCACCGAAAACAGCAGACTAAACCAGGGAAAGATTAGTCGAATTGGCGGAAGCTTGGGTAGGGCTTGCTGTTGTTCACTTTTGTTCATTGATTATTTTTTCCAACAATAGGCGCCTTCGTCGCCAAATGTGACAATTCCTCGACCATTTTTACATAAGGTTAAAAAGCTCGATTGACTTGCTTGCCGGGCTGCCTGTTCAAATGCGTGTCGCAGTGTCTTAATATGCTGTCGATAATTTGCATAAGTCAATTTTTCTAAATCTAGTTTTTCAGCCATTTGGTCAGTCGTCAGTGGATGTGGTGATGCGTTGACGAGTTGGCGTAAAATTTTTCTGGGAATAGGCGTGAGCGGGCGCTGAGAATTCGCTGGATTCATTAATTTAATACCATGCCAATAAACATTCCAACTGGTTAAATCAATCAACAGTTGGCCACTTTGAATGATGTTATCTGGGTGACTGATTGACAAATTATTTGGCGCATTTAATTTAGCCTGCCGAATTAATGCTTTGATTCGCCAACAGACAACCTGCTCAACATTTTGTTGGTGTTTGGCGATAAAATCTTGTGCCTGACTTAGTTCAAAAGCCTTTTCTTCAATATGCGTGCCGCTATGCTCAGATAGATAAATAACGGGTATATCTCGCCACTTTTTAGCAATTAAATGGGATAAACAAATACCAGCATCATCATTGCCATTCATGTTGGCATCTAAAATGATGATATCTGGTGTCGATGTGTGATGATTTATTGCCTGACGTGCCGTTTCGACAAATCGATAAACAGCCACTTCATTGCTTGTGGCACCATCTGCGAAATCAGCGTTTTCCAGTATTGCCTTGAATTTATTGACCCAGTGTAATTGGTCTTCAACCCAGAAAATTTTAGCCATGGACACCTCATTATAATAATGGTGATAAAGTTTATAATGATGACAATAGAACCTACACCCAAACTACATAAAATCCATATTAAACGAGACTCACTGGTCATAATTGGTTGCCGAGGCTGTCTCACAAGGATGCATAATTGCACACTTTAACAGCTATTGGCTTTTAATTTGTGGCAATTTTTAGCAAATTTTGAAGATTTTTATTCAGTAACATGTAATCAAGCATTCATTTATCTTTAGTTTTCTAAATAGTGTGCTTTTCAACGTTATATTCTCACCGATTTTTCACAGCGCTCGGCCATACTGATTGGGCTGTAGTATGGCTTATTATTCATTTTGGTTTATTTATTGTTAATTAAGGAGGGCTTTATGGCAAATGAAACGATGACTTTATGGTCCGATAGTTTGGCGGTGTCGCTAATTATCTGGGCTTTACTGGTTGTAATTGTTTTTTATCTTGGTCGCGTTCAAGCGCATAAAGTATTTCAGTCAACCGGTAGCGCAATTTACACCTTAATGCGTCAATGGGCGTTAAGTTTACTAAAACTTGAATTACGGATGACCCAGCGTAATCATGAAATTTTAGTTGCCAACGGTACAAAAGCGGCAGAAAAATCAATTGAGCGGGAGTTTACTCGGATTAATCATATTGTACAGCGTGATCTGGCGCAATATCCAGGTTTACATCGCCAAATTATGGAAGCAGTTGAAAAAATTGAAAGTGATTATCAAAAATCAGTCGGGGCTGCACCGCTACCACCGGCATGGAGTGAGGTTGTTGAAACTATTTCAAATTTGCCAAGCAATGGTGATCCGACGGTAATAAAAATACTCACGAACATTAAAAAAGCGGTAGAGCAATCTCATGAGCAAACATTAAAAACTTATAAAAAAGCATCAGCTGAAAGTCATCGCTTATTGGCTCAGATGCAACCGCAGTGGCGCAGTATTCATGGATGCTTAAATGCAGTAAAAGATAAAATTAGTGGTTTAGATAAATGTTCCAAAACTATCGATCAACAAGTTTCCCATTATGTTGAAATTCTTGCTGCCAAAAATAGCGCACTGAATCGCTTGGAGTCTTCTGCGTTAACCCAATTTTTTATTTCGGGATTGGTTTTGTTTATTGCTATCCTTGGTGGTTTAATTAATTTCCAGTTAATAGCAATGCCTATGTCTGAAATGGTGGGCGGTGCAAGTTATATTGGTAGTATGAAAACTTCCGACATTGCTGCTCTGGTGATTATATTAATTGAAATTGCCATGGGATTATTTCTATTGGAGTCGCTTAGAATTACTCATTTGTTTCCAGTAATCAGTTCAATGGATGATCAAATGCGTAAAAAGATGATGATAGTCACCTTTGTGATTTTGACGATTCTTGCTTCAATTGAAGCCTCTTTAGCCTATATGCGCGACTTACTGGCTTTAGATAGAGAAGCGCTGCAACAGTCGCTAGTCAATATTGGCGCTGAAACAGGCATTGTTGAAGCGCGTTTTCGCTGGATTCCATCGCTTGGACAAATGATCATGGGATTTATTTTGCCTTTTGCTCTGGCATTTATCGCTATCCCGCTTGAGTCTTTTATTCATTCACTAAGAATTATTCTTGGGTTATGCATCATTGGCGTTTTGCGATTACTACGCGTGATAGTACGTATGTTTGGCAGTTTATGCCGACATTTAAGTGATATTATGGTGAGTTTATTTGACTTGACTATTATGTTGCCCGTTAGTCTTGAACAACTGATTAAGCAGCGTCGAACAGGGCTGCAAGTGCAAAATCAATCAATGTCTCAAACTAAAACCATTAAAACCGGCACCCATGAAATATAGGAGGCACTTATGAGAAACTGGCAAATAACTATTACCCATTTGGCTGATTTAATCCTTCGATTAGTGCCACCATTTATTGTTCAATGGTCACGACGATATTCAATCAGACCTTGTCAAGTCTTACACAAAGGTGTGTTGCTGGTAATGCTTTTATTTTTACCGGCATGTCAACAGACTCAGCAAGGTCAGCGGGCGGTTTATCTACTAATTGATACTTCCGGTACCTACACACAAGAGCTGACTAAAGCGCAAGCGATTGTTCATTATTTACTGGCGACTTTAAACAGTGGCGATTCTATTGCTGTTGCACGAATTGATAGTGGAAGTTTCAGTGAAAAGGATATTATTGCACAAGTTACTTTTGATATTCGACCAAGTACGGCCAATGATCAAAAGCGCTTGTTTAAGCACAAATTGGAACAATTCGTTAACACCTTAAAATCAGGTAGCCGCAACACGGATATTACAGGTGGTGTTATTCAGGCATCAGATTATGTCAACGAGACCCAAGCAAAGGAAAAATATGTGCTTATTTTTTCAGATCTGGAAGAAGATTTACCGAAAAGCCATATTCGAAATTTTCAACTGGATATGCAAAATATTCATGTTGTCGCGTTAAATGTAACCAAGTTACGTCAGGATAATATTGATCCACGTGATTATAAAAAGCGTTTGACTGATTGGCAGCAAAGAATTGAGCAAGGTGGAGGGCACTGGCGCGTTGTAAACGACTTGGAGCGCTTAGATAGACTCATTGGGTTTCAATAATCGTTGGCGCATTAATTTAATTGGCGTTATCTAACCATTTAGGTAACGTCTAGCTTCACTCCGTAAATCTTTTTCCAATGTCTATTCCCCATTTATCTCTCAGTTATCATCTTGCACTTATTTATTTGATTATTTTTCTAGTCAGAGGCATATCTTAAAATAGTAATTTATCTAATGCGGTTTATCTTCTATATTTTAACTAATTAGTATAAATAACATATCTTTATAATTTAAATTAATACCTAACTAATCTCAACAAACTGTTGTTAAAAGTGGTTTATAGAAAACAAATGGTTCAAAATATTTTTAGTTGATTAAGTTAATCATAGGGTGGTAAATTAGACTCAAAATTATTTAATAAACATTAAAATAATAATTAATCGCATTATAAAATTAAAATAAGAGTAACGATTATAAATATAATAATTTTAATTACTTCTTTTAATTACGTGCTAATTATTGGGTACTCCAAGGGAGGTATCTGCTCTTATGACACAAGCCAGTAGCTTGCAATCTTTACACCTGCTTGTTGATGAAATTACTGCCGAGATTAATCAGCTAACACAAGATATTGAAAGCTTTGCAGTTGATCCGGATAATAAAACATTGCTTAAAGGGCCTATTAAGCAAATTAATAAGTTGAAAGGTATTTTTACGCTACTCGAATTCAATGGTGCAATAGTGTTTTTCAGTGAAACTTTAGCACTGCTGGAACGCTTGGCTAAGGGTGAGAAAAATGAGCGTCAAAAATATTTAGAAACGGTATCAACGGCTATTATCAAATTTTTACGTTATTTAGAGCATATCAGTCAAAAAGCATTTGATATTCCACAACTTTTATTACCGACGATTAATCAACTGAGAGTTTGCTACGGCAATAGTGAGCTGAGAGAGTCGTATTTTTTTAAAAAGGGTTTTAATAAATCAAGGCTTGGCAAAGTTAAGACTTTGATGATAACTGAGGAAAGTGCGAGTAAGTCGCGTCATTATCGACAAATGTATCAGATTGGATTAATCGAAGTCATTCGTCAAACCAATCTTGACGGGGGACTGACTATGATGAAAAAGTCGCTGCATAAGCTCGATAAGGACTGTGTTTTACCCAAAAGCCCCAACCTATGGTGGATTGCACAAGCCTCCATCGATGGATTTGTCGAAAAGAAACTCAGGTTAACTAAAAGTCGATTAAAGCTTTTTTCTATGCTTGATCGACAAATTCGACAAGCTGAAAATAAGCCTGAATTTTTATTGGTAGACTCAAAATCTGAAATTAATTTATTAACCAATGAACTATTGTATTTGGTGAGCATTTCTGGTTGCCGAACGAAGTTAACCCAGCAAGTGTGTCAGCATTTTTCAATAAATAACCAAATTGTTAATGATGAGTTGCTTAATGAAGAGTTAAGAATTTTACATGGTTTGACTAATCAGGATTATCACTCCATTGTTGAGTCTTTGGTCGATGAGGTTGAAAATCTGGAAACGCTATTGTTGCAAACAAAAGTGCTATCTTACACGACTGAAGAAATCGAATCGATTAAACAAAAAATGATTGGTTTAAATAATTTTTTGAAAATCTTGCATATTGATGATCAGGTGGTAAGGATTACTGTAGTGGTTGAACTAACTAATCAAGTAATCGAAGAAAAAAGAAAAATAACACCCAAAGAGATTAATATTTTAATGATTGCATTAAAAGGTTTAAAGCAATCCGTTATTGATTCGGGTTTTGAAAAGTATGCTGGTATTTTGTCTACTCAGCGAGAGATATTGTCGAGTGCTCAGTATAAAATATGTAAAAATGCACATGAAAAAGTCAAACAGTTTATTACCGATTTTTCTGACTTTATTGAAAGTAATCGCAAGGTTGTACTGATAAAAGAATCCGCTAAATTACTCGACGTTGTTACACAAAGTTTTACTGACCTGAATGAAACAGAATTAGCGACTATCAGTAATGAGTGCGTTAACTATTTAAATTATTATATTATTAAAAATCCGCGCACAATTAGTGAAGAAATCATTCTGGTTTATGCCGATATTATTGGAAGCCTCGAATTTTATTTGGAAACTTTACAATTTACTAAAAAGCCGAACCCTCGGATTATTCAGTTTGCTAAAAATAGTTTGGCACATTTAAAACGTTTAAAAGCGCAGCAATCATGATAAGCGTTTAGTGTGAGCTTCTTTAATTACTAAATATAATAAGTCAACATAAATAGTTTGCTTGGTTTTTATTGTTAAGCCTGATGATTTTTATAGACTCTCTCTTCATTATAGTTCAATTTTGCTGATCTTGCCAGTCAAGATGGTTCAACATGATTGTCGTATTTTTAATAAGGTGATTTTAAATACACCATCTTTTAATGTTGATTGATTATTTGCATCAATTATCTCAATCGTGATTGGCAAAATAAATAGAAATTGCTTATATCTATTAAAGACTTATTATCCATGGAGAGATTATGACAGCATTAAATCTATTTATACGACAACCCTATACCAAGGTAGAGGAGGCTGAGCTGGCAATTGTACAGTCTGTTTTAGACACGGTAATGGCACAAAACCAAAATCCTTATCGAATTAATGTGTTAACCGGCCATCAGGCTTATGATCAAGACAGTTATAAAGTAGCATATGAACAACAAAGCGGAAAACCATTTAACCCCACCGAGTTCCGGCTCACCCGACAAGCACAAATAGATAACTGTGATGCGATGATTATTGTAAACACAGGAATAAGTGAAGGGACTTCATTTGAAGTGGGTTATAATATTTTTTCGGGTAAAATGGCACCGATGTTGTTTCTGGTGAAGCAAAATAATCCTATTCAAACTGCCTTTTTGCAAGAGCTTGATGAAATATCTGATGCAACTTATGTGTCATTTGATCATGTCGATAAAGTCGAAGCGCCCATTCGACTGTTTTTATCGCATATAGCCGGTCTTAAATCTGATTCAGCTATTTCAGCTGTTGGTTAGAACAACTAATTTACACCGTAAACCAGGAGTTTAAGGGGAATAAGGTCCTGGTTGATCGATTGAGAAATCTCTTGATTGATTTATTCTATTGCTTCACCATTATGATACATTTTTCCACTGATTGTGATGGCTCGAGTTAACGTGTCTAAAACTGGACAGTGAGATTCGGCCATTTCAGCTAATTTTTTAATAGCTTCGGTTGAATCCGGGCTTTGACTTTTGTTACATAATGGATTTCTCGATAGCCGGCGGGCACTCCCTCTGCAAGTCCAAATAAGCCTCTTAAATCTAATTTCCCTTTTAGTTCAACTTTAACGCTGTCTAACTGAATACCAAGCACAGCAGCATAGGCGGCATACATGATCTCCTGGCAAGTACCTAATGAAACTAACAGCAACTCAACAGGATTCATCGCAGAATTTTGTCCTCCTAAGTCTTCTGGCTCGTCAATATACATCGTTGGAAAATCTCTGACATTAGCGCTACATCTGACACCTTCTTCCAGACGGGTATTTGCTGAAAAGGCAACTAGTGAATGGCTTGGGTTCTCTTCGAGTTGACTGATTGTTCGAGTAAGTACTTCTTTTAAAAGTTGGTTAGACATGGCTTTCTCCGCATAAAAATAACAATGTTTTTTACTGAACGATTGAGACTCAATGTTAATTTGCATCAATCTTTCGGCTTATTTTGAAAATTCAGATTTAAATATAGTCAGATTTCTCATCATGTCGTGCGTGTTTTTTGGGAGGATAATTAAATTGTTATTTTGCTTTGAGATTCATAGAGCTCCTAGCTATTAAAGCAGAAGTTGCAGATTGTCACAATATGCATGTTTGTTAACCAAAATAAAGAGCATTCATCAATACTTTACAAGATTAACCGATTTTTCACTTTTACCATTGCTCAAATATGGCAGCATAATGTTTGAAAAGAATTAAAAGATATTGATTAGGAGAAAATATGTTCAGACTACTCATTGTATTAATCAGCGCTTTTTACTTGTCGGTTGGGTTTGCTGCGACACCTTTAAATTATGGTAGTGAATATCAGCACCATTCAAAAGTCATGCAGCAACAGCGCCGCTACATGGTTTCGCTGCCAGAGCGCTATCAAATATCTCAACTAAAATATCCCACACTGTATGTAATCGATGGTGATTTTCAATTTCATCATGTGGCAAATACAGCAAGGCATTTGGCCAGAATGGGAAAAATTCCACCAGTTATTGTTGTGGGAGTCGCTAATCAAGGCCCACAAGATTATTTAAAAAGCAATACATGGTCAATTGAGGAAAGTCCTGAGTATGGCGGAATAAAACAATTTTCTAACTATATCAGACAAGAGCTGATCCCCTTGATTGATCGCCAATATCGAACAAATCAGTCACGCGCATTAGCTGGCTATTCTCTAGGCGGATTATTTGTTAATTATGAATATCTAACGCCAGACACGCCTTTCGATCGCTTCATCGCAATGAGTCCAAGTTTATGGTTTGATGACTACCGCCTTATTGAAGACTATGCCACACATTTCAAGTCGGCAGAGAGTAAAGTTTATGCACCTATATTTCTATCAGTTGCCAGCGAAAAAGGCATGGGCGTTAAAAAGCTGGTCGAGGTATTTAAACAGGATGCACCTGAAAAACTGCAATGGACTTTCAAAGAGTATCCAGATGAGTCTCACTTCTCAACAGCACTACCGGCGCTTTATGATGGTTTTCAGTTTTTATGGCCAAACTTTTTCATTGATGTTGAAAGTATGATGGCGCATGAGGATTACTTAAAAGTCTTTGAGTTATTGGCAGAAAAAAAAGCTGGTTGGGGGGGAGCGCCTATTACCTGGTTACAAAGCTATACCTTTTCTAAATATGTATTTTACTCAAAACAACAAGACAAGATCCCACAAATTATTGAATCTGCCAAAAAACAATTCCCCGAATCAGCCAATTTGATTTTGTTAGATTTGGTCTTGGGGCATAACCGCAAACAGCAATTTCAACAAGCTGAGGTCCTATTAAATAGTGTTGCCGGTGAGAATCGCAACAATGCTAAATGGCACTATTTAATGAGCGTGGCGCAAAAAGGTTTGGAGAAACCTCAAAAGATGCAAAAATATCATCAAAAAGCATTATCTTTGGCTAAAAAACAACAGCTTGAAAGTTGGGAGTACTGGGAAATGGAACCTTACCTTAGTCAATCTATAACAAAGACTAAGGCTAACTAAAAAAGCTAACTAGAAAAACCAGTCTTGCCATTAGCTGCCACTGAACGGCTAATGTGCTCATCTATAGATGCGCCGAGTTTCTACTCAGCGCATCATCATTTGCGACTTATCACGATTTGAGAAAAATAGTAGACATTTTTCAACCAACTACCTAAGCTTGGGCAGAAATAATCAAGCCAACAGAATTCGTGACATGAAGACCGAGCAAAACAACAACAATCAGCATTCTGCAAACCAATCTACTGCAAACGAGCCGAGTGGTTATCAATATCGGCAAAGACAAGTCGAATTAGATGCAGCTCGAGCTTTTCGACTGGGTGATGGCAAAATCAGTGGTTATACTTCGGTATGTTTAGGTGTTTTAAGCTTATTAGCAGTTTTGGCTTACCTGTTCCCCGCTTATTTAACTACCACTGAGTTGCGTCAAACATATGATGCCGGACAGTTACAACAGTTACTAAAATATGCCATGTATTTTTCCCTATTCTTTGGCGTACTGACTTTTGTTCTTGGTCAATATCGACGCTTGGGTATTATTGGTATTTTACTTACTGGGGTTAGCTTTGCGCTTGGCGGATATACGATTCCAATTAGAGGTGTGCAGCCTCAACCGCTTTCTTTGGGGGTTGACTGGCTAATACTGGCGTTTCTCGGATCAGCATTTATTTTTATGACTTTGGAAAAATTGCTGCCTAAGTATAAAGATCAGATTATCTTGCGCAAAGAGTGGGGGCTTGATCTGTTTTACTTTTGTTTTAATCACTTGGCTATTTCTGCCATATTGTTATATGCCAATTACCATGTTAGTCATTTTGACTGGGCGGTTAGTGATTCGTTGCAAAACTGGCTGCAAGCACTACCTGTCTGGGTACAAGTTCTAGCAATTATTGTTTGTGTAGATTTCGTGTTGTATTGGGAACATCGCTTGTATCACGAAATTAAAATAATTTGGCCGATACATGCCGTTCATCATTCAGTTGAAAATATGGACTGGTTGGCGGGATCTCGGGGGCACTTTTTACAGGTTTTTTCTGAGAGAGCAATGGTAATGGTTCCATTGTATCTTTTAGGGCCAGATAAAGCTGCTCTTGATATCTATGTGGCTTTTGCCGCCTTACAAGCTGTTTTGATTCATTGTAATACCCGTTTACCCTTTGGTCCGCTAAAGTATATTTTTGTTACTCCACAGTTTCATCATTGGCATCACAGTTCAGAAAAGCCTGCAATCGATACGAACTATTCTGCTCATTTAGTATTATTTGATTGGTTATTTGGTACTTATCATATGCCCAAACAGCACTGGCCAGCAGAATATGGGACTACAAAAAAATTACCATCTACTTATTTAGGTCAGCTTTTCTATCCGCTTAGTATATTTAAGAAAAAATTATAAACCTTCGGATTATTGGTAATGAAGTTATTGATTTTTATCGCATTTTATTAAGAACTCAACTAGGCTTAAGCATAGTCTCAATACCAAAACAAACATGCTAGGCGGAGTTGTTTTGGGTAATATTGGATTTGCTACCTTGTTAATTCAGGAAAAGCCAGTTGAAACAGGAAATGAATAATAACAGCTTAACAATGCGAAAGTTGACACAATGCTGCTTATGGATTTTGCTGTTTGTGTTGCCATTTAATCTTGTCAGCGCGACAACACAAGTATTTCGCTCAGAATTTTCTCCAGGTGATAAGCTGATTGACAAAATTGCTGATGAATATGGACAGAATTTTACAAAAACTTTAGCACAACTTAAGCATATTGAAGATCAAATATATGGCCTTGGTTATGATGAAATTGCTTATTATCAAAGCTACCGCTGTTACTTGCAGGTATTTACCCAACTAAATGATGACTTGGTTGAGACTCTTGAAGAATTGACTCGGTTAAAGCATCGCAATCCTACGAATCGCTCAATATTAGCAAGTTATGAATTTTGTCTGGCCTGGAAAATTTATCAGGAAAAAGATTATAAAACCTATGAAATACAAGTTGAAAAAGCCTATCAGCAAGTCACTGAAAGCCATTCGCCAGTACTGAGATATTGGATAAGTATCACATTTGCTGACATTGCAAATAAAATTGGTCGATATAACGATTCGATTGAAGCGAGCCAGATCGCATTGGAGGTTGCTCTGACCAATAATGATGATTATCGAGAAGTGACAACTCGCAGTTTTTTAGCATTGGCTGAAGCAGAGCTGGGTTTTTTTGATGAAGCGTTAAAGAATAATTTAATCGCCATTGAATGGTATGAAAAAAAGCAACTAAATAGAACCTTGCTGATGCTCTATCAAAACCGGGGTTATATGCTGATTAGACAAGGCTCGCTCGATGCCGCCAGTGAGGTATTTGAAAAAGCGATTAAATTGGCTAGGAAAATAGATGCAAAAAACTCAAT
The DNA here is from genome assembly GCF_040719265.1 of Aliikangiella maris. Taxonomy (NCBI): domain Bacteria; kingdom Pseudomonadati; phylum Pseudomonadota; class Gammaproteobacteria; order Oceanospirillales; family Pleioneaceae; genus Aliikangiella; species Aliikangiella maris. The sequence continues at coordinate 244,335 of NZ_JBFDAH010000007.1, read as the reverse complement.
TTATAGTATGTATACCAATCTTGCTGCTATTGAGCAAAAAAAGGAGAACTATCAAAAATCAAATGAATATGCAGAGCAAGCACTAAATTATGGTGAAGAAAATAATAATCCAGATATCAGTGCACATGCAAACGCCATTATTGCACTCAATCTGGTTTATTTAGATGATTTTAAAAGAGCAGAGCTTGTTTTTAATAAAGCCAATGAACATTTTATTCAGTATGACCTAATTACTTATCTTGCTGATAGTTATGCAGGGTGGTCTAAAGCTTTTGCTGAAAAGAGACAATATCAAATCGCTTATGAAGCCCATGTTGAATATATTAATTTGTCGAATAAAATTTATGATTCTGAACGTGAGGGGCGAATGCAACGCTTCAAATCACTCTATGAATCTGTTGAAAAAGATAGAGAAATTGAAAGACTCCGTGAAAGTAATCGCATTAAATCAATTGAAATTACCAATGCACAATTACAACGAGAAGTTTTTTGGTTAAGTGGTGCAGTGGCCGTACTATTAATTTTATTGCTGTTTTTAATGTATCGCCGGATGCTTGCAAAAAATTCGAGCTTGCAAAATCGTAATATCCAACTTGATTTACAACGATACCAAGATCAATTAACTAACGTTTATAATAGGCGTTATTTTGATGTACAAATTATTACTCAAATCAAAAATAAAACTTGTCGTCGTTATTCATTTTTTCTGCTAGATATTGACCATTTTAAACAAGTTAATGATAGATATGGCCATCATGTAGGGGATCAGGTTTTAATAGAATTTACTCTCCGTCTGCAATCGTCAATGCGTGATTCTGATAAACTCATTCGAATGGGGGGTGAAGAGTTTCTTATCGTATTGGAAAACACTAATGAAATAAGTGATGAACAAGTTGCTAAAAAGTTATTGTCAGCAATAGCTGAAACTACTTTCACCACCGATGCAGGTGAATTATCAATTACTATGTCGATCGGAATTGTTTACTTCGATACAGATCGTTCAAATGTACAAATTGATATGATTGTTGAACTGGCAGATAAAGCGTTATATTTTGCTAAAGAATGTGGGAGAAATCGCGCAGCGATTGTTAAGCAAGATGCTTTGAATAATGAAAAGGTGAAGTTTTTATTGTCACAGCCGGTAGATAAATGGGTAAGTGTTATTTCAATCAACTGACAACAAAAAATTTTATGACAAAATAATGACAACATAAAAAGAAGTACCTTAAGTTAATTAGTATGAGTAAGTGTTGAAATAAGCGTTGGTCTGAAAAAATAGAAATTAAGCTTTTTAAGGTCGAGATTAAAAGAGTATAAAAAATTAAAAAATGGTTGTCTTTATTTTTATTTCACATTAAACTGCGCCTCTCTTGTCTTATTGTCACCCATCATTTAACTGCAAAGGAGGTTTTCATGAATACAATTAATATCTTTTGCGGGTTATATTCTCTGTAATTGTTACATTTAGAATCAATCGATAAATGTGACGAAACATTTCTATTCAATTATTTTTCCTTATTTTGCTTTGCGTAAACGCCAAGTTAGAGTAGCTTAATTTAGATAGTTGACTGTCTGTAGATTAAAACCCGCCAATTCAAATAACTTTATTTTAAAACTGATTCTTAGGGAATTGGATAATGGGTAATTATATTCAAAATTTGTCTGAATCTGTCAGTTTAGTTACAGATTTAGATACTTGGATCGAAGGTAAAGCGATCCAACAATTAGAAAAAACTGCAAACTTACAAGGTATCATTAAAGCCGTTGGTATGCCCGATCTTCATCCGGGACGGGGTTATCCGATCGGCGCTGCATTTTTATCAAAAAATAAAATTTATCCGGCATTAGTGGGTAATGATATTGGCTGTGGTATGTCTTTATGGAGTACCGATCTTGCACTGAGAAAAATCAACCTGGATAAGTTTGAAAAACGATTGATTAATATTGATGGTGCGATAGATGATAAATGGTGTGGCTATGTCAATGCCCAATTAGCCGCTAAGCGGCTACAAAAATCTGGGTTTGAACAAGCATTGGGTACCATTGGTGGCGGAAATCATTTTGCAGAATTACAACAAGTGGATAAAGTGTTGGATGAAATTGCTTTTAATAATCTTGCAATCAATCGCAATGCTTTAATTTTACTGGTTTATAGTGGTTCAAGAGGTTTTGGCGAATCAATTCTTAGAAAACATATTGAGCAATTTAATCATGACGGAGCTGTTAGAGTTTTCAAAGGATTAGACTTTAATGAGCTTGATTTTAAAAACGTTTAATTAAGCTATAAATAATTTTATCCGTGCAGTTGATTTTTAACCGCTTATTTACAATGTTAAATTTTAGTAAACCTCGAAAGTAACAATATTGTTCCAATGTTTAGGGGGATTTTAGACGATGAACCGTAATTTATTTGAATAAAAAAATAGCAAATATGATTTAATAATTGAACTAAATGAAATAACAGACGTGGACATACATAAAGGGATTGAACTTTGCGAGGTTAGCTGAAAGTAATGGTTCGTACTAATAGACTATTGGAAATATCTCAAATATGTTATACGATATGCCGTCGAATTTTTAGACAGCAATTATTGACAAAAAACAATTATTTATAAAAAACAATAGATATAACAAACGCTATTTAGCAAAAACTGCAAAAGGGCAGAGGGGCTGAAAGTCTTCGCTTTTATTTTAAATTATGGGTTTAATATGAATTTGGGTTCTCAATTAAAATTATTTGTTACATACGTACTGGTTTGTAGTGCTTTAAGCCTTTTGCTTGCCTGCGGCGGTGGAGGCGGTGGAGGCGGGTCTTCTTATTCATTGACACTCGACAAAACTGCATTGAAATTTGAAACGGTCTATCTGTCGCAAGAATACTTAAGTCAATCGGTCACTGTAAAATTTGTCGGCGATGGCGTGATTGTTGGTACGCCACCTGATACGACTTTACCCAACTGGCTGTCAGTCGCCACAATGAAACAAACAACCACTTCTGCCGAATTTAGAATAGATGTTGATGCCTCTTTTCTAGCGCCTGGCAACTATCAAACCGTATTACGTTTCATTACTGGTAAAGCAGACGCTAGTGATTATGTCACCAAAGATTTATCTGTTAGTTTGGTGATAAAAGATCAATTAATTACGAATACTGAGTCACTGAATTTTGCAGTAAAAGAATACCAGCAAATGGCAATTGAACCACAAGTGATTCAATTAAATATGTATGACCAAAGTACTCGCTGGACCGCTGAAAGTAATCAAGACTGGATAACAATTTCTCAAACTGAAGGTAATGGTAACAGTGAGTTGCAAGTTTCAATAACCAACTTTTCTGAGTTAAGTGGCATTAATACTGGAGAGATAATCATTAATGGCATCAATACCGCAAGTAATATTTCTATTCCGATTTCTTTAAAGATTCGTCCGAGAAAAATATACGCAAGTCGACGTGGTATTGCCCTAATTGCCAATCCAACCATTAAAAAGCTGACCTCACAAGTTGAAATTTATGATAATGCTAATGTTTCTACCGCAGTTAACAGTATCAATTCCGATAGCGACTGGCTAACTGCCAGTTTTATTGCTGCTAATCAAATACAGATTACCGCTAGCGATCAAGGACTTGCTAGTGGTATTTATGTTGGCCAATTAACAATTAATTCTAAAGTTGATGAGAAATCTTACAGTGACTACATCAATGTTGGGCTTTATGTGTCTGATGAACCTTCTCAAGAGGGAAATATCGCGTTAATTAATAACGAAAACGATAATTATGGTACCCATGTGGCCATGGCAAAAGATATTATTCGACCATATCTTTACGTGTATGATAAAACGACTGAGAAGTTAAATCGAATTAATATTCACACTGGCGTTGTGGATAATCCATTCCCGACGGTTTTAAATGAATCTTTTTCTGGGTTAGTTGTTGATGCTCGCGGTGAAAAACTTATTGCTCATAGTGATCAAGTTCGATCAATTTATCAATTTGATTTAACTGACTTTAGCTATAACAAAGTTGACTTTTCTTCCAACTTCATAAATCCAAGTCGACTTAAATCGATCTATCCAAATGGTAAATCGCTTTTATTAATAGAAGAGGGAGGCATGATTATTGATTTGTCTTCTGGAGAAACTTTGACTAATGAGCAGTCATTTGGTGGTCTGACATATTCTCCTGGCATGGCAGTAAACCGTAATCAAAAAGTATTATATGGCGCCGAGTTTGGCTTATCGGGCAGTAGCCTGTATCGATTTGAGCTTGATTATGACTACTCAGATTCAGCTATTCAAATTGAGCAAACTGATAAAATTAGTGCGCCAATTTCAAATGGTCAGGATATTGCGAGCAATCAAGATGGTTCTTCTATTTATACCGCTTCAGGTGGACACTATCAGTTTGCCAAGTATTCCTATGACGCAGTGAATGGTTTGGCATTTGAAACAGATCTGCCCGGAGGGGCCTATCCTTCATCGGTTGAAGTTGACGACAATGGTGTACTTTACGGTGGCAGAGACAATTATTATGGTGAAGAAACGGTCTATGTTTACGATGCTAACGGTGTGTTTTTGAAAAACTATTCAATTGGCACTTACCGTTCATTATTACGCGGTGATAAAGGTATGATTATTTCAGGTGATGGAACCAGACTATTACTAATCAGTACTGAGCATATATCGGGTTCTAAAACTAACCTGTGGTCATTTCCAACTATCCAATAATTTATCAGCCAAATAAGATTTTTTTATTAAATTTATTAAACCTGCTTTCAGCAGGTTTTTTTTGACTTTTGGGCAAGTGAAAACCAACTACAGCCATTTATGGACTTTAAAAAAATTATCAATTAGTTGGTATTGTTTAATTATGTACAATGAAGAAGTATACGTATTAAAAAACTTCGAAGGCATGATTCCAAACTAAACTAACTACGACATATTTATTTTCTTGATCATTTTTTTCATGCTGTAAATTTATAAATTCTGTTTTAATATTTAAGTCTGAAGTTATTTTCCATTGCCAAGCATAAATTGTTCTATTGGGTTCAAATCCATTATTTAGTAAACTTGCACCAATAATGAAATTATCTGTAATATCGCCATAAAAGTGGTTTTTAAGTGTTAACTCTTCATGTTGTATAAAAAACTGATGTGACTTATATTGCGCCCCCATTAAAAAGCGAATACCAGAATACTGATTATTATAAACAGCCGATTGGCTATTAATACTCAGCACACCAGTGCTATCCGACTGAATCCATTCTAACTCACTTAGAAATAGAATATCTGCAAGAGTCAGCGAAGCAAAAATATAAGAGCCAATCATTTCGGTATTACCAGTAAAAGTATATTCGCTCGCTATATTAGTAATATTCGTACCATGATTATGTCCTTGATTGTAACGCAAATCGGAACGATTACTTGCTTCAGATTTTATCCCCCATATGCCTAATTCACCATTTTTTCCAAGCCAAGTAGGTTGGGTTTTTATATAAATACTATAAGCGCCTTCGTTTTTTGATGCTGGCCATGCATCACCATTCCAGAGTTCAATTCCCAGTTGAGCATAATCAGACTTTAACTCTGAACGAATTCCGCTATCATTAAAGTGGCGTCCCCAGAACACATCACTAATCAGTGAAGGATCAGCAAAACGATCTTGTGAAGTATGCCAGCTTGCACTTTTAGTTGTTTGGGTAGATAACTTACCAATATCCAACCAAAAATCTGCAACATCCGTTTGTAAATAGCGAGTGGTAAGCCAAAACTTCTCTAGTTCAATTTCATGGCTACCATTATGCTCATGTGCGTTTACCACAGCAGAAACATAATAATTATCGGCTGTCGCATACCCCATTGCCAGTTGTCCCTCATCAAGCCCCGCGCCTTGATTAAATGGTAACGCCTCTCCACCAAGCAGAGCACCAGGAATGAGATAAGCTTGATTTTCCAGAGCAACCTCATCAGATCGATAGCTTAAAGCGGTACTCGCGATTAGATAGTTCGCTTTTTGTGTCTCTATGTTGGAATGTGCTAATGCAACAGTACTAAATAAAGAACTGTACAAAATTAGTAATATCAATATTTTAATCATTTTATTTTTCAGAAAAAGGATTGGAAAAATCGGGGTTATTAACAAAATTCTCATCAGTCAATGACTCTAAAAACGCAATGACCGCAGCGATCTCTTCTTCAGATGCAGAAAAGCCCCTAACTAAACCAGACTTCAATGGATTAAGTCGTCCATCACCAGCATTAGGACCGTTTTCAATCAATCGTCCTCCACGCAAATAATGATCTATCACTTCGCGCAATGTTGCTATGCTGCCATCGTGCATATATGGTGCAGTGAGTGCGACATTACGCAAGCTAGGTGGTCGAAAAAAACCACGGTGGTTAGGGTTAAATGTTTGATCAAAAAGACCTTGATCGTCTGTTGGGTAACTACCGTCACCATTTAGATTGTATAAACCATTGTTAAAAAAGGGATAAGTTTGCGTACCTAGATTACTATTATTATCGCGATAGGAAGTACTAAAGTTAATGCCACCGTGACAATGAAAACATTCAAATTTTTCACCATTGAAAAGCTGAAAGCCTAGTAACTGCTGCTGGGTCAGTGCGGTTTTATCGCCTTGGTAATAACGATCATAAGGACTATCACCAGAGATTAATGTGCGACAAAATGTGGCTAGTGCCTGAATAATTTTATTAAGTGTTGCACCAGTTGAACTTTCAGGAAAGGCATTCGCAAACAGTCCAATATACACATTATCGTTATTAAATCTTGCTAGTACCTCATCGACATAAATGGGTGTCACACCAAGTTCAACCGGATCATCTGCTCTTATCGGTACTTGTAATTGATCTTCTATTTCAAGAAAAACTTTATTGGCCCAGGTTAGTGTTGGGTGATAAGCTGAATTGGCTAATCCTTGACTATTGCGCACGAGCTGCTCACCTGTTGAACCTTTTGGCGTCACCTTGCCATCACTAAAAGCTAGCGATTGTTTATGACAGGATGCGCAAGATTGTGTTTGATTGGCGGACAGTTTCGTGTCATAAAATAATCGTCGACCTAATTCAATTTTTTCACGTGTTGGAACATTGAAATCAGGTATAGGTGGAATGGCAAAGTGCTCTGGTACTTTTAGCAACTGTCGTAAATCGATTTCTTCATTGCTTGTGACAACCGTTGTTTCCGATGAGCTATCACATGCCGTTAAGTAGCTCACCGAGCAAAGTACTATAATACTAAGAATATTTTGCATTTGGTTTAAGCAAAATTTTTTCTGGTATTTTTCCAACATTGATACTGTCAAAAAGTAATTATTCAGCATAGAAAACCGAGTTTGTCTGACTAGATGACTCGCCGGTAGTGAGTTCGATGCCAAAGTTAGGGAATATGGACTGACAGGCTTCGGTTGCTAATCCTGAATGGCACTGTAAACCAAAGTTCTGACCGGTAACACACCACTCTCCATCGCGCCGTTCATCGATACAAAGAGTCTCATCACCGTTATGTGCTTGCCATACATCGCTAACCAGATCAGTTGCTCGAATATTACTCAACGCTGACGCCACATCAAACACGATGATATTTGATTCTGGGTTAAACTGTTCTAGCGATACCTGTGCGGTATTTAAGTATCCACATTCGTCGCGATCGGTTAGTGCATTAATACCCGCAGAAAAATCACCACCACAATCAGTACTTCCAATATGTATTGAGCTGTTATTTATAATTGCGGAATTACTGCTATTCATCATTGTAAAATTAATAACAAAATGACGATAACCACCAGCCCAGGACCAATTCAATTCATTTAATGGAGAGGGAGCATCTTCAACCGGGCCAGCAGCAATCACAGCCTTCATTAAAGCTTGAGGTACACCAATATCAAACGTCACTTTAGAAATAACTTCTCCATTGCTGATACCGGTAATAACGGTATTTGTTCTGCCTGTTGCTTCAGCAACAGTTTCACAAAAATTTGAACCAGCACCTAAAAAGTCGATTAAAGCAACTGAGCCAGACTCGTGGTTATATTGAAATTCATTATTATCCCAAGTTACGGCAACCAGATCGTCGCTGGCATTGTATGCACGAATATTACTGACAAAAAAACGTAAATCTCCAATACCTATAAATGCTTCTTCATCAGGTCCAAAACCCGTGTAAACATCATTACAATTAATATCTAAATGATTGCTTCGAGCAGCAAATGACAATGTTACGGGCGTGTCAATTAGATCGTCTATTGAATTATTATCGCTGCTACTACTGCTATTGCCACCACAGCCTTGCAGAACAAATAAAGAAATACACAGTGTATATAAACATCGTAAATACATACAATCTCCAATAGTTAACTATTTTAAGGTAACGGAAATAAATCTATTTTGTGGATGATAAGTTCATTACATACTATGTAGTATGAGGATGGTGGCAATTCTAATGAATCGATCACGAGTAAAGAATGTGGCAAATTGTCACATTTATATGCTCAACTCACATGCAAATGGAAGAAAAACTATGAAAATCAATAGCAAATAATCTAGCTTCTCTCCTATTGGGGGAGTTTAATAATGTATTTTCTATCGCTAGTTTGGAATTACAATATAATATATAATCTGAATACAATAACGAATAAAAAGAGCAAGAAGAGTAGCTGTGTACAAGTTTATTGAGTCTGATCTAGACCCTCAAAATCTAGATAAAAAGCCTTTCAAATTTTCCCACAAGCTGAGAAATCATCCAGCACTATCATTAGAAAACTTATCAAAAGTGCTGGTTAATTTACCCAAAGGCCAAGTGATGTACTCTAAAGGCCTAGATGATTTAAATGCAAACTTTGACCGTGCTCATATCGACCAAAAAAATGGCCTGACAATTGAGGAAACTATAGAAAATATACGCACGTCGGATTCCTACATTATGGTGAGAAGTCCTGAAGTTGACCCGTCATTTAAAGAACTCTATCAGGATCTTATTCACGATGTTGAAATTGTGATGAATGAAAAAGGTGTAGGCAATAAAGCCATAGAACCCATGTTATTTTTATTTATTGCTTCACCTAATGCATTTACTCCCTTTCATATCGATAGATACTCAACATTTCTTTTTCAAATTAGAGGAAGTAAACAAGTCGCGGTGTTTGATCAATTTGATGACGGGGTTGTTCCTGCTGAAACTAGAGAAAGTTTTGCAGACTATGGTCCGCTAAGACCTGGTTGGAGTGAAAGTATCGATAACCGCGCTCATAAATTCCAATTCAGCCCCGGGGAGGCGCTTCATATCCCATTTATAGCGGGACATTATATTAAAAATGGTCCTGAAGATGTCTCTATTTCGATGTCAATTATTTTTAGGACTAAACAAAGCAAAGTTTGGCTTGACGCAATGTCGGTGAATAACAGATTACGTACTAAAGCCAAAATGTCGGTCGTACCTGTTGGTAAGCTTGATAAAAAAGACAAATTGAAAGCGCTATTATTTCCTGCAATTAACGTTCTTAGTATTTTAAAGAATGCTTTAAGAAATAAATAAAACATAGGAACAGCAGAAAAAACCTAAACTTTTATGCAGCCACTACGTTAGGTTATGGGACAAGCTAATGTTACTTACGTTTCTTAGTATTAGGTATTAAATTTTATTTGTGCTTGTATATTGATATTCACAAGATACTACGGCTGCACATAGTCCACTGATAGCTATGATTCCAAGTGCGCTGGCAATACTCCAAATACTACTAATAATTGCAAGTCCCGAGTAATCAGTCGTTTTAGTAGTAAATCTTATACCGCTACCAATATCTTTTGTGATAGTTTCTTCTCCCATAAAAAAACTGGCGAGAAGTAATCCAACCGAAATTAGCACTAAAAGATATCCCAAGATTCCTAGTGCTCTCGTAACGATAAGTAGTGTTTTTAAATTTTCAGTTTTTATATTTCTATAAGGATAAAGTTTCATAATTATTAGCTAAATTACCTAAATCAATTAAATCGTTTTAATTTTTTATTAATGTTAGAGATATAAATATTACTCTAACATTAATAACGTGAGAAAAGAAAGTTAAAATTTTGCCAATTTGAATTGATTGATAGACTCGAAGCTGCGAAGTATAAACAGGAGAGGTTGTGTTTTTATCATCTAGTCAGCGTAATTTGGTCACCATTTAGGTAAAGGATAACAAAATCTTTATTATGCTTTAATTGATAGTTACCACTTTCTGTTATTGAAAAATTGGAGCAAATAAAGGCTTTCTTTTCATTCTCGATATAGTATTTTAAGTAAATACCCGATTTAAAGTGAGTATGACCTGTTGCTTTGTTGGCCTGAATAAACTGGTTGTCTAGTGTTTTCTGAAAAGTTTTGATGGCCTGTTGGCATGAAGCGTCATGTTTTGCACCATCAGCGAGAATTGGTTGATTTAAAAAATTGATTAACAATCCAAGCTTAAGCGATTTGATCATGATATTTCTAATCATCATCGTATTTTTTTCATTGTGTATTTTTTTCATTGTAGTATATCTTTAAGTGGGTGCTGATAACTCAGCACCTATTTACCTTCTTGAGGTTTAGATTCTTTTTTAGATTCTTTGGAGACCTTTTTAGTATTGCAATCAACTTTTAAGGTATCTCCACTTTTGAATTCCCAGCCTAATATACTGGTTGTTTCAGTCATTGTCGCAGAGTATGATTCAACTAACCCCGAGTCGCAAACCTTTTCGGCGTAATCGAGTCTTTCTTGATCGATGCTTAGATCGGTAATATCTTTACTGTTAATACTGCCGCCACTAATAAGCTGGCATTCACTGCTATTAAGTATTTTCATTTTATTTCTCTTTTTAAATGGGGGAAAAAGAGTGAGCTAGTCACTCTTTTTATAAGCGATACGTCGAAAACGATTAACCTTTCTTTTGATCCGTTTTCTTCCCGCCGTCTGTTGAGGTTGGGTTTGTATTTGTATTTGTATCCTTAGTGTTACTGGTATTACACTTGATTTGTACTTCGCCTTTAATTTCTCCTTTTAAAAACTTGGTATCAAGTTTAGCTTCTACCGAAAGACTGTACTGGTCGACTCTGCCAGAGTCGCAAACTGATTCCGCAAACGTATCAATGTTACCGTTAATACTTAAGTTGGTTACATCGTTTGAACCAATACTACCACCTGCAACATGATTTAGTTCATTTAAGTTTAAAGTTCTCATAGTTAACTCCTTATTTAGGTTTATGTTAATGTTCTTAAATTAGAACGCTTTGTTTTTTTGTGTTCATACAATAAATTTTATTGGCGCTATTAATCGTTTCACTACGGTGCGCAATAAATATTTTGGTTAAGTTTAGATTTTTTAGTTGTTTGTTAATGAGTCTTTCATTTTTACTATCTAAATGGGAAGTCGCTTCATCCATAATAAGCATTGAGGGCTTTTTATAGAGTGCGCGGGCAAGATAGATTCTTTGCTTTTGTCCGCCAGATAGCGTGCTACCCATTTCTCCAACAAGCGACTCAAACCCCATAGGCATTTCATTAATATCTTTTAAAATGCAAGCCTTAAACGCCGCTATCTGAACATTTCTGAAATTAACTTTTTCATCAAAGAAAGAAATGTTTTCCTTTATTGAACCGGCAAATAAGCAGTCTTCCTGCATGACCGTGCCAAATTGCTTTCTGAGTGATTTTTTATCCCATTTTTTTATATTGATGCCGTCGATAAAGATTTCTCCCTCTGTGGGCTTAATTAAGCCTAATATAATTTTTAACAAGGTTGTTTTACCACAACCTGAATCACCCACGATGGCAACAGACTCTCCTTGTTCTATTTTTAGGCTGATATTACGGAATACAAAGTCATCTGTTTCAGAATATTTAAATCCCACATTAACCAGTTCAACCTCACCCTTGACTTTCTTTTTGATTTGTTGACTTTCATTTAATTCAGGCTGAGTCAAAATAATGTCGGATAAACGATTAATGTGAATGTTAAGTAATTTATACTCGATAAATTTTTCAATCAAACTGCCCACACGACTGGTGAAGTTTACTTTGTAGGCCATAAAAGCGAATATCATCCCTATCGAAATAAGGCCTTGAATATTTAGCGTGATTGCAAAGTAAACAACAAGAATATTTTCTAGACCAAAGATTAACGTGTTAATAGAGGAGAACCAGATGTTTAACCTGCTCACAGCAATGTCACTGTTGAGTGCGCTAACAAATTTGTTTTGCCAAAATCTTTGTCTTTGTTCTTCTTTACCAAATAACTTGATGGCTTGTACGCCTCGAATGCTTTCCATAAATAGAGAAGATTCTTCGGCGCCTTTTACAATTGAATCTTCGATTTTTTGCTTGAGTAAGTTGTATGAAACCAACCGAACCAAGCCATAAACTATCAAGAATGTTATTACAATAAATGTTAATTTAGGACTGTAAATCAGCATTAACGCCAACATACAAACCATTAATATGCCATCAAGAATAACTTCAATGACGCCTCCAGTTAAAAAACTATAAATTGTATTGCTAGAAGCGTATCTAGAAACAATATCTCCCAGGTGTCGTTTTTCGAAAAAATCAATTGGCAGGCTGGTTAAGTGCTTAAACAAGCCACTACCTATTTGCAAATTGAGTTGATTCCCCATTCGTATTAAAATGAAACTGCGTAGCGTATTGGTGGCCACATTGAGAAGGAGTAGCCCAAAAAATCCAATAGCTAATATCATTAACAACTGACTGTCGCTATTTATCGTCACTTTATCAATTGCAATTTGCATATAAAAAGGAGAGGCGATTGAAAATAGCTGAATGACCAATGACAAGATAAAAATTTGTACTAGAACACTTTTTAAATTGGAGATGCATGTCCAGAACTCACTCAGTTTTAAGTTTGATTTTTCTTTGAGTTGGCTAAAGTCTTTCGTTTTAATGAGCTCTAATGCAATACCGGTAAATCTGTCTGATACTTCACTAAGCTTATATTTTCTTTCTCCACATGCAGGGTCATGAATGTATATATCATGACCTTTAACACTTTTAAGTACGACAAAGTGATTGAGATCCCAGTGTAAAATGCAAGGTGTATTTAAGTCTTTGAGTTCGTCTAGATCGAGTCTTAAGGCTCTGGTGGAAAATCCCAATGATTCAGATATTCGTATTAATTGGTTTAAGTTGACACCCTTTAATGAAATTGAGTACTTTTGTCTCAAATGATGTAAGTCGATATCATGCCCTTGATAATTTGCGACCATCACCAAACAAGCCAATCCACACTCTGCTGCTTCAGATTGATAGACCATTGAAAGTGTCGTTGAGCCAACAAATTTTAGTTTTTGTGTCACCCGATTGAATGCGTTCATAGGTGCCCCTTAAGACTAAATATGGGCTCTAGCAACCACTCAATAAAGCTTCTATTTTCGAGGATAATCGCTGCATCGAGTAACATGCCACTTTGCAAATTAAGTTCTTTGGCATAAGCTGTGACAAACTGCTTATCGAGTTTAACCTTAACTTTATAAAATGCTTCTGTCTGGTTAACCGGTGTCGATACTTCTGAAGGAAGTAATATTGTTTTTCCAATATTGGCAACTGCACCTGAGTAAATACCAAATCGTTGATATGGAAAAGCGTCGTACCGAATAAGGACTTTTTTATTGAGTTCTATAAAGCCAATTGAACGAGAGGGAACAAAAAGCTCTGCCTGGTATTCAGCAGAAGCCGGGAGAATTACCATAACAGGCGTATTTTGTCTTAATGTTTGACCTATTTTATATTGAATATTAGTTACCGTACCTTGGGTGCTACTTTTTAATAAATAATCTTCAATACTATGGTTTTCTAAAATCTTTTTATCTAATTCTATTTGTTGTTGAGAATACTCGGAAATTAATTGCTGAGAATCAATCGGTGCTCGGCTTAATTCGGATTGAGACAGACTAATCGATTTTTGTAAATTTACTAATTGCTGTTCAGATAATTGAATATCTGATTTGATATTTTCGATGAGAATTGATTTATCTAGGATGTATTGTTTAGACGTAAAACCTTTGTTAGCGAGTTCTTCTAAATTTGTAAAATGCTTTTCATGTAATTTCAGATTGTTTTTCAGTCGTGTAAGTTTGTTAGTAATAATGCTAATTTCTTGTTCGTTTGCGACAATCGTATTATTTAATTTTTTTGTTTTAATAGTTAAAGTACGCTTTTCTAACGCAATTTTTTCATTAAATATTAGTTTTTGTTTATTAAGTTCATCTATTAATACACGCGAAAGTACTCGGCCACTGCCATCTACTCGAATATTTTGTACTTTAGCTAGAACGTCTCCTTGATTCTAATACTTCTGTTCGGAATAACTTTTGTACAATAATGAGTTCTTTATTTATTTACTATTTAAAGACGGGATAGCTGCTTTTGCGTTTCTGTGAGAAAAAATATAACAAAAACGGTATTTTTAAGTTTGCAGATTTTCAACAATTGTTTGTACAAAATAGATAACAGCGTAATTTTGTTCGTAAATTCTGTGTTTAGTAGGCTGGTTGATTAGAAAGTATCTGCTCGAGGCGGTTAAAATATAGCCAAAAGCGTTTATGTTATTAATATTCATCGCTCTGGTATGAGTTGTTCGGTGAGTGTGAGAGATAAAAAGAGGTGAGAAATAATTCTATTGGGTTATTTAGCGTATTGGTCTGAATATAAATCCGTTACTTTTAATCATAAAAAAGACAAACAATTATTTATTTTGATACATATCTCTTCAAATATCATACATGCATTGAATTTTTTATAAGTACTAAGAATATTGAGCTGACTAATTAATAATAATTTTGACTTTATAGTATAAGGAAAAAGCAAACAATCTATTTGCTATCTATATTCTCACATGAACTTCTTTATTCAATTCTGCGAAATATTCTCAACACTAATAAAGGTTCAAAATAATATGAATAAACATGCAGCGCTATCTTCGTTATTAATTTTTTACCAAGTGTAATATCTGCGGCTAATTATGGTACGGACTTGAATTTAACGTTAATGCCTGCCGCTGGTGGAATGGGGGCGTAGGTATTGCGAAACCTCAAGACACAACCGCATCTGTTTCTGGAAATCTAGCAACAATTAATGTTGATTTACATGTAGCACGCGCTTTAGAGCGCGATGAAAAAATAGGTGCAACTGAAATTACCGCAAGCGCTTTCCATTTTGGTATCAATTGGCAATTTTAATGATAACCTTTATTAAATTTGCCAAGCTACTAAATATCTTTAGTAACTTGGCTAAAATAATTATTGACTAACTGTTTTCCAGTTTTTCATTAGTTGTTCGACAAAAACTTTATCTTTTTTATTTTCACTAGAGACAAAAAGTAAAAAATAAGAATTATTTTCGTCGTTTCTTATAATTTTGATAATAGTATTCTCTTGTGTGGTTTTTGACCAAGTTACTTCAATATCATCAATTTGGTTATAGAGCGCTGTTTCGAATAGAAATTGATCTGTTTCATCTAACCAGTACGAAAACACCCGATCAGATGTATAACCATTACCATCATTTCGTATAAATAAAACGGCATCACTATAAAAATACTCGATTTTCTCATTTGGTAAAATTATTTTTTTCCGCTGCATAAATGCTATATCATGAGAATGCAATTTATCTCCTGAAATAACGCTATCTGCAGGTAAAAAGCCAAAACTTTCACCAGTTGAAAAAAAGATAATGGGCAAGGAAAATAAAAACAATAAAAAGTGCCGAGTAGACCAACCTGAATTATAATCTATTGCTTTAGCTTCATTCAGTTTATTAATATAAATTAATAGTGGTAGTAATAGCATGACTAAAACTAATTGAATGAAAATAAAATAATCAGATTTTCTACTTATTATAGTTAAAATTAAATAGATGATGGCAAATATCACAGCGAGAGCGCTAGGAAAAAGTTGATTTTTTGAAAATCGTTTTTCACTATCATTGACGAGATAACTATATAGTGAGTAGTACCAAAACTGATGAAATATTCCTCTAGCAATTGGCATCATAGTTATTTGTTCTTTAGTTTTAATATATTTAAAGTTTCTGTATATCCAATAAGCACAGTAAATGCCAAATGTTAATATTGAAAGGACGATAAATTTGGGAATGGAAACCGGATAATAGATTAACTCTCCCTCAAAAGGATTTCTTTTTCGATCAATTCGCCAAAGTATTAGACTAATGATAATTAGAGAAAAATAAGCAGAAATAGCCAGCCAATAATAAAAGATATCATTATTTATTTGTGTTTCTTCAGTCGCCGATTGATCGGTAGCTATGTCACTTTGAGTAGTATTGTTTGACTCTTGGTTAATGAAATCTTTCGCTTCAAATGAACGATAAATGCCATAGGTGGTATTATCCTTAATTCTTTCTAAAGCCGCATCATATTCAGGTATTTCTGCTGTCTCAATAAAACTAACTTTAGATCGATAATTAAAAATTAATTTCAATTCTAAATTAATTGGATCAAACTCAATTGTTCTTGAGTAATCAAAAAATGAGTTTGATTCCTCAATATTTTCTGATTCAAAGGTCCACTCTCGATCATCTAACTTTATAGCAATAATATGTTCAATATTTACAGGATGACTAATAGCGAGAGGATCTTCTCTGTTTTTAGTTTGTTTGCTAGATAGATATCCATTAATACTGTCGGCATAAAACCATGCATAAAACTCTTTTTCTTCGTTATCTCTCTCCCAAAAATTACTAATTTCATAACTTTCGTTGCTGATTCTATTTGATGTTTCTGAATCTTCTGTAATAGTTAACTCTGTTTTTACTATTAAGCCTGGATAGTAGTCTTTATAAAAATTAAAGTATGAATCTTTTAAGTCGGCAAGTCCTTTAGAAGCCAGGTTTTGCCGATTAAGCTCTGCATTGTAGCCAGAACTTTCTGTAGTAATACTAAACTGAGTCTTATCTTCAACCTCTGCCGGTAAAACAAACTGTTCTAAAATCCGGCTATAAGTTGATTGGTGATCAATATCCATCTTCTCAAGTTCATATGTCGAATTTTTAAGAACTAGAGCTAGTGAATAATCGGGTTGATAAATTTTGTTAATTTGAGTGTTTTGATATTGTCTTGTAGGATCGAACCAATAAATTTTATCATTTAAAATTACTTTTGCAATTACATGATCGAATCGACGCATACTTGGAAGTCGCTCTGTTAATTTGGATGCTAATGTCGTATTTATCAGTGCAGGGTACGCTTCTATTTTTAAGGCTTTGAGGATGGTTAAAAATAAAACTGTTTTATCTTTACAGTCTCCATATTTTCTCTTTAAAGTTTCATCTGCATAAGAGGGCTTATGTGAGTTTACGCCTATTTCAATACCTAAATAGCGAATAGTTTGCTGGACAAATTGTAATGCTTGTGTGATTTGTTCTTCTTGTGTTTTTGCTGTATTTTTTATCTTTTTTGCCAAAGCATCTATTTCGGGAGAAATTTTTATTGCTTCTAAAAATAGTGGGATTCCCCAGTTAACAATTTCTTTCCAGCTTT
Source organism: Aliikangiella maris (assembly GCF_040719265.1). Lineage (NCBI taxonomy): Bacteria > Pseudomonadati > Pseudomonadota > Gammaproteobacteria > Oceanospirillales > Pleioneaceae > Aliikangiella > Aliikangiella maris. Next base: position 226,794 of record NZ_JBFDAH010000007.1, on the reverse strand, counting down.
TTGATTCACTGAATTCTATATAATCATATTTATCATACCATTCCGGTGCATTACTATCTGTGTTGAGTGGTTGAGTATTTTGAATGGAGAGCTTGTATTCAATACCATTTGTTAGCGGTGTTTGTTTAATCGCATATTCGTTACCATGCTGTTTTATAATCAGAGGTGTCTCTTTTTCCCAAACAATTCTTAACCGTCTGTTGTCTACCGGAACACTCCACTGTAAACTGCTCACCTGGCTAAAAATGTTATTAAAAACAGGGTTGCTTCCGATAATTGTGTAGTCATATTCTAAAATATCACCTACTTGAATGTCTTCCAAAATAATACTAAGTGTATCAAAACCACTATAGATAAGATTTTTGGCTTCGCTTTCCTGTTGTAATATTTTGACTTGCGCCGTTGTAAACTTGTCAATACTGACATCACCACGTAAAACTTTGATGTTGTGAATTTGAACGTTTTGATAAATGGGAGAATATGAAATTTCTATTTGCGAATAAGTTTCTACGCCGGTCGGATTGAGAATTCTTTTGATATGTCGAGAATAATAAGAAGGTGGCTGCTTTTGTGGAACTCGAGTTTGGGTCTCAAATAGTAAGTGATTAACACCACCTTTTGACTGGTGTTCTGACTGGGTTTTATTTACAGCTACTGGTGTTATGTTGATCCATTCGGGGTAAGGGTGAAGTGCTATATTTTTTGATTGTATCCCACTTGCTAGAATGAATAACAAAATGGCTAATATAAACTGCTTGATCTTATTCAAAGTGACTTCCTCTGATCTGATATTCCTATGAATAACGCATAGATATTATTAATTTCTATTTATGTATTTTTGGTAAATATAATTATTTAATCAATGATGAAAGCTCGGAATTTTAACGTAAAAATTAACTAAAGAATATCAAGTTTTCAGGATGAGATAATAAATATGTTGGTTATTGATGAGATTAAAGCATTAAAAGTAACAATTTAAAGTAAACAGAAATTAAACAATTAGAAGAGGGCCAATAAAAAAGCCCGTTATAACGGGCTTTTTGAATAATGGTAGCAAGGAGTGGATTTGAACCACCGACCCCATCATTATGAGTGATGTGCTCTAACCAACTGAGCTACCTTGCCACTAAGTTAACCATGCTTGCGGACCACGATTAACTGCTTGAATGAAATAACTAAGTCATGTCATTCAAGAGGCGCGTATTTTGCTGATTTAGCACACTTTTGTCAACAGTCTTTTAAAAATTAGTTGCTTTTCCTGTTAAAAACTAAAATAACCCTATATATTTAACGTGCTAGTAGTTAGTTATTTCTTTTAAAAACAATAAGATATGTTGGCTGACTGAATGTTGTACTAAGATAAGTTATGAGTAATTTATAACAATAAAAGTTTAGCAAAGCTCAGTGTATAGATTTTGTAGAAAGTTGAATATTTAATGTAATAAATAAAAATTTTAACTTATAAAATGATTGATAGTTTCAAGTAAGCCGCTAAATATCAGGATTTGTGCTTTATGAGCAGATCTTAAGAAAAAAGACCAAGTCTTAAGATCGAACTTGGTCTTTGATTGGCCAGACGTATTTGGTTATAAAATCTATTGATAAGCTAGTTTACAATAAATAAGCGGCTTATACATTAAATCGAAAATGAACAACATCACCGTCTTTAACGATGTATTCTTTACCTTCCAGGCGCCATTTGCCTGCTTCTTTTGCGCCTGATTCGCCGTTAAATTCAATATAATCTGCATAACCGACGACTTCTGCCCGAATAAATCCTTTTTCAAAGTCTGTATGGATAACGCCTGCCGCTTGTGGGGCTGTTGCGCCAATTTTAACTGTCCAGGCTCTTACTTCCTTTACGCCAGCCGTAAAGTAGGTTTGCAGGTTCAATAATTCGTAGCCTGCGCGAATAACACGGTTTAAGCCGGGCTCTTCGAGTCCCATTTCGGCCAAAAATTCTGCTTGTTCTTCTGCTTCAAGTCCTGCAAGTTCTGATTCAACTGAGGCGCACACGGCAACAACACTGGCATTTTCTGCTTGTGCCAACTCGGTTACTTTATCTAGGTGTGGATTGTCACTAAAACCATCTTCACTGACGTTAGCAATGTACATGGTTGGTTTGCTGGTAATAAATTGCATGCTCTTGATGACTTGGGCTTCGTCTTTATCCCAGTCGCCAGAACGAATAGGCTGGCCGTCTTCGAGTAGTACACGACATTTTTCTAAAATTTCTAGTAATGCTTTTGCTTCTTTATCGCCGCTTTTAGCAACACGAATATTCTTTTGAATCCGCTTTTCCACCGATTCGAGATCGGCAAGTGCCAGTTCGGTATTAATGACTTCAATATCATCGAGTGGATCAATTTTATTTTCTACGTGGATGACATCATCATTTTCAAAGCAACGAACCACGTGCGCTATGGCATCGGTTTCGCGTATATTGGCTAAAAACTGGTTTCCCAGACCTTCACCTTTTGATGCCCCCTTAACTAGACCTGCGATATCAACGAATTCCATAGTCGTTGCTAAAACACGCTCTGGGTTGACGATTGTGGCCAATTTATCAAGCCGGGGGTCAGGCACTGGGACAACACCAGTATTTGGCTCGATAGTACAAAAAGGGTAGTTTTGAGCATCAATTCCAGCATCGGTTAAAGCATTAAATAATGTTGATTTACCAACATTGGGCAAACCGACTATTCCACACTTGATTCCCATTGTTTTCTCCGAAAATAATTACTAATAGTTAGCCTTAAATGCATGCATACTTTGCATGACTTTGTCATGATTGCCGCTGACAATATCGCGTGTAAATCGTAAGGCTTCGTCAATGCTTTCTTCTATTGCCCGCTGTTCATTGGGAGGGGCTTTGCCCAATACATAATTTGATACCTGACTTTTATGGCCAGGATGACCAATACCAATACGTAATCGATAAAAATCTCTGCAGTTTGCCAGTGATTTAATAATGTCTCTTAACCCATTATGGCCACCATGCCCACCACCATTTTTGAGTTTAACTGTGCCTGGCAGCATATCGAGTTCATCATGAGCAACCAGTACTTCATCAGGTAAAATTTTAAAAAATGTGGCTATTGCGCCAACTGACTTTCCACTCAGGTTCATAAAGGTATTAGGGATTAACAGACGACAGTCTTTACCGTCGATCATTCCCCGGCCAGAGTGACCAAAGTATTTGGTTTCCAATTGAAGGGGGATGGCGTGGGTTCTGGCGAGTTCTTCTACATACCAGGCACCTGCGTTATGGCGGGTCTGAGAATATTGAGGGCCCGGATTTCCGAGCCCTACAATCAACTTTATTTGGGTCATTGTGTACGATGAATCAAGTCAAACAGGCCGCATATTGTAGCCTGTTTGTCCAGCTTATTCAGCTGAATCGTCAGATGATTCTTCGTCAGACTTTGCACTACGACCTTTATGAATGGTTACCACTGCCTGGTCATGGTCTTCGCCCAGTGCCAGTTCAACCAGCTCAACACCATTAGGTAATTGCAGGTCAGATAAGTGAATAACTTGATCCATTTCAAGTGCACCCAGATCAACTTCGATAAATTCAGGTAAATCTTTTGGTAAACAACTGACTTCAACAGCACTGATAGTGTGATTGATTACGCCACCAGCTTTAGCACCAGGGCCTGTTTCTTCATTTAAGAAGTGAAGTGGAACAGTTGTCTGTAATTTTTCACCTGCTTTAATGCGCAAGAAATCAACATGGTTGATTTTTGGCTTGTATGGGTGACGCTGTAGATCTTTTAAGATAACGCTTTCAGGTGTACCATTAACATTTAACGTTAAAACGTGAGAATAGAAAGCTTCTTCTTCTAAATGCTTGATAATTTCTGAATGAATAACGCTGATAGTTTGCGGTTCTTTTCCTGCACCATAGATAATACCAGGAACTTTACCTTCAAGACGACGTAGGCGGCGGCTCGCACCTTTCCCCATATCTTCTCGAATCTCGACATTTAATTCAAATGATTCGCTCATTTTACGGTTCTCCAAATTTTAACCCTGACCGCGACCAGTTCAAGGTTTGGCTCAATCTCTCAAATCATCAGGATTTGAGGCATTTTTAAACCCTTTAAAAAGGGCGGCGAATTATAATTGAGATGGCAGGTTGGTTGCAAGTTATTACCTAAATAATCTAACCTAAACTGGCAGGTTGTCGCTGTTTGGTTGGCTAAAAGGTTTAAAAGACCCAAAATACTTAGGTTGCCAATAAAAAAACGCACTCGATGGGTGCGTTTTTATTGATTTAGATTGAGTTAAACCTGTTTGAGTTAAATTTATATGATTCAAACTTAACATCACTTAACTGTCAGATATTGAGATTAAATTTTAATACTCCAGTATATTAAAGAATAATCTTTCTAACCTGTTTTCTGACTTAGCCCATAAACATTGAGCTGAGAGATTCTTCTTCATTAACTCGGCGAATCGATTCTGCCAGCATTTCTGCCAGAGAAAGTACAATAATTCGATCACAAGCTCGAGCTTCTTTGGTGAGCGGAATTGTATCGGTAATTACCAATTTATCTAAAACTGAGTTATTAATGTTATCAATAGCATTGCCTGACAATACTGGGTGGGTGGCATAAGCTGAAACACTTTTTGCACCATTAGCTTTAAGTGCTCCAGCTGCAGTACATAGGGTGCCTGCGGTATCAACCATATCATCTAAAATTACGCAGTGGCGACCACTTACATCGCCAATAATGTTCATCACTTCTGATTTGTTGGCTTCTGGTCGGCGTTTATCAATAATTGCCAGTTCGGCATCATTTAATAGTTTGGCTACTGCTCGGGCGCGTACTACCCCGCCAACATCAGGTGAAACGACAACTTCGTCGCCACTGGCCGTACGCTGAATGTGCTCGATTAATACCGGTGTTGCATAAACGTTATCGACCGGAATATCAAAAAATCCCTGAATCTGGTCGGCGTGCAAATCAACTGTCAGAACCCGATTAATGCCAACAACAGCCATCATATCGGCAACCACTTTTGCACTAATTGGTACGCGCGCACTACGTACTCGTCGATCTTGTCGGGCATAGCCAAAATAGGGGACAACCGCGGTAATTCGACCGGCTGAGGCGCGTCTGAGTGCATCAGCCATAACCACCAGTTCCATCAGGCTTTCATTAGTTGGGGCGCAGGTCGATTGAATAACAAAAACATCCATTCCGCGAACATTTTCTAAAATCTCAATAGCCACTTCGCCATCGCTAAAACGACCTACCTTGGCTTTTCCTAACTCGACATCAAGTGCATCAGAGATTTTTTTGGCAAGTTCTGGTGTGGCGTTACCGCTAAAGAGCATCATATCAGACATAATTAGACCCCAATCTGTCTTTGAACAAAATTTATAAACGAATAATACATTAGCTTGCGCAATCTTGCTTTGATAAATTTATACGCATCGCATGTATTGGAAAGGTACTGACCAAAAGTATAGGTGTGATTAACCAATATGTATAACAGCAAATTTACCACTTTAATTGATAATGTTTCGATAAATAAATTTGGTTAATCCAGAGAAAATGGCAGGGGTAGCTGGATTCGAACCAACGCATGACGGGATCAAAACCCGTTGCCTTACCGCTTGGCGATACCCCTGTAGTAGTTTGAGTCATTTCATACTCAATTTGTCAACCAACTAGTCAGCTTTACCGACTTTGGTCTGCAGGTCAATATGAACCGGTGATAGATTTATCCCCTTTGTCACAAAGTGTGACCACTCACATTGAGCCGCTATTTTACGCACTTCTTGCTCATTGTCAAAGGCTGCGAAAACACAACTGCCACTTCCTGTCATTCGCGCGCTTGGACTGAATTGTTTGAGCCAGTCAACCGCCTGCTGAACTTCTGGATGTGCTTGACAAGCAACCGCCTGTAGAGTGTTAACTCCTTGGTAAGGCAGCTCCAGTGCGTTGAGGTCGCGTATTCTGATGGCTTTACTATTTCTTGTCAATAGTGGATTTGAAAAAATTTTTGCTGTGGCGATATGACAACCAGGTTGAATGACCAGATACCAACATTCCGGTAAAGAAATTGTGGTTAACTTTTCGCCGATTCCCTCAACAAACGCATTTTGACCGTGTACAAAAAATGGCACATCGGCACCAAGAGAAAGTCCTGTTTTAGCCAGTAATGAGTAATCTAAATTAAGTTTCCATAGATGATTAAGCGCTAATAACGTCGTCGCGCAATTTGAACTTCCACCACCTAATCCTCCACCAGCAGGTAAATTTTTATAGAGTTTAATTGAGGCACCAAGATTTTTTATGCGTGCTTGTGCTTGTGGCTGGTTAAAAGCATTTTGTGCCAGCGCTGTTTGTTTGAGTGCATTAGCGGCCCTGACGACCAGATTATCTGCGGTAGCTAATTGCGAAATATTGCAAGCTAATTCGATTTGTCCTGATTCATTAGGGTGTATTTCCAGCTCATCACCAAATTCAAGTAATTGAAAAATACTTTGCAGCAGGTGATAGCCATCGGTGCGTCTTCCAATTACCTGCAAGAACAAATTTAGCTTGGCGGGGCTGGCCCAGCGTTTTGGTGTTTTGGTCATTTGTCTATTGTTAATTAATCATTTTAACTGGTCCGCTAATGTTCGGATAAATTCGAATTATCAGGGAGTGGCTGCCAGGATTTTAACACGACTTTCATCGACATTTGCGGATGGGTTGCTTTTATAATTTTTGGTAATATTTGTCCCTGAAAGTCCTGAAAATTTTGAAATGAGACTTGCCAGTCATTGAAATAAATTAACGATAACTGTCCAGAATTATCACGAGTCACCAATTCACCTGACAGATTCGATGGTTGTCCTTTCACCCAATAACTGAGTGCTTCAATAGGAAAATCCCAACCTAAAGATTGATAGAGTAATTGTTGTGCATTTTGATGATAAAAAGTTTGATCATCAGGAAGTTCAAGTTTTGCCTGGTAACCCTGTTGCGAAAGTTGGGCGTAAGTTACGCCGAAGGTGCCGTATAAATGAAAATTAAAATCATCAGCGCGCTTTTTCCAGTCGAGTGTTGCTGTAACACTATCTTCTGCCGTTTTTATAGCGACTCTGGCTTTAAGATCCCAATAATGAATATCGGCTAATGTCGATGGTATTTGTCCAGATATTTTTGTTGGGGCCGTTTGACAGCCACCTAAAGTCATTATGAGAGCGGCGACCATTAGTGAGTTAAACGAACCCGACAGAGCCAATTGGCTAAGTTGACCAAATCGACTGAAAGCTTGCACACTTCGAATTAATTTTTGGAAGCTGCAATATTGGTTCGAGCTATCAGGCATCTTGCTTTTAGCCATTAGTCCGGTTTGGCTTACTAGGGAATTAAAATTCAATCTTAAATCGCTCCAGTGTCTTCTGTAATACGCTGTTTTCTTTTTCGATTTCCCAACCTTTCTGCCAAATATTTTTAGCTAGTTCGGGTTTGCCGTATTGCCATAACACTTCGCCCAAGTGTGCTGCAATGTCTGCACTGGGAGAAAGCTTAAATGCTTTGCTTAAATATTCAATAGCTTCCTCTAGGTTGCCCATGCGATAAGCCAACCAACCTTTGCTATCAATAATCGCAATGTTATCCGGCATGGCTTGAATGGCTTCATTGATTAAAGATTGTGCCAATGACAGTTCTTTATTTTGATCGGCCAAAGTGTATCCCAAAGCATTTTTGATATTGATATCGTCCGGATATAGAGCCAGTAAATGCTTGAATTCTTTAATCATATCCTCATGTAATCCGAGGTTTTCCTTATATAATGCTCTGGCATAAAGCAAATCTTTATCTTCGGGCTTGTTGGTTAGAGCCTGGTTAAGCCAATCAACGGCTTGTTGGTAGTGGCCATGATTATTAAGCAAAGCCGCCGCGGCAAGATTAAACCGATCAACTTTAGCGGGGGATCGAATGAGTGCCAATGCTTGTTGTAAATGTTTAACCAGCGCTGGTGCATTATCTGTTAAATTAAAAATATCGATTTTTTTCAGGTTTAAATTGAGATTTTCAGGATATTGCAAAAGTGCATTGCTGAGGGTTTGTTTAGCTTGTTCTTCTGAAAAGTGCTTTTTTAAAAGGTCAACTTCGGCGGTAATAAGCTGGGCTATGTCTGACTCTTCACTAAAACCGGAGGCGTTAAGCACTTCGCGCGCTCGGGTATAGTCTTTTTTGATGGCATATAACTGCGATAACTGAATTTTTGCCAAGACTTTAAATTTACCTGAATTAACCCGACTAAAATAAGCAATGGCTTTGTCAATCTGACCTAATCTGGCTGCCGAATCGCCACCATAAAAACTAACCGTGTTGACTTCATGATCGGTATTAGACAATAAATCAAACTGCTGCAAACTATCGGCATAATCTTCACTGGCGTAATAGCTGGCGGCAAGGTAATAACGGGTTTCTGTATCTTGTGGGTGGGTCATTAACCAGTCGGTATAATGTGCAATGGCGGCATCCAGATCTTGCAGATCGTAGAGTAGTTGACCCAGCATATGACTGATTGATTGAGATTGGCGATTGTTATTAAACAACTCACTCAAATAATATCGGGCAGCGTCATCTTGGTTGAGTTGCACCAGAATATGTGTTTTTAAGCGGATTGCCGGTTCAAATAATGGATCAATAGATAATGCTTCTTCAGCACGGGTAAGCGCTTGATTTAACATGTTATCTGGATTTTGATTGCGAGTGGCTAATCCCATGATGAGCTTACTGATAATGCTGCTAACGGCAACATCGTTTGGATATTTTTGGCGAAGATCTCGCAATAAATTGAAAGTTGCGCGAGGATCCTGATTGATCACATAAGTTGATAATAGGTTATAACGCTCCTCTGGTGAGGTGACTAGCGTAAATAGTTGATCGGTGGTCTTTGCTGCATCGGCTAAATTTTGTTGTGCCAGTTGTGCGCTAAGTAACAACGTCAGCGCATCAATATTTTGAGGCTCAATTGCCAACCAAATTAGCGCAGCTTGTTCTAGACCGAGCGCATCGTTAGCTCTTTGGGCTGCATCAATACTTTGTTCTATCAGTTGCTTATTTCTTGAGATGTCAGCGGCGTATAAATAATAGCTCATGGCTGATTGGTGATCTTGCTTAAATGATGCCAAGTCGCCAGCAATAATCGCTTCATAAAGGTCTGCTCGCTGACGGTCCGATAATTCGGGCTTATTGGCCAGCTGATACTGATTATGGTCGGTTTTAAATGTCGTTGTCGAAACACAGGCCGAGACATTGATAACGGCACCCAATATTAATCCCAGTCTATATTGACTTATTTTGCTCATTCGATTCATAAATACCTTCGATCAAGCGTTGCAGTAAACCTCTTGTCAGGTTTAGTGCAACGAAATTTTACTGAATAAATAGGCTAGTTATCGAGTTTCTAGCTATTTAGGTTATTAACGCTTCAGTTTATGTCGCTTTTCAGTTTGTTTAGTTTTGCGCTTTGTCTTGTTTTTGAGTTTGTCGTTTTTCAATTTGTACTTTGATTGACAAGCAAACCTTTATTTTGGTTCAGATTATTAAAAATTGTTGGCGACATCCAAGTTGGTAAGGCAAAAAATATGCGATTTGTGTAGTGCCTCTGGTATAATCGCCGGGTTTGCTGGAGCAGGCATATCATGTTTGACCATTTTTGCATTATTTCGTTTAACTTTTAATCAGTTAATTCGACTTGCCAGTATATTAGATAGAATCAGCGATTGATTTATTCGGGCTGTATTCTTCTGCCTGCAATTTTATTGTGGCCGATAATAACATGAAAAGTCTGTTAACCACTGTTTTTGCCAGCAAATGTTTGTAAATCATTGTTGCTTTTGTATAGACCAGCTTGAATATTGCCAGAAAATTACCGGATCAAAATTACTAATGCAGTCACTTGTTATTCAAAAAGAACTACAATTGAGTTTGTCTGAGAACAGACAGAAGATTTGTGAATTTACTGGTTTAAATTCAAACAATTAGTGGCTGGTATTATGCCTGTTTCTATTTTTGGGATAAATCACAAAACCGCACCGGTTGAAATCCGTGAAAAAGTTGCCTTTTCACCCGACAAAATTGTTGGTAGCCTCGCTTCGCTAAAAAAGTCTATCGCGTTGGATGAAGTTGCCATTATTTCCACCTGTAATCGAATGGAAATTGTTTTTCGCTGCGCCGACATACATGACGATTCAACCCAAACAGCTAACAAAATTGAGCAATTACTTAACTGGCTCGCTGGTGAACATCAGCTACGGGCTGAAATGATTAATCAGTATGGGTATTGTCATTCCGGAGAGGCCGCCATAGAGCATATGATGAATGTTGCTTGTGGGCTTGACTCAATGGTTTTGGGCGAACCCCAAATTTTGGGACAAGTGAAAGATGCTTATGGGTATGCCAATCGAGCAGGAACGATGGGATTATATCTTAACCGCTTGTTCCAGCAGACTTTTTCGTTGGCTAAACAAGTACGTACTGATACGCAGATTGGTGAGAGCGCCGTGTCGGTTGCTTATGCTGCAGTGACCTTGGCGAAAAGAATTTTTACCGACTTTTCCCGGGTAAAAGCACTGTTTATTGGTGCTGGTGAAACCATTGAACTAGCGGCAAGGCATCTGGCTCGCCAGGGAGTTACCCAAATGAGCGTTGCCAATCGAACTGTCGAACGAGCGCAGCGATTGGCTGATGAATTCAATGCCACGGCTCATGGATTGACGGCGCTAAGTGAGCTGGTGGTCGAAGCTGATATTATTGTCAGTTCAACCGCAAGCCCTGTGCCTGTTATTGGTAAGGGGCTGATGGAAAAAGCCATTAAACAGCGTAAACATCGGCCAGTATTTATGGTTGATTTAGCGGTACCGCGAGATATTGAACCTGAGGTTTCCAAATTAAGTGATATCTACTTATATACAGTTGATGACATGCAAGATGTGATCAAAGAGAATCTGAAAGTTCGTGAAGAAGCGGCACTTGAAGCGCGTGATATTATCGCGTTACATGGCCAAAAATATATTAACTGGTTGCAGTCTTTATCGGCAGTTTCTCTGCTCAAGGATTTCAGGGCACAATTTGAGCAAGTTAAAAATGATGAAATGCAGCGTGCACTGGCCCGACTAAACGGCGCAGTAGAACAACCGCAAGATGTTGAAAAAGTATTTACCGAGTTTGCCAATCGGCTAGCTCAAAAGTTTTTACATTCACCAAGCAAACTCATTCGAGAAGCGGGCGAAAATAATGAGTCGCACATACTCGAAGTGCTTGCGCGCGCATTTGATTTAAAAGCAAACAAGTAATGATTTTTAGGCAAACAAATAATTTTTAATTGCTAAGGTCTCTTATGAAAGATTCGATTTTAAGAAAGTTAGATGGTTTAGCTGAGCGCTACGAAGAAGTTGGGCACTTGTTGGGTGATCCCGAAACGATTGCCGATCAAAATCGTTTTCGTGATTTGTCAAAAGAATATTCGCAGCTTGAATCGGTCGTGCAGACATTTAATCGATATCAACAAATTGTTGAAGATTTGGCAACCGCAGAAGAAATGTTAAAAGATGATGATCCTGAAATGCGGGCAATGGCTGAAGACGACTTTAAACAAAACAAAAGTTTAATTGAAGAGGTCGAAGTAGAGCTACAAAAACTGCTATTGCCTAAAGATCCTAATGATGACAAAAATATTTTTCTTGAAATACGCGCTGGTACTGGTGGTGATGAAGCGGCTATTTTTGTCGGGGATTTATTCCGTATGTACAGTCGATATGCTGAAAAAAGCCGATGGCAGATTGAAGTGATGAGTGAAAACCCCAGTGAGCAAGGCGGTTATAAAGAAATTATTTGTAAAGTTTCGGGAGACAGTGTTTATTCAAAGTTAAAGTTTGAGTCGGGAGCTCATCGAGTACAGCGGGTTCCAGAAACAGAATCACAAGGGCGTATTCATACTTCGGCGTGCACGGTGGCGGTAATGCCTGAAGCGGATGAACTGGATGATATTGAATTAAATCCAGCGGATTTACGAATTGATACTTTTCGCTCATCGGGGGCGGGTGGTCAGCACGTCAATAAGACAGACTCGGCAATTCGTATTACACACTTGCCAACAGGGATGGTGGTTGAATGCCAAGATGGCCGTTCGCAACATAAAAATAAAGCACAGGCGATGAGTGTATTAAAATCACGTTTATTAGCGGCACAAGAGTCAGCTGCACATAGCGAACAAGCTGAAACGCGTCGCAATCTGGTCGGTAGTGGTGATCGGTCTGAACGCATACGCACTTATAACTTTCCACAAGGACGAATGACCGACCATCGCATTAATCTAACGCTTTATAAGCTGGATGAAATTATGCAAGGCGATCTTGATCAGGTATTAGCGCCTTTAGTTAATGAGCATCAAGCGGATCAATTGGCTAATCTGTCTGATAATGATTAAGTGTTAAGCGGTTGTGTTGAGTTAAACATTATAATGGGTGTTAAGTGAAATATCTGAATTGTTAATCAACTAACGCTGAATAGGTATTTGATTTATGCAACAAGAAGATAAAGTCAATTCGATTGTGCTTGTTGGCGGGACGCATGGTAATGAATTAACCGGTATTCATTTGGTGAATCATTGGCAAAAGCAGAAAAAACAACAAGCTTACAGCGACTTAAATATTGAGTATTTTATTGCTAACCCTGAGGCTATTGCGGCTAATAAACGATACTTGGAAACTGATTTAAATCGCTGTTTTAAACTGCAAGATTTGAACGATATAACATTAACCAGTTTTGAGCAAAAGCTGGCCAAAAAGATTAATCAACAACTCGGTCCAAAAGGTCAATCACGAGTTGATTTTATTATTGATTTGCACACCAGTACCGCCAATATGCAAACCAATATTGTGTTGGTAAAAGTTGATGAGTTTCATTTGAAATTGGCGGCTTACTTGAAAACACGGTTAAATGGTGTGGTGGTCACTTCTGAATCTGCAATAATGCCCGATCACCATTTTTTAAGTTCGATTTCTCCCAAAACATTATTAATTGAAATTGGACCCATTGCACAGGGAACTCTAGATCCGCAAATTATGCAAAAAACAGAACTGGCACTGAGCGCTACACTTGACTTTACGCTTAAATGGAATAACAACGATGTGCCTGCATCAACTGAACACTTAAAAGTTTTACAGTATTTTTCTCGTTTGTACTTTCCAACTGATGAGCGTGGCGAAATTACTGCAACTGTTCATCCCGACCTGATTGCTCAGGATTATCAAGTGATTGAACAGGGCACTCCAATTTTTCAAACTTTTGATGGCGAAGATATTTTATATGATGGTGATGCGGCGGTCATATCATTTGTTAATGAAGCGGCTTATTATGATCAAAAAATTGCCATGTGTTTAAGTCGTCCCGTATTTTATGATTTACAATCAGCGCAAAAAGTTGCGCCGCTTTGTCAGTAAAATTATATTTTTTATATCGTAATTAAAGATGATGAATGTCAAACAAGCGCTTTCCTATGCAGTAAATTTTCTGGCTCATTCTGAGGCAAAGATTGATGCAGAATATTTGTTGGCAAAAGTACTAGATAAAGATTTCACCTGGTTAAAAACCTGGGCCGATTTTGAATTGTCACCAGCCCAGCAAACTCAATTTTTAGCTTGGCTAAAACAACGTCAACAAGGTAAGCCGATTGCGTATATTATTGGTGAAAAAGGATTTTGGACTCTCGACTTATATACCGACGAATCAACTTTAATTCCCCGAGCTGAAACTGAATGCCTGGTCGAAAAAGCACTTGATTTTTTAGTGAATTTCTCAAGTGCTTCGGTACTTGATTTAGGATGTGGAACCGGTGCTATTGCGCTGGCAATTGCCAGTGAACGTGCGCAAGATGAGGTGTTTGCTTGTGACTTTCATGCTGGCGCTGTTGCTTTGGCAAAAAAGAATGCGGTGCGTAATCAATTACCACAAGTGACAATATTCCAAAGTGACTGGTTTGCTGCAATTGCTGAGCAAAAAATCACGCAAACGTTTGATTTAATCGTGGCTAATCCTCCTTATGTCGCGGCGGATGATCCCCACTTACTTGAAGGTGATCTGATATTTGAACCAAACAGTGCATTGGTATCGAAAGATGATGGGCTAGGTGATATTCGTCATATTACCCAACACGCCGGTCGTTACTTAAATTCTGGTGGTGCATTAATGATTGAGCATGGTTTTGAACAAGGGGCATTGGTGAGAGATTTGTTTGAGCAAGCTGGATTCAAACAAGTTGAAACTCAAAAAGATTTGCTAACCCACGATCGACTGACAATAGGAATCTGGTAATGTTATCTGATCAACAACTGTTGCAGTTTAGTCGCCAGATAATGCTGCCAACAATTGATATTAATGGACAACAACAATTGCTCGATGCACATGTACTGATTATTGGTCTTGGTGGGCTAGGTTCACCTGTCGCTATGTATTTAGCCGCGGCGGGTATTGGCAATTTGACCTTGGTTGATGATGATAAGGTCGACTTGAGTAATTTACAGCGGCAAATCATTCATGCCAGAGACAATATTGAGCAGGCGAAAGTTGAATCGGCAAAACAGCGACTAGCACAAATCAATCCGGACTGTAATATACAGACGATTGATCGGCGGTTGAATGAAAGTGAGCTAGAGTCTGTGGTTGCAACTGTCACCCTCGTTGTCGATTGTTGTGACAATTTTGCCACACGGTTTTTACTAAACCAAATATGCTATCAGCAAAAAACACCATTGGTTTCTGGGGCTGCTATTCGCTGGGAAGGGCAGTTGACCACTTTTACCATGCAACCTCAAACCCCATGCTATCGTTGTTTGTATGAAGCGGATGTTTTTAGTGATCAAAGCTGTGCGCATAATGGCGTGGTTGCGCCATTGGTTGGTATTATCGGGTCAAGTCAGGCAATGGAGTGTATTAAACTTATTACCGGGGCAGGAGAGCTTTTAGTTGGGCGATTGTTGCTGTTTGATGGCTTAACTATGGAGTGGCGAGGTATTCGCTTTAAACCCCGCAAAGACTGTCCTGTTTGCGGGGCGACGCATTAGCATCAAACTTTCAAGGTCTGTTACATTAAGGTTTATCACTCATTCATTGCAATGTCTACTTCTGCACAGTGATTAGCTGGCGTAAATTGAGATTTGGGATGAGTGAATACCTGTTGTCCAAATATTTCAATCCAGTCGCCGGGCTTTAAGTGATCGGTACGCAGTGATACCGGATAAGCAATTGCTCTGTTTTGCATCGCTTTGACTACTTTTATCTGACCCGAAGGTAAGCTGGCTTTACCTGTTTGTGGATGATTATAAAAAACGTTCAATCGATTACCTTGAATAAAATTTGCCTGTTCACTATGCAAATAAATCTCTTGTTCAACAATCTTGTCAATCTGTCCCAGCAAAGGTTCTTGTTGGAGTCTTTCCATCAGGCGAAGTAGTAAATAATTGGTTGCAGCCAAAAAGGATTGTCCCGGTGTAGTTGACAAATAGCTGGACACCGTCGGATCTTGGTTTAAATGGACTGTTGAGGGTTGAGGGGTGGCGTTGAGATCGCAGTTAGACAGGATGATTTCAACCGTACTTATCCAAGATTTAATTGGCTTTTTTCCACTGCTTAATTTAATACTTAACTCAACCAGCGATGGTGGTGGTGATTGTAAAAAACGGTCCGTTTCGTCGTGTAATTTTTGCCACCAAATATCGTCGGGAGCAAATTTAAACGGGAGCTGATAGCGATTAATGATTAGGGCTACCTCATAGTCTGCTTCGGATATATCGGGGTTAAACAGGTGAGTGGAGCGAAAAGCATCTCGAACGATTCGATTCATCGCCATGGGTAATTTGCCATGATAATAATATTCAGCTTTTTCCTGTCTTTCTTCCATGGGAATACCCGAATAATTAATCAGCGGATTGAGTTTAATACTGATGGGGGAAGACGCGATATTTGGCCATTGCAGATGAGTAAAGGCTGCTGCTTTTTGAAATTCTAAACGATGATTACTGGCTTGCGTTGCTGGAGGTAATAATAAGATTGCCAGTAGCCATAGAAAGGTAAATGGGTGATAAGTTGTTGTTTTCTCATAAAACACTTAGCATTCTCCATCAATAAAGTTGGTATCGTTTTAGTGGTTATCGGCCATGCAAACCGGCAACTTTAAAAATTGGAGAAAAGCAGTTAAGTTTTTTATGATTAGATGGTCTAATCTGTTTTTCAATTCTGACTAAACAAGGGTATTTTTAATGTGACTATAAACGCCAAATTGAATCGATTAATTATTAAGCATTTACCGCCAACGCCACAAGAATTTGTTGAGTTGCGTGATGCCGCTGGCTGGGGAAAAGTTTCTCTAGAAATGGCTACCCAGAGTTTGCAACATTCATTATTTCACGTCACAGTTCGTCTTTCGGTTGAGCTGCAAAGTAAGTCGCAAAGTATGGCGCACGATGCAAATAATGAGTCACTTATTGCGATGGGAAGGGTAATTGGCGATGGCTTTTTGTTTTTTTATATTCAAGATATTGTTGTAGCACCGAATTATCAAGGACAGGGTTTAGGACATATCGTGATGACAGAAATTGAAGATTATTTGCAAGTCGCGGCTAAACCTGGCGCTACAATTGGTTTGTTTTCTGCTCAGGGTAAAGAAAATTTTTATGCACGCTATGGCTATCAAAAGCGAGAGGGTAATTCGTTAGGGTTGGGGATGTGCCGATTTGTTTCAATCTGAATTATTATAAATTTCTGAATTATATTGACTTTGAAAATATATAGAATTAGAAGTTATCTTAAACTTAAACTTAAACTTAAACTTAAACTTAAACTTAAACTTAAACTTAATTTAAAATCATATAGAATTTGCAATTCAATCAATAAAGTCTATTTGATTTTTGTTCAATGAAAAATTAGCTCACACGATAAACTGCGCGAGCTAACTGTTCTTAGTTATTTATTGGTCATTAATTTCAGCGGCCAACCAACTCATTAACTATTTAAAAGCAACCATTAGGATTTCCACGAGTATTATATCCTTTACGTACATAATACTGACGTTGTGATCCTGTGCCATGTGTTGCGTCTCCTGCATTGTAAGCAGACATTGATGTTGAATTATAAAGTCCACGATAGCCTAAGGTGTTCTCACCATAATATGTAAAAGAACCAGAAAAACAATCGGATTGTAATTCTTGGTAAGGGACGTTATAACGGATGTTTCGCTTATTTTGAATACTATGCCCCCACTCATGGGCAAATATTCCTTTGGCAACTAATGGGTAACGGTTTTCTAAATTTTGTAAAAATTGTGTCCCTAATTGAAGATAATTACCACAAACATAGGCAGTTATTCCATAACGTTCACCACACACATTTCGATCGTAGTAAACCCAAGGGCTTGCATAACTACCAGCCCAACCTTTGATCTCATTTAAGGTTTTATTTAAATAATCATAAGTAACTTGAGCTGAGTTTACTTGACTAGCAAAAAAAGAAATCGATAGCATTAAAGTTAATATTAATTTTTTCATAAATAATATTTTCATGTGTTTTGTTTAATTAGAATGTTTGTCTTTTATCGAGAGTGACAACATGAAATTATCATTTGCTGTGAAATACCATTTATTAAATAGCTACACTTTTTGATTCAAATAATTATCCATCAATATGCATTAATTGAATGGTTGATTTCATTTACAAAAGATTTAAATGAAATTATTTAAAAATAACCCTTGTTTTTCTTTATTTAAAAAATTACGTTCGAAATTTTTTTATTTTGTGAATTTTTTCTAATTATTTATTTGTTAATTTATTTGGCGCATTTTTAAGTTGTAGTGGTGTGGGCATAATCATATAAAATAAAGTTATAAATAATCTACTCAATCAAGTTATCGATTAAACGTGAAATACCTAGAAGATTAAGAATTGATTGGGCTTGGCGTATAACCCCAATAGCACGATCTGGTTTAAATATATGCACGAATGAGTGATTAGGACTAATGGTTTAGTGTTTTCTGTCTTTCTGAATATGTGCTTATTCGTGTTAGTCTTTTAGTCTCTAAACCATCTTGGAGGAGCTGAATTACATTTGTGAGAGCTTTTGTCTGCGGTGTCTGACCAACGCACTTAATGGATCATTAGTGGGTTTTTGTTTAATTATTTTAATGCGTTCTTGCTCTATCAGTTCAAGTAGCTCTTGTTTGGTCGGCTCAATCACTTTTTTACCACTGGCATCGGTAAAAATATGACGCTGGGTTGTTTTGGATATTAGCATTAATGAAATTTCTTTCCAGCGGCCAGTGTCAGCTTGATAAGCGACTTGAATTCCAGGTGTTAGCTGCCGGTAAATACCTTTAATTTGAAAGCGTTTTTCCGCATTTAACTCTTCCAGTCGCCTTGCTTCGGCATGTTTCTCTGCTTCACGTCGAATTTCTTCTTGACGTTTTAATATAGCGAGACGTTGTTCTTCTTCGATGCGTTTTTGAACGGCAGCACGAGCCAAGGCTTCCTGACGCTCTTTTTGGGCTTTATCTTTGGCTTTTTTCTTGAGAAATTGCTGATACTCATTTTTTAATATATCTAATCTTGCCTGCAATTCTCGAATTAATGCTTTAAGTGCATGCTGGTATTTGGCCTGACCTTCACCTTCAATTAATTGAAGGTTATGGTTTAAAAAGTCAACATTATCAAATTCGATATTGGCCACTGATTCGCCTGATAAATTGACAAAAATGATTTGTTTGGCAATTCGATTAATTGCAAGTAGCTGGCTGCGTATTTTATTATTGTCAACTTTAAGGGTATACCACTGGCCTTCTTTTAGTGTATCGACATCAAAAAAAGCTGGCGCCGACTGATCCCATTGGTCGAGTTCGTTATTATCATATTCTTCATCAGCAAATATATCTGCGGCAATCATCACATCATAACTGACTCTTTCACCGCGTAATTTTTTTCCATGAAATGTTTCTGTTTCGATAAAAAACTCTTTGACATATTCATCGACTAGCCCCGCTTCATTGAGCTGGTTATAAACCCGTTTCATTGCATCACTCACATCCGCTTCAAATCGCTGTTGGTAAGTCGGGTCTCCATAGGGGCAGGTAATACTCCATGCAATAGTATCCATATCAGTTAAAAGTAATTGGCATTGTTTGCTTTGCACGCCAAACTCTTGAATCGTTTGATGAAGTACTGGGGCCAGATTATTTTCAAAGAAGTCGAGCAAAAATATGGGCATTTCTTCACCCTGGGTTTTGCTTTTAATCAGCTGCATAGTGAATTGGTTAGCTTCTTCTTGTCGCAAATCTTTGTTGATTTCAGCCAGAATCTTATTGATATTTTCATTGGCTTTATCTTTAAATCCTGAATAATACTCATCGAGCATTTTGTCGGCTTTAATAAATGTCTGGCTGGTGACCTGTTCATAATTAGCAAGTCTGTCAACTAACAGTTCAACCGCGTGAATAAAATATTGAGCGAGTTTCCCTGCGTTGTGATCAAAGTGGTAACCCACATCTAAAAGTCGGTTTAAAAAATGAACAGCTGAATGTTTTGAATTATCCAGATAACTTAAATCATTTAGAGATAAACGGGTAAAGGCTAGCTGTAAGCTATTGAGTACGTGATAGTATTTGGCATCAAAATGCGTATTCTCGCGTAGAAAATTAAAAATAATTTCTACGACCTGAAGAGCATTTTTCTCAAATGCAGATAAGGGGCGCCCTTTGATTTTATCAACATCATTGAGCATTTTTAAAACAGACACTTGTGGTGCCTGGTTCTCAATAATTCGATTAGCTAGACAAGACAAAGCGTCAGACAATTCTTGTGAAGTTATCAATTGTTGACGCCAGTCAGTTTCCCGAGGCTCGTAAAAGATTTTCTCTTCCAGAAGTCTGTTTTGCTTTAATAAATTTCTTAACTGTCGTGACATGAACAATGTTAATAGCCAACCTTAGTAAAACTATAGTTTAGAGTGGGTAAAAACTAAATAAAATTCTCTCCAGTCTGAATTTTAAAGCTTTTTGGATAATGAGATTGTGAACCATATATTATTTGGATGCGAAAAACTTATTTTTTAATTCGTCTTTGTAATTGAATAGAAGGTTTTATCTGTGGATAAAAGGGGTTAAAATGCAGGCTGATTTTCAAACGCAGAACTTAATTGGGACTGGTGAATATTTGTTATTAATTGATTTTATTAGATTTTTTTGAGTGAATAGAACAAGAATAATGTCGTGCCAAAAAAATCGATTAAAGTGATATTTGATTGATAATCAAAATAATTCGTTAGACTCGAACTCAATAATCTTAAAGAGTAGTTGCAAATACAATGAATTTTTTAGAATTTGAACGACCGATTGCGGAAATGGAAGCACAAATCGAAGAACTTCGATTGGTTGGGAATGATAGCGAAATTAATATCAGTGAAGAAATCGAACGACTAAAAAAGAAAAGTAAGGAACTGACTAAACAAATATTTTCTAACCTAGATGCTTGGCAAATTGCCCAGCTAGCTCGTCATCCACTGCGGCCTTATTCTCAGGATTATATCAATCTGATGTTTACCGACTTTGATGAACTTGCTGGTGATCGTGCTTATGCCAATGATTTAGCGATTATCGGCGGTCCAGCCCGGTTGAATGGAAAACCGATTATGGTGATCGGGCATCAGAAAGGACGTGATACCAAAGAAAAAATTGCACGAAATTTTGGTATGCCACGTCCAGAGGGCTATCGTAAAGCATTGCGTCTGATGGAAATGGCTGAAAAATTCAATTGGCCCATCATTACCTTTATTGATACCACTGGCGCTTATCCAGGTGTTGGGGCAGAAGAGCGCGGTCAATCCGAAGCGATAGCACGTAACCTTAAAGTGATGTCTCGTCTTAAGGTGCCAATTGTATGTACCGTGATTGGTGAAGGCGGCTCAGGTGGGGCGCTGGCGATTGGTGTTGGTGACCGGGTAAATATGCTCCAATACAGTACCTATTCGGTTATTTCACCTGAGGGATGTGCTTCAATTTTGTGGAAAAGTGCAGAGCGCGCCAGCGAAGCTGCCCATGCGATGGGCATTACCGCGGCACGCCTTAAAGAGTTGAAGCTGATTAATGAAATTGTCGCTGAGCCAGAAGGTGGCGCTCATCGTGATCATCAAGCAATGGCGAGTGCATTAAAAGCGCGGATTCTTAAAGATTTAGAGGTACTTAACGTATTATCTAAAGATGAACTGCTGGATCAACGCTATGATCGTTTAATGTCTTATGGAGTTCAGGAAGATTGGGCGACCATGGCTTAATTGCTGGTATTGCGTCTCCTTACCTGGAAAAATATTCAGGAGAAAGCTTGTTGGTCAAGCATCTATGGCAGCTAGCTTTCCACCTGAAAAATCTACACTCTGGTGTGGTCTGTGTTAATTTTATTAAAAGTGCAGTTGGCGGACTCATTTTGTCATTGTCATATCGGTACCTATTAGGGCAAAGATCAGGTCAAAGTAAAGCGATCAATATTTTCCCTTCGCCAGTTTATCGGTTATGTTGTCAGCTGTTCTTGTTATGTAATCAGATGTTATGTAACCAGATGTTATGTAACCAGATGCACTGTCGTCAGACAGCCAAGGTTAACAAGCTTGAGGTCATAGGGTGACTGAGCAAAGCCTTGAGTCGCTACCGCATCTGGTTTTCGAAAATCTACAGCGGTATCATGCCACCAAAAAACTGGTTATAGCCTATAGTGGCGGGATTGACTCGACAGTCTTGTTGCATATTGTTGCGCAGCTGGTTGATGCGGGGTTGGTTTCGCAAATTAGAGCGGTGCACATTAACCATGCTATTCAGTCCTCTTCCGATGACTGGCAACATCACTGCCAATTGATATGCCAACAGCAGAATATTCCGCTCATAACACATCGACTCGCCCTCAACTGGAATGGACAAACCAATATTGAAAACCGGGCAAGAGATGCACGCTATCAATTTTTTCAACAAATTTTAGGTAAGGATGAGCATTTGCTCATGGCGCATCATCAAAATGATCAGGCTGAAACCTTGTTGTTTCGTTTGCTCAGAGGGTGTGGAGTTTCCGGAGCAGGCGCTATTCCTGAATCTCGGCCTCTTGGTCATGGGCAAATTTTAAGGCCAATGCTTAGTGCAGATAAACGGCAAGTTGAGGATTATGCTGCAAGTCATGCGCTTTCCTGGATTGAAGATCCGTCAAATCAAGATGCATATTTTTCTCGCAATTTTTTACGACAAAGAGTTTTTCCATTACTGGCTGAACGTTGGCCTCATTATGCAAAAACATTGGCTCGTTTTACCCGTTTAGCCACGGAGCAAACCTTGCTGCTTCGAGAAATTGCCGAACAAGATGCGTTGCTATGTTGTGCTGGTAATGCCGTAATTAATTTAGCGCAGCTAGCAAGCTTGTCAGTAGCACGGCAGAAAAATCTGCTTTATTTTTGGGGGGCTTCTCATTCGCAAAGTACGCCATCTTCACAAGAAATTGATGAATTATTACGCCAGTTAAAACTTACTGATGACATACAAAGCTTAGCTGCTCAAAAGCAAACCACAGATCTACTTTTGACGCTTCGTTCACTCAATATAGATATAGCATTTGCGGGACAGCGTGTTAGAACTTTTGCTGGAAATCTTTATTTAACCAATATTCAGCCAGATGCACAATTCAAGGTAGCACAGTGGGATTTGAAAATGCCTAGGCTGACACTTTCCAATCAGGTTACCTTAAGTTATCAACGAATTAATGGAAATGGGCTTCGCTTACCGCTAGCTGATGAAATGGTAATTGTTAAACCTCGAGCGGGCGGCGAAAAATGTCGACCTGATTATCGCAACCATTCGACCAATTTAAAAAATATCTATCAAGAGTTGAATATTCCGCCGTGGATTCGCGAGTGGTTGCCCGTTATTTATTATAATGATGTATTGGCTGCCGTTCCTGGGGTTTTCATTAATCAAGCGCTCATCAATTCTGATGATAATCAGCAGAGCTTACGTTTTATTATTGCTGCTTAATTGTCGATTGACTAACTTTAATTTCTGATCCATAAGATAAATATTTCATCATCCTTGATGAAATGAGCGTCCCTCAATAAAATCCTTTTGAATTATTTTTTGCAATGCCTTTTGCTGCCAATCCGTTATTAGGTCAATCCTTTTAAAGTATAAAATCTGTACAAAATTCAATTTGTACATGAGGTAGCAAGATGCTTAAAACTAAAGTGCCCAGACTTCGATAGGATCTTCCCACCGTTCTTTGTATTGAATATTTAAAGTATCTAACACTTGAACATTATGCATTTTGAGTGCTTGCTTAAGCTGTGCCAGGCGAGGTGAATTTGAAAAATCGACCAAGACAATTTTTTTACCTGGGTTCTGATTAGTAAAATTAACCAGTCTTTCAATATCTCGTGCTTCTTTGGATTCGTCCATGCTAAAAACATTGGATGAAAAATTTACTGTGATTCTGCGTCCTAGTGAGGCTAAGTCTTTGTAGCGAAGTGGTGTTTTCTTATTTTTTAAATCGGGACGATAATGAGTTGGATAATAAGAAATCAATCCAACTTTTTCGGCTTGTTTTTGTCCTTCATTTTGTTTGACGAAGTCAATAAATGAGCTGGCCAGATTGCTGTGTTTTCGACCCTTTGTGTAAAGATATAATTTTCGAGACAGTGGATAATCCTGAGTACCAATGGTATAACCGGTTGGAATTTTACCTGTTTCGTTAGTTGATTGAGCAACTTTTAACAGTTTAGATTCACCCACATAAGTTACCCCTATAAAACCGATTGAACCGGGCATATTAATAACGTTGTTGACTAGTTCATTACTGGACTCAAATCGTCCGGAATCATCACTCAGTTTTTTATCAAATGGCTTTAACACCAAGTTTTTAAAAGTATCCCAAGTACCTGAATTGTTATCACGACTATAAACTTTAACCGGATAGTCTTCACCACCAAGTTGTGCCCAGTTTGAAATTTCACCAGAAAATAATCGAGCAATCTCTTCTACGGTTAGCTGATCAATTGGATTAGTTGGATAAGTAACAATCGCAAGCGCATCAAGCGCAATGGGATGTTCATCAACAACACCAAATTTGTCGGCTAATGCTTTGGCTTCTTTTTCTTTAATTGGACGAGAGCTCATCGCAATTTCAGTAGAGTTTTCATCGAGTGCTTTAAAACCAGTACTTGAACCATGAGCACGAATTTCAATGCGCACCAATTTATTTTTATTGGGAATCGTTCCTTCAATATATTTTTCAACTGGGCTTTCTAATTGATGTTCTCTGACTAAAATTGCGCCAATACTTCTAAGATAAGCTTTTGCCAAAATGGGGGCAAAACTTTCACCGACAGTATTCGAGCCTTTTAGAATTAATTCTTCAACAGCTTGACCATTATGTGGTGTGTTCGGATTAGGCAGTCGCAATATATTAAAATTAATAATCCCTGTTAAGATTAGTGCGATCGAGACAATAGCAATTAAAGATATCAGTATATTTCTTAACATGATTAATGTCTGCTTGGTTTTATATGAGTGTCTTTGGTGCGCGATTGTGCAGTTAAAATATGACAGTTTTATTACATTGAATCCTTTGAATTTGTGAGGAGAATGGCATTCTTCTTTTTGGTGTATAGATTGACATTGATAAAATGTCATAAATCCAAAGAAAAATATAAAGTAATTGCGATATATTTCATGAAATTTGACAGTTATATGACTGAGTAATTTTGTTTTTAGATGATTAGTTTCTTAGCGAATTTGTTATATTGCATTTTGTTCTAACGATTTAAGAAGAATTCGATCACCTCCGACTTCTGTCGAAAAGTGTCCTGATATCCCAGCTCTATCAACTCTTTGGTGTAACTTGATTCAAATAACAAATAGCTTAGTACGGTTGAACCTTCACCCGGATTAATACCAATGCGCCGAAAGAAAAACTGAATGAGTCGAGGCAGGGTATGAAAATGTTTGCTGGCTAATAAACTTAAATCCTGGCTTGGTGAGATTGCAAAGGTTTCAATCGGGCGTAAATTACTTTGTAATTCTCTGACCGCTTGTGGAATTAATTTTATTGTTTTGTTAACTCGTCTTATGCGCTCAATATCACTGTCGAGACTATCAATAAAAACGCTGTCTAAAACATGTCCTGCAATATCCGCAACTGAAGGGTAATGAATGGCATTGGTTTGTTCGGGTAATTCTTCACGAATAGGATCGACACCGATGATTAAAATTTTATCAGCACCTAAATGAATGGCCGGACTGATAGGGGCTAAAAATCTGACGGATCCATCACCGTAAAATTCATTATCAATATTGACTGCTGGAAAGAGTAAGGGAATGGCTGAAGAAGCCAGTAGATGATCACGATTAATGCGTGTTCGTTTGCCACAACGACGATATCTTTGCCAGTCATTCAGTTCAGCGACACCTTGAAAAAAAGAAATTGAACGTCCGGTAGAGTAACTCGAAGCGGTAATTGATAAAGCATGCAGATTCCCGGCATCAATAGCTTCTTGAATGATATTGTAGTGCATCACTTTACTGAGTAATTGTTTGAGTGGTTCATTGTTGAGTAAACTGAGTTGATGCTTTAAATGGAAGTTGCTGGAAAAAATTGACCATAGCCACTTTGAAGAGTTTTGCATAATACCGAGCATGTCGCCGCGAAAAACCTGATCGACACTTAAGTTGCCCCAAACTCTTTGCAGACTTCGAATTCCTAACCTTGGGGTTCTGGCATAGGCGGCTAAAACGGTCGCATTAATCGCTCCTGCAGAAGTACCTGTAATAATAGGATAAGGATTGCCACATTCTTCACGGTAAATAATGTCAGATATTGCACTTAATACGCCGACTTGATAAGCCGCGCGTGCACCGCCACCAGTTAAAACCAGTCCTGTTTTGGTTCGTGAGGGGGCGTTATAGCAAATTTGAGTCATGCAAAAGTGTCAGGCATTAATAGTGCTAAGGGTGCCAGGTTTTACGCATATGCTTGTAAACCCGCATAGGATACCAGTCTTGTCCTTTACTGCCGTTATAACGGGCCAGTGCTTGAGTGGTATTTTGTTTTTCTTTTTCAAGATAAAGACTAAGAATGGCGCAGCCATACCGAATATTGGTTTGCATATCAAACAAGCTGTCATCAGGCGTACCAATTTCCTTTTTCCAAAATGGCATCACCTGCATTAAACCACGTGCGCCAGCACTGGATATTGCAAACTGGTCGAAATTACTTTCGACATTAATCAATGCCAGTACCAGCAATGGATCCAGTGCAAAGTTTTTAGCTTCTCGGTGGACCAGACGTAAAATAGCCAGTCGTTCATCTTCGGGAATATGCGGAGCAACTTTTGCTATTCTCAGCGCTTGCTCTAATAACCACACTTCAGCTTCAAATCTATCCTCAAATGAGCCGCTAGATTTTTTGATTAATTTGGCCAGCTTTACTCGAAAGGCTTGATCGGGTTTTTCCTGGACAGCCGCCATGAGCGACTGTCCAGCCAATAACAGTACAATTATTACTCCGACATTGATTAACGGTAATCTGACCATTTGATTAAACCAATAAGTCAATTGCGTAAGTCAAATCGTATAAAAAACGAAAAATGCATAAAAACATAAACCCATGAAAAATAGGACTAATTATTAGTCTAGGCTATTTTAAATCACTTTTTGTTGAACAAATGCAAATACTTCATCAATTGGGATATTCAACTTTTCATTATCTCGACGATGCTTGTATTCAAAGGTGCCTGCGTCGATGCCGCGCTCGCTGATAACGATGCGGTGAGGTACACCAATTAGTTCCATATCAGCAAACATGACACCAGCTCTTTCTTTCCGGTCGTCGAAAATAACTTCTATTTTGGCATCACGTAACTGTTGGTAAAGTTTATCGGCAGCTTCGGCGACGCGATGTGAGCGGTGCATATTCATTGGCACAATGGCTACCTGAAAGGGAGCAATATTATCTGGCCAGATAATACCGTATTCATCATGGTTTTGTTCAATGGCTGCGGCAACCACTCGTGATACGCCAATACCGTAGCATCCCATTGATAAAGTGACAGATTTACCGGATTCACTTAACACATTGGCTTTCATTGCTTCGCTGTACTTGGTACCTAACTGAAATATATGGCCCACTTCAATACCGCGCTTGATGGTGAGTTTGCCTTGCCCATCGGGGCTTGAGTCGCCTTCAACGATATTACGGCAATCAAAAGTTTCAGTAATTGGCGCATCGCGCTCCCAGTTTACGCCGGTCATATGAAAGCCATCTTCATTCGCACCGCATACAAAGTTGGCTACAACAGCCGCATCTCTATCGATAATGGTTGGGATATTAAGGCCCACGGGACCAATTGAGCCAACCGCACAGTTTACCGCCTGACGCACCTCAGCTTCATCGAGTAAATGGCAAGGTGCGGCAACTAAAGGATGTTTTTCAATTTTAATTTCATTGAGTTCATGGTCGCCACGTAAACAAATGGCAATTGCCGGTGATTCTTCTAAGGCGCCTTTTACAATTAAGGTTTTAATTGTTTGTTGTGGTTCGACCGATAATTGCTGACATACCGAATCGATAGAGCGTGCATCAGGAGTGGCAACTTTTTGCAATGTACTGCTGGCTTCCGGGCGAACATTTAAAGGTGCAAGTGATTCTGCTTTTTCAATATTGGCGGCATATTCACTGGTATCACTAAAAGCAATTGCATCTTCACCAGATTGAGCCAACACATGGAACTCATGAGATTTGCTACCACCAATAGAGCCGGTATCGGCAATAACGGCACGAAACTCAAGACCAAGACGAGAGAATATTCGATGATAGGCTTCATGCATTACCTGGTAAGTTTCGGCTAAAGATTCCTCGCTGGTATGAAAGGAGTATGCATCTTTCATTAAAAATTCTCGGGCACGCATAACACCAAAGCGAGGGCGTCTTTCATCACGGAATTTGGTTTGAATTTGATAAAAAACTGCCGGACATTGCTTATAACTGCGAATCTCATCACGTACAATTGCCGTAATGACTTCTTCATGGGTTGGACCAAGACAAAATTCCCGTTGGTGACGATCGTTAATGCGCAGCAGTTCTGGTCCAAAGTCAAACCAGCGGCCTGATTCTTCCCACAAATCGGCAGGTTGTACCATTGGCATTAGCACTTCGGCGGCACCAGTTGCATCCATTTCTTCACGGACAATAGCTTCAACTTTGCGCAGCACTTTTAATCCAGTGGGTAACCACGAGTAGAGGCCCGATGCTGAACCTTCTCGGCGAATCAACCCCGCGCGCAGCATCAGTTTATGACTAATGGTTTCTGCATCACTTGGATCTTCTCTGAGTGTGGCTAATAAATACTGCGTTGTTTTCATGGATTTACTCTTGTTTTTGCTCAATTTTCCCAATTGGAGGCGTATTTTAGCAGCGAAAATAACTTTCTAACATCTTCCGATGAGCATTTCGCTTAAAAAAATTTACAGAATTTGAAGAAAAACTTTAAAATAAACCCTATCAGCCTTATATAGAGGCCATTATCCGTTTTGAGACTTTTACGTAATTTTGAGGTTGAGTGAATAATGCCAATTTACGAATATAAATGTAATGCCTGCGATCATCGTTTAGAAAAACTTCAGCGCATCAGTGATGATCCGCTCAAAGATTGCCCTGAATGCTCAGCACCCGAATTAACCAAGTTAATTTCTGCGGCAGGATTTCGGTTAACAGGCACCGGCTGGTATGAAACTGACTTTAAAAATAAGTCGGGTACAGCAAAATCGAGTACCGAAAAAGCCGCTCCGTCGTCTAACTCCAGCAGCGATTGAGTTTAGTGAATCAAACGTCGTACCAGCCCAGCAGATTGCTTAAGCGAAGCAAGTTAACAAGGCGGGTAAAAAGCCATCAAATTTTGACGCAAATGCCAATGATTGACTGGCTATTGATTAGTTTGTCTGTAGCAAAGACATTATGTCGCGTCTAGTTTATTGTTTATTGCTATATTTAATATCCCCATTGATTTGGGGATATTTGCTTTTCAGGGCGGTTAAAGCACCGGAATATCGTGAGGGAATCCTCGCTCGGTTAGGATTAAATACGCGCAACGCTGCAAGGCATGGGATTATTATTCATTGTGCTTCCGTTGGTGAGACAATTGCTGCCGCGCCTCTAATTCGACGTTTACTAGTAGACTTTTCTCATTTGCCCTTAGTGGTTACCACGACAACGCCAACAGGTAAAGCGATGGTCAGGCAGCTTTTTGGTGAGCAGGTTTTTCATCATTATTTACCTGTTGATTGGCCTGGAGCGAGTGGGCGATTTATTCGAACTTTAAAGCCGCAGCTGGTGATATTAATGGAAACTGAAGTGTGGCCCAATTTACTCTTTCAATGTCAGCAGCAGTCTGTGCCCGTGTTACTGGCGAATGCCCGTCTGTCCTCCAAATCCTTATCTAGTTACTTAAAGTTTGCCCGATTTTCCAGACAAATATTTTCCCGGATTCAAGTGATAGCTGCTCAATATACCTCCGATGTTGAAAATTTTAAGCAATTGTGTAACTCGGCAAAAACCTGTATCGAAGCAACGGGAAGCATAAAATTTGATATTGCCATTTCTCCTGACACTTTGGCACTCCAGAAGTCGTTAACCGCTCAGTGGACAATTAGTGAGCGTCGTGTATGGGTAGCTGCCAGTATTCATCCTGGTGAGTTTTCAACAATATTGACGGTTCATCAACAGTTGTTAAAGCAATTTCCTGATTTGTTATTGATAGGTGTACCGCGCCACCCTGAGCAATTTATTCCTTTCAAACAGATGGTCAAAACTTTTGAGTTTAAGGCGGTGTGTCGAAGTGAAAGTGTACCGGTGATCCAGCAGCATCAAGTTTTGATTGGTGACAGTCTCGGCGAAATGTTGGTTTATTGTGGATTGGCAAATATCGCCTATGTTGGTGGTAGCTTGATTGAGCGCGGCGGACATAATCCTTTGGAGCCGTTAGCCTGTGGTGTGCCGGTAATTATGGGACCGAGTTATTATAATTTTGCCGATATTACGCAAAAGTTTGTTGAACAGGAGGCGTTGCAGATAGTTGTTGATGATGCTGAACTTGGACAAACCCTGAACACGTGGCTATCACACCCCGAAATGGTAGCGCAGAAAGCCGAACAGGCAAAAAGATTAATCCAAGCCAATCAAGGGTGCGTAAATCGACTTGCTGAAATAACTGCAAGATTGTTATGTCACCGGTAAGAACTAGCTTATCAAAACGCTGAACGATTATTTTTTATGTTGAAACTGTCGATAGCCATAGAGTAACCACTGCCATTGCTGTTGGGCAAAATGATTAATCCGTCCAAGTTGAACTTCTTTAACAAATGAACGCTTGAGACGTGCTAAATTAGCTTGCTGCCATGAGCGCTTTACTGAACGGCTTTCACATTTATCAAAGTCGATTAACCAAAAATCTTCTTGCTGGTTAATTAAAATATTATGAATATTCAAGTCAGAGTGAAAAATCCCCGCTTGGTGAAATTTGGCGATCATACCGCCTAAAATGTGCCAAAGTGCTTCTGGCATGGCGCTGGAATTTAAATATTGGGCAACCGTTTTTGTGTGTGGGATTTTTTCAATAATGATATCTGAGCGGTAAAAAAAGCCTGAGCGAATGACCTGTCCAACAATGGGTTTAGGAACCGGTAAGCCTTGCTGAAACATTTGGGATAACAAGCTTAATTCTTGATAGCTACGAGTTTGCTCTAGTGAGCGAAACCAAAATTTATCTTTCGTTAGCTTGGCCATAAAGCCACCACGATAATAGTGTCTGAGCACCCATTCGTCATCTTGATTACCAATAAACCAGGTAATATGGCGGCCTTTTGATTGACCTGTAACGGCATTTTGCTGTTGCCAGAAATCAATCTCAAACCACTCAGGTTTTACCAGCTTTATCAATTGGTGGTTAATTTGTGGTAGTAAGAGTGAGCTTTCGCCAGTACTGATAATTTCGATAGACAATGTATAAACCCGATAATCATAGAGGCTTTTAAAAAATTACTTTAGAATAGCATGAGTCAAAAATAAGTGAAAAGATGTAGTTTGAATGACTGAACCTAAATCCATATGTTTACTGCGTTTATCAGCAATTGGTGATGTTTGTCATGCAGTAGCCACTGTGCAGGCGCTTCAGGCAAAATGGCCAAGGTTAAAAATTACCTGGATTATTGGTAAAGTCGAATATCAATTAGTTAAAGAACTGCCTGGCGTAGAATTTATCGTCTTTGATAAAAAGGCAGGAATTTCGGCTTATTTTGCGCTTAAAAGCGCGTTAAGTAACCAGCAGTTTGATGTTTTACTTCACATGCAGGTAGCGTTGCGTGCCAGTTTAGCAACATTGTTTATTCGAGCTAAACATAAGTGGGGCTTTGACCAGCGACGGGCAAAAGAAGGTCAGTGGTTATTTACCAATCAAAAGGTTGCGCCACAAGATTCGCCGCATGTCGCAGAGGGTTTTTTAGCTTTTGCGCAAGCGCTGGGTGTTAATAAAGATTATCAATTAAGCTGGCAAATGCCGATGACTGCTGCTGATGAGCAATGGTGGCTACAACAACGCCAAACACTCAATCTTGACCATGATTATATGGTTATTGTGCCCGCGGCGAGTAAAGCCGAACGCAACTGGTTAGCTGAGCGCTATGCTCAGGTTGCGGATAAAATGATTGAGAAAAACTTAAAGGTTGTGATTTGTGGTGCGCCAACGTCTACAGAACTGCATCTTGCTGAACAAATTATGCAATTGAGTAATAACCCATTAAATAATACGTTGATCAATCTAGTTGGGAAAACTTCGCTCAAGCAACTTTTAGTTGTATTAAAGCAGGCGCATTTCGTTTTAGCGCCAGATACTGGCCCGGCCCATATGGCCGTGACTGTTGATACGCCGGTGGTTGGTTTATATGCTCATAGCAATCCAAAACGTACTGGGCCCTACAAATATTTACATTATGTGGTATCGGTGTATGAAAAAATATTGCTACAACAAACAGGAAAGCGTAGTGGGCAACTTCCATGGGGGACGCGTGTTAAAGGGCAATTGCTGATGGCTGAAATCAGCGTTGCCAATGTGATGGAAAAAATTGAACAATTGTTAAGTGATAAACTGAAAAATAATAATAAATAACCAGCGAATGTCGGTGTTTCACATTGTTAGGTTTTATAATTAGCGTGATGCTGCCTAAATACCAAATAAACAATGATGAAAGGTTGCTTTTGTGTTATTTATATTGAGAGATTAAATTTAGCGTATTGATATTGGGTTGTTGGCAACTGATGAAAGGTTATTGATGCTTGGTTATTGATAGTAGAAAGCTGATACGGAATAATTGCCAAGAGTTTGGTTAAACCGGCTTGTCTAATGCCCTGGTTAATCTCAATATTAATGTCAAATACAGACCTCTAAATTAACAACAAGAAAACGAAAATCACTATGCATTCAAAACGCGATTCACTTTTAAAACGCTGGCACAGCCTGACAATAAGCCCCAAAAAATGTCAGCAAAAATGGGGTAAAGCCTATTGGAAAGACGTTGACGGTTATCGTGAGGTTAACTGTGTTGACTGTCCCAGTTTTAATGCTCAGCGTCAGCAATGCTCAATTGGTTTTGGGTCGCCTTTGCGTAAGTGTGTTGTGTCCAGCATTGAAGCACATTTACATGATTGTCAAAATCAGCAAGTGCTAGAAATTGGTTTTGGCAAATTTATGCTCGCGCGTAATTTAATTAAGCGCAGTGGCGGCACCTGGACTGGAATCGAGCCGCGTCGGCCAAAATCTGAAGTAGCGCAACTTGGCAAGGGTGGTTATGGACATGCGACCTATATTCCTTTTGAAGATAAGACATTTGATAAAATTTTTGCGATTCAATCGATTGAGCATTGGGGTCAAAAGGCGGGCGCAGCATTGCGAGAGCCATCTGATTATGCTGCTTGTTTTGCTGAAGTTGCCCGAGTGTTAAAGCCGGGTGGCACCATTTATTTTGATGCGCCGATTCATTTTCATGGTCATGAAATGTTTATTATGGGTGATTTGGCAAAGATTCAGTCTTATTTGATGAATGAACATTGGACTAATGTTCATATCGAGAAATGGCGTGAGCAAAGTGCACCGCTTAAGCCATATGATCCGCCGCAAAATGTTCTGGTTGACTGGCCCATCGAGATTACCAGTTATCCTGAGACGCAAGTAAAGCTAGCGCGAGAAAAAGGCAGCGTATGGATGATTGCGATTACTGCGGAGAAAACCTGATAGCCAAAACTGAAATCCTTGGGTGTTTACTTACCAGTGCTCTAAGTCAGCGCAAAATTGCGCTGTTTCAGTCAAAATTTTAGCTGAAAGCCCACAATCTGTATTAACGCTCGAGCAATTGTTGAAAATATTCAGCATAATTGACTGCCGTTTGCTTTGATGATAATTCTGTTTGAATTTTGTGCTGATTGATTTTTATCATGGCTTCGGCAACTTCAGGGTGATGATATAGGTATTCTATTTTTTCAGCGATTGCCGTGGGAGACTTTATCGGAACCACAAACCCCGATTTGTTATTTTCAATAACTTCTTTTCCGCCGCCAGTAGTCGTAATAACCACCGGCGTGCCAAGTCCCATGGCTTCCATCACTGCTCGCGGTAATCCTTCACCACTGATTGATGGCTGGACCAACACATTGGCTGATTTAATAAGTTCTGGTACATCATAGCGATAGCCGGTTACATGGATTCTGTCTTTCATGGGACTATTGGCAATCAGTGTTGAAAAAGGTTCTTTATCCATATTTCGACCCACTAAAAGCAAATGCAGGTTTTCCAGTGAGGCAAGTTGATGGGTTGCCTCCAACATGACAGAAATACCTTTACTTGGTCTTGAATTGACCGCGCATATTGCCGTGAAACTATTATCTGGAATGTCAAACTCTGTGAGAGATTTTGCCGTAACATGATACCAATTGATGTCATGCCCTTTATAAATCGTCACGACATTTTGTTTTTTCTTCCACACGCGTTTTAATACATCTTCTTTTACCGCATTAGAAACACAAACAACACCATCAACTCTTGGGTGTAAGATGGTTAAATAAGCTGACGGATCATGTCGATAGAGCCCACCGGTTGTACCGCGATAAACGACGAATTTGCAGTCGAAACCTATACAGGCAAAACCAGCATTTGGAATGGTTTTTGAGTTAGTGGCATAAACAATATCGTAGTGTGTTGACTTTAACTCTTCTCGAATTTTCTTGATTGATTGAAAGCAGATTTTTCTACGTGGCTCACCGTCCATTACTTTAACACCGGCTTCAAGATAACGGGCTCGCTGCTCATCACCGGCATTGGTCATAACCGTTACTTTGTGACCCAGTCTGGCTAAACCAATAAATATTTCGGCTTCAGGACGGTAGCTGTTATAGGAGGCATAAGTACTGGCAAAAACAAAGATATTCATTAAAGCTTCCAATAATTTAATTTTTTTCGAATCTTAAACTTACGTAGCAAATTAAGTGGTTTGCGCTTCAGTGTAGCAGGGCGGTGCGCGATGAGTTGGTCGGTTGCGGCTAACACACGTTGTGCCGACAGCCCATCGGTAAATGGGTGTAATTGGGCATTGGCTTGAGTAATTTGCTGAATCAATTGAGTATTGTTATTGAGCGCCTGATTAATGGCATTGTTGAGTTGATTTACTGATTGAATATTAATTAAATACTCGCCTGGTGCTGCATTATTAAAAGTAATAGCTGGTTTATTTAATAATAAAAACTCACCAATAATCGATGAAGTGTCTGATAAAAGTACATGAGCGCGTTTTAACAGCGGCAAACACGAATCCGTATCGACCACTCGATAATTGTCTGCTTGAATGGTGTGATATTTAGCGATCCAGTCAGGGTTCATTTTGGGATGAAATTTAACCAGCCAAAAATGCTCATCGGTAGCAACCAGACGTTTGATTTCTTCAAATAAAATGGGGGCACATGTCAAATTCGGTGAAAAAGTTGGCGCAAATAACACTACTGGTTTTTCGGTTTGTAGTGAGTAAGGTGCAATTTGAAATAGGGGGTCAAGCTTGGGCCACCCGGTTTCCTTAACTAAAAAGTGGCGGGCAACTTTTGCCATTTGATTGAAACGGCTGGTAGTAATTGGGCCATGCGTACAATAGAGATCAAAAAAGCCGCGAATACTGAAATGGCCCTTTTTCTTCCATTCCAAGCCATGAAATACTTGTACCTTTACACCAGGAATAAAGTCAGGGACGATATTACCAGGTACAAAAACGGCATGTGGATTAAAGGCGATAGCTTCTTCAATTGATTTGAGACGCTGTTCATTGTGTCTAAAAAAGGTCAGATTAACATCACTGCCTTCGACAAACCAGGCACATTCATCGCCACGCGACAGGATTTGCTGTTGAATTGGGCGCAAAATCTCAAAAGAGTAATTTTGTGAAATGTAAAAAAGATAGCGTTTTTTCACAACGATATTATTTTGGGCTTGGGTCAACGGTCTTCCTAAAGTAGCAGTATTAACAAAAACTTACGCTTAAAAAGCCATTCAATCAAGGTGTGCGTAAACGGTCAATTGTATAAAAGGCGGGCATTGTATCAATTTACTTGCGAATTGGCTGTAAAAATTTAAGTGGATTGAACTGATTAAAGTATCACAATTAAAAAAATACGGTTCAGGCAAAATACCTGTCCATGGCTTGACTTGAGCTGGCTTCTAAATAGGCTTGTTATAACCAAACAGTTGATTTAATTAAATACCTATGCGCAGATGCTGTAATAATAAAATATCAACGCACAATTAAGGATGTAAGACCAAACCCCATAAAATTGTGTTAAATTAACCTATCATCGACACATAAAATATAGAGATAAAAAAGAGTTATTATTTTGAATAAAAAGAAATTTAAAACCTCGCCCGAAACAATCGCTGAAGCAGAGCGTGTGGCCAAAAGTATTCAAAAACCCGGACAAACCAAAGAGCAAACCAAGCTAATTGCACAAGGTATACAAAAAGGTATTGAGCAGTATAAAAAGCAGCAAAAAGCAAAAGCCAGAGATTTAGATAAGCGGTTGCGCAAAGTCAAGTCTGGTGAACCGTTGCAGGCACCTAAAGATTATGTTGATAACGAAGTATCGCAAACAGATAATGCCGCTAGCTATACGCGACCATCAGTTGGCGGACGATATTTGCCTTGGGGATTATTACTCCTGTCATGGGGATGGTTTTTCTACTACGTTTATTTTTAATAGATTTAATAGATACTGATTTGATATGAAATATACGTCAATTGTTTCTGGCTTATTTGAACAAAATAACAGCGTGCTCTTGTGTTTGCGTAAAAATACTCGGCATTTTCCCGGATTTTGGACGTTTCCCGTTGGACATGTTGAAAAGTCTGAAAATCTTGAAGATGCTTTACGTCGAGAACTCTATGAAGAGCTCGGCATTCAGCTAATTGATTGTGAAAGCCTGATGACTCTAATTGATAATCAGGAAAACATTCGTCACACGATTTTTCGAGTGACTGACTGGCGTGGTAAAATCGACAATAAAGAACCCGAATTGTGTGCGCAAATTGAATGGTTTGATTTAGCCCAATTACCTACACCAATAACCCCTTGGTGTTTAACGGTAATCAATAGTTTATAAATTAGTTTAAGTTAAAAAACGACTTAACAAATAGACTGCGAGTAGCTTGTTAGTTGCCTGGTTAAAGACTATCCATTGCGCGTTTTAATGACGGCAAGCAGAATAAGCGCGTTATTAATTATGACTCATTGCAATGGTTATCAATAATTTTTTCCCATTCGCACGACACAGAATATTAGCTTCAAATAAAGTTTTAGAATTCTTATGCTGATATCTATGGCTTGTGCCGCGCTATACCCCGTTTAAAAAATTAATAACAACAAGCGTTTTTTAAATACAGGAGAACAACAATGCAACTATTAGGTTTGAGATTTTGTTTGGTGAGTGAGCAGTCTAACGATGTGATTCAGTTTTTTGAACAAAAGCTGGGGTTCTCTAACAGTTTTGGTCAATCAGAATCTTGTGACGGTGGAATATTTAAAACACTCAATGATGATAGTTGGCTAGAAGTGTGGCAACAAAGTGAGCAAATGCCTGCTGGTATTATGTTGCAACTGGTTGTTGACGATGCTGATAAATTAGCTGAAGCTGCAAGTAATCAAGGTGTTGAACTAATGGGGCCAATGGAAGCGCATGGCGAACGGATTTATTTCACCCGTGTTCCTGGTGGATTAAATATGAGTTTTCAATCACGATTAAACGCATAAAAAAGTCGTTTATTTTTTTATGTAAAAATCGCAAATTAATTTGTGCTGAGGTATTTCTTATTGCTATCTAATTGCTTTACACTAAGCTGAGTTTGCAATCGGGGGCACCAATGTTTCAACAAATCAAAGCGGCAAAAGAGCGCTTGTATGGCCAAGCACATATTACGCCAATTATTACTTCGGCCACATTAGATCAGCAGTTTGCTGATGCCAGCTTTTTCTTTAAATGTGAAAATTTACAACGGGTTGGCGCGTTTAAATTTCGTGGTGCTTTTAATGCGATCGCACGATTGACCGAGTGGGAAAAAGAGCGTGGGGTGTTAGCTTTTTCATCTGGTAATCATGCCCAGGCGATTGCTTGTGTCGGCCAACTGTTGAATGTAGCAACGACGATTGTGATGCCAGAAAATGCGCCGACCACGAAATTGCAGGCAACTCGTGCTTATGGTGCTGAGGTCATTACCTATAATCCCCAAACTGAAACTCGGGAATCCGTTGCTGATGCGATATTGCGTCGGCGAGGCTTAACCTTAATTCCACCATTTGATCACGAATCAGTGATTGCTGGTCAAGGGACGGTTGCCTGTGAGTTGCTTGAAGCGGTACCAAATTTAAATGCGATTATTGTTCCCTGTGGTGGCGGTGGTTTGCTCAGTGGTATTGCGGTGGCGGCCAAGAATATTAATCCTGATTGTCAGATTATTGGGGTTGAGCCGGAGTTGGCTGATGACGCAACTCGATCTTTTTATGCTGGCCGCCTACAAGCGACAACTAACCCTGCAACCATTGCAGATGGTGTTCGTACCTCTTCCCTCGGTGATCTAACTTTTCCACTGATTTTACGTTATGTTGATCAAATGATAACGGTATCTGAGACGGCTATTAAAGAGGCTGTTCGCTTTTTATTTTATCGTATGAAAATGGTGGTTGAGCCTTCGGGGGCGATTCCTTTGGCCGCTATTTTAAGTGGTCGATTTACCCCTCAAGGGAATATCGGGTTAATTGTCAGCGGGGGGAATATTGATGGACCAACAATGTGTCAGATACTCTCCGAACCCGATGAGACATCAATTGATCAGAGTAAAGCGTCGGTTGAGCCCAGTAAAAATAAGACGAATGTGAATGAATCACTCGATGAGCCTTGGCAAGCCATGCAAAACTAATCACAAATTTAATCAAATTATCTCGGCGGTATTCTTGAAAATTGGGAATACCCGCTTATTTCAGTTTGGCAAATCCGCCTGTTTCCCATAATATAAGGCCAACTTTAAAAGGCACTCACTGTTTAGCTCTCAGTGTTTACTGTTGAATACTGAAACCTAAAGTGTCTATGGTTCCAACCTTGGCGATAGTCTTTTTCGGTAAAGCTACACCTTCTATCTATATTTTTAAGCAGGGGAAAAAATGGCATTTGAATATGGTTCGGATACGTTAGGTATCAAAAATCCATTTAAATTTGAAGGACTTATTCTCACAATTCGAGGTGTGATTGTGACTTTGCTGGGCATTGTCGCATTGCTGGCCGTGAAGGATTTGGTCGCCCAAGGGGCGAAAGAGGCCGGTTGGTTATCGTTAGCAATAGGCTTAATTTTGCTGGGAAATGGCGTTGTTGCTGTGGGTGTCGGTTTATTTAAAGTGATGCGCTTTTTTGTTGGGCGCGGCGTTCCTGCCAGTTTGGCACGTAATATGGCCAAAAGTGAATCGCATGTCCGCGAGAGCTATATTGCCTATAACGACAAAGAACTTGAACAAATGCTTATGGGTCGTAAAAACCTTACATTTGTTGAACCGCAAGGTTGGCTGGCTCGATTAATCCATACGTTAATGCCGCGTTTATTATTTACTCCTTATCCAATTCGCACAACCGCGCAACAATTAAGTAGCGGTTTGATTTATAGTATATTGGCCTTTTTATGCTATGGATTAGCCTGGTTTTCGGGGTCAACTGGACTGACACAAATTAATGATACGCCAGTGCTTGATTGGCTGAGTGTGATTTTAGCGGTATTTTTGTTTTTATTATGGGCAGGTAAACGTTCACCACTAAAGCGCGTCGCGCAAGTCAGTGTAGAAAGTGCCAGTACCAAGGGGATTGTTATGATGGTGGCATTTTCCATTTTATCTCCTGTGGGCTTAAGTTATGTCCATCACGAAGTTTTTCGCTTACCTGAGTTACCACTTTCGGCTTCTGCTTATATTATTACCATGACTGTATTGGGGTTACTTGCTGCTGCTTATGGGCTGTTATTAACTTATTTGCGAGCGACTCAAGCCGAGCCAAAAACTGAAGTCTCTGAATTTAGAAATAATTGGCAAGAAAGTATTCACCCGCAAGAAATTTTTATTAATTTTGAAAATATAGTAATGGCAAACCGTCGTTACAAAGAAATTCCTAACCGGGTTTATCGAGACTTTGACGCCAATCTGGTAGAGCAAGGCAGCAACGACAAAGGTAAATTTTCGGGTGAAATGATTCAAGAAACCCAGCCGGTATATCGTGAAGTGCCGATGATACCTATTTTTAAATCGCTAAGAATTGTAGGTACAATTGCTGGTGAGCTGTTATTGGTGATAGCCGCCATTATGTTTTATCAGGCAATTGAGCCTGTTACTTTGATTAAAACGGCTCCCATCGCGGCACTTGATGCATTAATTTATCCTGCACTTATTTGGATTTTTGGACGAATTATTAGTAACACAGCACATATATTTTGGGCAGAGATGCATTTTGAATCGTTAATTGTTTTGTTTCAATGTAATGGGACGTATTCTGAATCCAAGGTCAGTACCGGTGCGAGCATTCATGATAGCACCCGGTCTGAAAATGTTGTTGTTCGCTCCAGCATGACGCCGTGGATTATCACATCGCGAATTGTCACCAGCTGTTTCGCTGAAAGCGGCAGTAATAATCTGGAATTTTATCGCCGTATTTTAGAAATGCATAAAGCCGATGACGATTTAGATAAAATTACCAGCGAAATGAAAACCTTTTTGGGTAATCGTGAAACTATTGCCGGCGTGAACGCAAAAGACTTGGATTCTGCCAGCGCTATATATCAAGTGAATCAAGAAACCCGCTCGCTCAATGCACAAGCAGCATTAACACGCGATGGTAAAACAGAACTATCGCCTGAACGAATCGAAGGCCATATGGAAACTGACAGTAAAAACCGGGATATAACAAGCGGTATTAATGATGACGGGCTTGATATTCAAGGGCGCTAAGCAAGCAATCAAAAATAAATGAATTTGTTGTGTCGATTTTAATGCCAGCCAAATTGAAAAGCGCAATAATTATAATGCGATTAATATCGACACAATGGCGAGGTTTTTTCTCAAATAACCTTTTATTTCAAATAATCGTTGTAGGAAAATTTTTTCACACCGATCGCATATTTCGCAAACAGATATTACCATCACTGCTATTTATAATAGTCCAAAACAAGATCAAATAACCCGTAATCCCCATCTATACTTGGGTGGGACAGTTTTTTGGCTGATTTATATCAAAGGTCAGAAAACCAAGCCAACAATTTGACAGTTTACCTGTAATTTTAAGAGTCAAAAAACTTAACTTATTGATATTAATGAGTTTAATCTAATTGCTAAAGTGGTATATGTATTGCATAACAACTACATAGCATCTTCTTAATTAATATTTAAATTGGGGCAACTATGGCTAATGAAGATCAAGATTTAGAGATTGATGTTGAAGGCGGTGCCGGTAAAGGCAAAAGCAAAATGCTCATCATTATTATTGCAGCAGTATTGTTGATTGGAGGTGGTGCAGCCGCATTTTTTATGATGGGCGGCGAAGAAGAAGCGCCAGCCGAAACCGCAGAAGGTGAAGAAGCTGCTAAACCAGTGAATAAAGAGCCCGCAATTTATGTTGGTGTACCCGAAGCTATTACTAGTAATTTACCGGGCGAAAGAAAAAGTCGTACTGTTCAAATAAAAATGACATTTATGGTCAGAGGAGCTGAAAACGAAGATATCGTGAAAGATCATATGCCACAGCTTAAAAATGACGTATTGATGTTGGTGAGTCAGCAGTCCGCTGATGAATTAAAAACACCAGATGGCCGGGTTAAATTACAGCAACAATCACTAGAAACTGTCCAAGCGACACTGAAAGATATTGTTGGACAACCTGTCGTTGAAAAAGTCCTATTTACTAGTTTTGTAATGCAGTGAAGAAAACATGTCTGATTTATTAAGCCAAGATGAAATAGATGCGCTACTCCACGGTGTTGATGATGGCGACATAGATGTCGAGGAAGAGTCACTAGACCCCAGTGTTGCCAGACCCTACGACTTTTCATCGCAAGATCGGATCGTGCGTGGGCGGATGCCTTCGCTTGAAATGGTTAACGAGCGATTTGCGCGGCATATGCGTATCAGTTTATTTAATATGATGCGGCGAAGCGCTGAAATTTCGGTGAATGGTATTCAGATGATCAAGTTCAGCGAATATATACACAGCCTGTTTGTTCCAACCAGTCTTAATATGGTGAAAATGAAACCGTTAAGAGGAACGGCGCTGTTTACCCTTGAAGCCAAGTTGGTTTTTATTTTGGTTGATAATTTTTTTGGTGGCGATGGACGTTTTCACGCAAAAATTGAAGGTCGTGAATTTACGCCGACTGAACGCCGAATAATACAACTGCTATTACAGCAGGCATTTGTTGATTTAAAAGAAGCCTGGTCGCCAGTTATGCGGGTAGATTTTGAATACATGGATTCTGAAGTTAACCCCGCACTTGCAACAATTGTCAGTCCGTCAGAAGTGGTGTGCGTGTGCAGCTTCAATATTGAATTGGATGGTGGTGGTGGGAACTTTCACGTCACCATGCCTTACTCCATGCTCGAACCCATTCGTGACAAATTGGATGCGGGTATTCAAAGCGATCGTGACGATGTGGATGAACGCTGGACTGATGCATTACGTGAAGAAATTTTAACGGCACAAGTTGAAGTCAGTAGTACTTTGGTTGAAACCGAAGTCAGTCTAAGAGATGTAATGGAATTTAAAGAAGGTGACATTATTCCTATCGACATGCCGGAATACGTGACACTTTCAGCTGCAAATACGCCATGCTTTAGAGCCGAA
The DNA here is from genome assembly GCF_040719265.1 of Aliikangiella maris. NCBI lineage: Bacteria > Pseudomonadati > Pseudomonadota > Gammaproteobacteria > Oceanospirillales > Pleioneaceae > Aliikangiella > Aliikangiella maris. Next base: position 184,272 of record NZ_JBFDAH010000007.1, on the reverse strand, counting down.
TTTGGTAGCTCAAACGGCTATATGGCGGTAAAAATTAAAGAAGAAATTTCGCGTGATCATATTATGCGAACCCTATTAGAGGATTAATTGAATGGCTGGTGATGATAACGATACTGATGATTGGGCAGAAGCAATGGGCGAACAAGCTGCGTCAGAAGCCCGAGCAGCAGAAATGACCAAATTGCAGGAAGAGGGCAATCAAAAAGTTGTCAGCAATGAAAAGCTTGATGTGATTTTAGATATTCCGGTTTCCTTGTCAATGGAAGTTGGCCGAACACATATTCCTATTCGAAGTTTATTACAGCTAACGCAAGGCTCGGTAGTCGAACTTGATCGGTTGGCCGGTGAGCCGCTTGATGTCATGGTGAATGGCACACTAATAGCGCATGGCGAAGTTGTTGTGGTAAATGAAAAATATGGTATTCGGTTAACCGATGTGATGAGCCCGGCTGAGCGTATTCAAAAGCTGAAATAGCCGGTTAAAACAAGTCAAAGGCGAGCTTGAATATATCTATCGGTAAAAAGCATGGTGTCCCAACGAATGTTTCAAATAATGCATAAAAATTGTAATAAAGTGGTCAACATGACGGTTACCAAGACTATCAAAAAACGATTAGTCAGGTGGTATTATTTATTGATAATGCTGGTGATGAGTCTTCACAGTCAGGCAGTGGTAAAGAGTAAAACTTTAAATCAAGCATTAACCCCGCAAGATAGCATAGTGTCAATGTTATTGGGGTTACTGGCTATTTTGGTGGTAATTTTTATTCTTGCATTTTTATTCAGGAAAGTTGCGCATTTTAATTTAGTAGGTAAAAACATCAAGGTGATTGAATCTCAAAGCCTTGGTGCCAAAGAGCGATTAGTGGTGGTCGAAATTCAAAATCAGCAGATCCTTTTAGGTGTTACACCGCATAGTATTAATCATCTATGTCAACTTGATAAACCCATTGAAAAGTCACAAAGCCAGATGCCATTTGAAAAAATTTTAAAGCAACTGACTAATCCGCTAGCCGAATTTGAAAAAGCCAAACAGCGTGCTTATCAGCAATCCGATCCGCTAACGGATAAAATGGATAGTGCTCGTGCGCAATCGACCGGGAGCTTGCATAATTCTCAGGCAAATCAGGGAGATAAAGTCGTATGAAAGGTTTTTACCTAAAAGCATCAGGTATTATTCAAAATACGGTAAAACATCGCTTTATTTTTGCTCTATTGCTCGTTGTGGTTTCGCCATCACTTTGGGCCGAAGCAGGCTTGCCTGTTTTAAGTGTTGAAACAAATGAAGCTGGAAATCAAGAGTATAGCGTTACGCTGCAAATTTTAGGCTTAATGACATTGCTGACATTCTTACCGGCAATTGTCATGATGATGACTTCTTTTATTCGAGTAACGGTAGTCTTCGCTATTTTACGTCAAGCACTTGGTATGCAGCAAACACCTTCCAATCAAATTTTAATTGGCCTGAGTTTATTTTTAACGTTGTTTATTATGTCGCCTGTTATCGAGCAGGTTAACGAAAATGCAGTACAACCTTATATTGCTGAAACGATCACGGCGACTCAGGCATTAGACGCTGCACAAGCGCCATTTAGCCGATTTATGCTGGAGCAAACTCGTGAGAGTGATCTGGTCTTATTTATGGATTTATCCGCTACCCCACCCTTATCCGAAGGACAAATGCCTCCGTTTAAAGTGTTGGTGCCTGCTTTTATTATCAGTGAACTAAAAACCGCATTTCAAATTGGCTTTTTGCTTTTTATACCTTTTTTAATTATCGATTTAGTGATTGCCAGTATCTTAATGGCAATGGGTATGATGATGCTCTCGCCATTAATTATCTCACTACCTTTTAAAATAATGTTGTTTGTGTTGATTGATGGCTGGGCATTAGTTGTTGGCACACTGGCCAATAGCTTTACCTGATACCGAGTCTGTGGAGAAATATTATGACCCCGGAAGTTGTTGTAGAAGTTTTCAAAAATGCGCTCTATGTGATCATTTTAATTGTTGCTGCGGCTATTATTCCCGGGTTAATTGTTGGTTTATTGGTTGCGGTGTTTCAAGCTGCCACCAGTATTAATGAACAAACGTTATCTTTTTTACCGCGGTTGCTGGTCACCCTGGCAACTTTAATGTTTTTAGCTAACTGGATTTTTTCAACCTTAATCAGTTTTGCTAATGAGTTATATTTGTCTATTCCCGAGTTAATTGGTTAATGATGTCTGAAGTTAATCAACGTGTGAATCACAAAAAAGTTAACCATGTTAAGTATTAATGCCGAACAAATTTTGCAATTTATGGCGATGTATATTTTGCCATTCGCTCGGCTGTCGGGATTTTTAATGACACTATCAGTTATTGGATCAAGAAATTTTCCAGCCAAGTTTCGCTTATTGTTTGCTTTATCTATGACAATTTTAATTGTGCCAGTGCTGCCACAAACTGCGTCGATAAAACTGTTTTCGCTATCAAGTTTTTTACTTATTATTGAACAGACTTTAATTGGAATTACTTTAGGGTTTGTATCACGTCTTTTACTAGAGACTTTTGTGGTCGGCGCACAGATTATTGCCATGCAGTCAGGGCTTGGGTTTGCCTCTTTAGTTGATCCAGCTAATGGAAATAGTGTACCTGCGTTGGGGCAGTTTTTTTTGATGATGTGTACTTTACTATTTTTAGTCATGGATGGGCACTCGCTAATGATTCGCATGGTTGTTGAAAGTTATTCCACCATGCCAATTGGTGGTGAACAGAATATACAAGATATGCTGTATCAGCTGGTTTTGTGGACTCGTTGGATGTTTGCGATTGCGTTAGTGATGGCTCTGGTTGCCATTGCCAGTTTGTTAATTGTTAATATTTCCTTTGGTGTTATGACCCGAGCGGCTCCTCAAATTAATGTGTTTGCGGTTGGTTTTCCATTAACGATGGTTTCAGGGTTAATTTTGGTTTGGCTGACAATGGGATACTTTTTACCTCATTTTGAAAATCAGTTGGCCAGAGCCACTTTGTTAATGTGCTCAATGATTGGGACGGAGTGTTAACACATGGCCGAAAGTCAAGCCGGTGAAAGAAGCGAACAGGCGACACCCAAACGCCTGAAAGAAGCTCGCGAAAAAGGGCAGGTCGCACGCTCACGTGAACTAACTACTGCTTTGTTGTTAATTACCGCATCAATTTTACTCTACAGTTTTTCTGCATCAATTGGCGCAGGCTTCGCCAAAGTCGCTCGTCAGGCGTTTACTCCTTCCCGTGATCATATTTTTACCGATAAATTAATGTTGTCTGCGATTGCTGAATTATTGTTTGAAGCAATGATCGCCGTCGCCCCTTTATTTTTGATTTTATTTGCCATCGCTTTATTAACGCCCATGTTAACGGGTGGTATGTCATTTAGTTTTAAAGCCATTTCACCACAAGCAAGCCGGATGTCGGTATTAAAAGGTTTTAAGCGAATGTTCGGCTTACATGCACTGATTGAACTATTAAAAGCTTTGGCTAAAGTATCCGTGGTTTTTATTGTTGGTTATTTAGTGCTGGCGCAAATCTATCCACAATTGATAGAGCTGGGCGCTGGTAGTGTTAATGCTGGCATTGGCCAGGCAATGGATTTAGTTGCGCGTAGTTTCTTTTTGGTTTCGCTGTCTTTGTTATTAATTGCGCTGATTGATGTGCCTTATCAGATTTGGAATCATGCACGTCAATTGAAAATGACAAAACAAGAAATTAAGGATGAATATAAAGAAACGGAAGGCAAGCCCGAAGTGAAAGGACGAATTCGTCAGACACAACGCGAAATGGCGCAGCGGCGTATGATGGATGCAATACCGGATGCCGATGTGGTAGTTACCAACCCCGAGCATTATTCGGTCGCCATTAAATATGATGCAATGCGCTCTAGTGCACCGGTTGTGGTTGCAAAAGGCGTCGATATTATTGCCATGCAAATTAGAAAAGTTGCCATTGCCAATGATGTACCAATTATGGCCGCACCGCCACTGGCGCGGGCAATTTATCACACAACTGAAATTGATCAGGAAGTGCCACAAGGGCTTTATTTAGCAGTGGCACAGGTTTTAGCATATATTTTTCAAATGAGAAGTTTTTCCGAAGGTAAATCAGCCAAACCTAAACCACTCAAAGATTTGCCGATTCCTGATGACCTGCAATTTGATTGATTAAGGCTAAATAAAATTAATGACAAAAGACGACAAAATAATGATTAATATTTTTAAATGTGAAAAACTGAAGAGTCTGCTATGGCTGAGTTAACGACTCAAAAATTATTGTCTCGAGGGCTATCTGGGCTGGGTACTCCAATATTGATATTGGTGTTGTTAGCCATGATGATTTTGCCCATGCCCACTTTACTGCTGGATATCCTTTTTACATTTAATATTTCGTTAGCGCTGGTCGTTTTACTGGCAACGGTTTACGCAACTCGGCCACTGGATTTTGCGGTATTTCCAACTATTTTGTTAGTGGCGACGCTAATGCGGTTGGCGCTAAATGTGGCATCAACTCGCGTGGTGTTAATTAATGGTCACACCGGTGCTGGTGCTGCCGGGCAAGTTATTGAATCATTTGGTTCGGTGGTCATTGGCGGCAACTATGCCGTAGGTCTTGTGGTATTTGCCATTTTGGTGATTATTAATTTTGTCGTAGTAACCAAAGGGGCTGGTCGTATTTCTGAAGTTAGCGCGCGATTTACCTTGGATGCGATGCCCGGCAAGCAAATGGCGATTGATGCGGATTTAAATGCCGGTTTATTGTCACAAGAAGAAGCGCGTACCAGACGTCAGGAAGTTTCTCACGAAGCTGATTTTTATGGTGCAATGGATGGTGCGTCAAAATTTGTACGTGGTGATGCGGTTGCCGGCTTACTGATTTTGTTGATAAATATATTGGGTGGCGTTGCCATTGGTATGGGACAACATGGATTAGATTTCGCCACCGCTATGCGCTATTACGCACTGCTAACCATCGGTGACGGATTAGTGGCGCAAATTCCAGCGTTGCTCTTGTCAACCTCTGCAGCAATTATGGTAACGCGCCAAAATGCAGTACAAAACATGGGAGAGCAACTGGTTAGCCAGTTGGTAACTAACCCTAAAGCGCTGTTTGTTAGTGGTGGTGTATTATTTGTTATGGGCATTATTCCGGGGATGCCACATTTTGCCTTTTTGTTTTTAGCATTTGCGGCATTCGGTTTAGGTTATATGGTTCGTAGCAAACGTCAGCAAGAAGCAGAAGCTCAGGCTGAGCAGGAGTTACAGCAAATTGATGCACCTGAAACGCCCAAAATTAAAGAGTTAAGCTGGGAAGATGTGCCACCAGTTGATCAAATTGGTCTTGAGGTTGGTTATCGTCTAATACCGATGGTTGATCCGGCGCAAGATGGTAAGTTGATGGGACGGATTAAAGGTGTCAGAAAGAAGATTTCGCAAGAGTTGGGGTTTCTCATTTCGCCAGTACATATTCGGGATAATCTGGACTTGTCGCCGAATGCTTATCGAATTGCCATTTTAGGAGCAACTGTTGGTGAGGCAGAGGTTTATCCTGATAAAGAAATGGCGATTAATCCTGGACAGGTTTTTGGCAGTCTTGAAGGGATAGCAACTCATGATCCGGCATTTGGCCTGGAGGCAGTGTGGATCAATAGTGATCAAAAGGATAATGCACAAGCGCTGGGCTATACGGTTGTCGATGCCAGCACAGTGATTGCAACGCATTTAAGCCATTTAATTCAAAATCATGCGGCTGAGCTTTTTGGACATGAAGAAGCCGAGCAAATGCTAAAAGGTTTGGCCAAGTCAGCACCTAAATTGGCTGAAACTTTAGTGCCTGATAATATTTCACTAGGCACGTTGGTTAAGGTATTACAAAGCCTGTTAGTCGAACAAGTACCACTAAAAGATATGCGAACCATCGCCGAAACATTGGCAGAGTTTTCCAACAGGAGTCAAGATCCCGCCGTTTTAACCAGTGCTGTCAGAATCGCGTTAAGTCGCTTAATTGTACAAAATATCAATGGGTTAGCGCCAGAAATTCCTGTTGTTACACTTTCTCCCGACTTGGAACAGATATTGCAACAGTCATTAACAACAGGGGGTGGTGAAGTTGGAATTGAACCGGGTTTAGCCGATCGTATTCAATCTTCACTAAAAGATGTCGTCGCCCAACAGGAAGCGGCAGGTCAACCAGCAATACTCTTGACTGCGCCAGCATTGCGACCTTCTTTAGCCAAGTTTGCCCGTTTTGGAATTAAAGGATTGCATGTTTTGAGTTATCAGGAGATTCCCGATAACAAACAAATCAAAGTCATCGCAACCGTTGGAAATTCAAATTAAGGAAAAGTAACGCGGCATCACCGCCCCTCGATGTGGTTAAAGCGTCGATAATTTGTCAGCGTTTGTTGCACTCTTGCATAGTCACCAACAAACTTGCCGTACAAATATTGATGGAAATTTGGTGTCGGGCAATGGTATCAATCTGGTGATGCAAAATCACTGAAGTTAACCGATTGTCAACGCAACTTTGGGTGAGAATGAGCGAATGAAAATCAGACGTTTTTATGCCAGTAATATCCGTGCTGCACTGAGAGAAGTGACCGAAGAGTTTGGTGAAGATGCTGCTATTTTATCAAATAAAAAGGTTGAAGGCGGTGTCGAGATAATTGCTGCACTGGATTACGATGCTGACTTAATGCGTGAAAAACTGGCAGAGCAAGAACGAGAATTACCACAGGTGAAAGTGGCTAATGGCAGTGGGCAATCATTTGCTCGCCAAATGGCTGGTGGGGATTTTGTTGGTCAGGCGCAGACAAGCCATGCCCAAGCGTTAAGTGATAATTCATCAGCGAGCATACAATCTAACCCCGTGCCAAATTTTGGTAGCAAACCGTCATCAGGCAAAAGTCAATCAGGCAAAAGTCATTTAAGTAGTGTCCCCAATACTGAGTTAGAAAACTCTGCTAAAAACGCATCTGCCGAAGAGAAAGTTTCAATTGCAAAAGCGGCAGTTAGTCAATTATCTGGCTTTTTAGCCAATCAACAACAGCAATCGGCTAAACAGAATGATTTATCCGCATTCAGTGAGCGCAGTCAGTTATCTAGCCGTCTTAGGGTGAGTGCTAAAGAGAGCTTTGGTGATGATGTGAAGCGGCCACTCGCTGCGCCTGCATTTGCGACCGAGGAGGTTGAGCCAAGTGTTGCTAAAACTGAGTCGGCTCCGCGCAAAAATCGGGTTGAATGGAGTCTCGATCCCAGTTTAAAAGCGATGAAAGAAGAATTAGAGCTGATGCGCTCAATGATGTCAGAGCAGCTACGAGGGCTGGCCTGGGACCGCAATGCTGAGCGAAACCCGCTAAGTGCCATGATGGCCCGCCGCTTATCAAAAATTGGTTTAGATCATCACCTTATCAGTGGGCTGTTACCCCAGATAAAAGCCGAGCAAGATGTGGAGTGTGTTTGGCAACATTTACTGGCTGTTTTGGCTAAATCGGTTCCTGTTGCAACCGATAATCTATTGGAAAAAGGCGGTATTTATGCCTTTATGGGGCCTGCTGGTGTTGGTAAAACCACGACGATTGCCAAGCTGGCAGCGCGTTTCGTCATCAAGCATGGTGCCGATTCTGTTGCGTTAATTACCACCGATAATTATCGAATTTCGGCACAAGAACAGCTGGCTTCAATTGGTCGATTGCTGCAACTGCCAACGGTTAAAGTGTCACAAAAACAGGATTTAGATGCGGTTATTAGCAAGTTTCATCGAAAAAAACTGGTATTAATCGATACCGCTGGTATTTCGGGTTGCGATGAAAATTTAGCTGAACCGCTTAAAGTGTTAGCACAAAGCTCATCGGTCATTCATCGAATTTTACTGATGTCCGCTGCTAGTCAGGGTAAAGTTTTGCAACAATCACTTGCATTGTTCGAAAATTATTCACCTGATGGCATTATTGTGACCAAAATGGACGAAGCGGCATGTCTGGGTGAGTTATTAAGTGTTGTTATACATGCGCACATTCCGCTGCTGTTTACCACCGATGGGCAGCGTATTCCCGAAGATATTCGATTAGCGAAAAGCCACCAGTTAGTCTCAAAAGCTGTGTCTTTGGCGAATCGTTATGAACGCGAAGTTGATGATTGGGCTTTGGCGCAATCAGTTGATTTGCTGCACTCTGCGTAATTGACTTTTTTTAGTAAACAGAAAGCGCAAAGACAAGAAAATGTTCTATGCTTAAGTAATTAATATTTAAGTGATATACGACGGAATATTTTGACTGTCCAGTGGGTTTTCAGGAGAGTATGTTTTTGAACCAGATTATTGATATTTCACCTTCAAATTCCGGTGCTGGCAAGCCGGTTAAAGTGATAGCTATTACTGGTGGTAAAGGTGGTGTTGGTAAGACTAACGTATCTGTCAATCTGGGCATGGCGTTAAGTCAGCAAGGATATAAGGTGATGCTGCTGGATGCCGATTTGGGATTGGCCAACGTTGATGTGCTATTGGGCCTGTCAACTCGCAAAAATTTATCTCATGTGCTCTCGGGTGAATGTGAATTGCGCGATATTGTGTTAGAAGCTCCCCATGGGTTGCAAATTGTACCGGCATCATCTGGGACTAAAAACATGGCTGAGCTGTCGGTGATGGAACATGCTGGCATTATTCAGGCATTTAGTGAAATTGGTAAAAATCTTGATTTTTTAATCGTCGATACCGCAGCAGGTATTACCGATATGGTGGTTAGTTTTACCCGCGCATCGCAAGATGTAATTGCTGTGGTATGTGATGAGCCAACGTCAATTACTGATGCTTATGCGTTGATGAAAGTGCTAAATCGGGATCACAATATTGTGCGCTTTCATGTGTTAGCGAATATGGTTCATACCAGTCAGGAAGGACGCGAATTATTTGCCAAGTTAAACGGCGTGTGTAATCGATTTTTAGATGTGACTTTGGACTATTTGGGGTCAATTCCTTTTGATGAGAATGTTCGAAAATCGGTGAAAAAACAAAAAGCATTAGTTGATGCCTTTCCACGTAGTCCAGCGTCGATAGCCATTAAGAGCCTGGCGAAAAAGGTTCAGAACTGGCCTATGCCACGAGATGCCAGCGGGCATATTGAGTTTTTTATGGAACGTCTGGTATCCAAAGCAATGTAGTGGAATTTTAATAAATGAGCATTATTTTAAAATAATGCGTTATAAATATAGGGTGTGATCGATTAATTGATGACTCGTTGATTGAGTTAATCACAATTATGTCACCAAAACAGAATTCGTTTAAAATTTTAGAAGTATTAATATAAATCAAATGCAGTGTTTTTACCTTCAACCATTTAATAAACAGCAATGTTTGAAAAACATCGATTTTTTTATGGCGTGTTTTCAACATATCGCTATTCAAGACAGGCATTTGCTTAATGTAAGGGTATTCGCGTGACTGGAGCAGATACATACCGTCGTATTCAGCAAGATGATTTCGCGGCAAAATATGCACCGCTGGTTAAGCGTATCGCTCATCATTTACTCGCAAGATTACCTGCCAGTGTACAACTAGAAGATATGCTGCAGGCTGGCATGCTTGGCTTGTTAGAAGCCCAATCTAATTTTGACGAAACCAAAGGGGCGAGTTTTGAGACTTTCGCCGGTATTCGTATTCGTGGCGCAATGATCGACGAAATTCGTCGCGGTGACTGGGTTCCCCGCTCAGTTCATAAAAATTCACGAGCTATCGCCAAAGCTATACAGGAAATAGAACAGCGTACCGGAAGGGATGCACGAGATACTGAAGTGGCTGCTGCACTCGGTGTTGAAGTCGAGGAATATCGCCAGATGCTAATGGATGTGAGTAATGGTCATATGGTCGACTTTGAAGGGCTTGGCGTGACCGAAGATTATTTTAGTCAAGGTTTGTCTGACAGTTCAATGACTCCGCTGGAGAGAATCCAAAAAGAAGACTTTCGAAATTCATTGGCGGGTGCAATTGCATCACTGCCTGAAAGAGAAAAGTTGGTTTTGGCGCTTTACTACGATGAAGAACTTAACCTTAAGGAAATTGGTGAAGTTCTGGAGGTAAGTGAGTCGCGAGTCAGTCAAATTAACAGTCAGGCAATGCTTCGCTTGCAATCTCGATTAAAAGATTGGAAGAAATAGCTATTCTTGACTAAATTTAGGGTAACTCCCGAATAGTTAACCTATTGATTATTAACCTATTGATTAATCCAGACGGAGACATAACTTGGACAAGAACATGAAAATCTTAGTGGTAGATGATTTTTCGACGATGCGTCGAATAATTAAAAATCTACTAAGAGATCTTGGGTTTACCAATACCCATGAAGCTGATGATGGTAATACGGCGCTGCCCATGTTGCAAACTGGAAACTTTGATTTTCTGGTCACTGACTGGAATATGCCTGGGATGCAGGGGATCGACCTGCTGAAAGCTGTGAGAGCTGATGAAAAACTAAAGTCATTGCCAGTTCTGATGGTCACTGCGGAATCGAAGCGGGAGCAGATAATAGAAGCCGCTCAAGCCGGTGTAAATGGCTATATTGTTAAACCATTTACTGCTGCCACATTGAATGAAAAACTTGGCAAAATTTTTGAGCGTATTGAAGGTTAATCTCGTTCAGATTAAGGAAGTTAATCCATGAATCTATCCGATAAAGAACAGCTCGAAAAAGCTATTTCAAATACCCGTGAACTGCTGGCTTATATGGAAGCCGATCAAATTGATGATGCGCAAAAACTATTTGATAGTTTAACCCGTGACAGCGATGAAGATTTATTTCGAGAAATAGGCAAATTAACCCGTCATTTGCATGAAGCGCTGAGTAATTTTCAACTCGACTCGCGTATTACCGACTTAGCCGCTTCAGAAATTCCTGATGCCAAAGATCGACTCAACTACGTGATTGAAAAAACCGAAGAAGCTGCCAATAAGACGATGGATAAAGTTGAGCAATGCCACCAAATGGCTGACCTGATTGCTAAAGATTCTCAGGAATTATTGGTTGAATGGCAAAAGCTTTATCGTCGCGAACTCGAACCGGGAGACTTTAGAAAACTCTGTAAAAGAATTGAGTCTCATCTGGTTAAAAATAAAGATTCTTCTAATGAACTACAGGCTGAATTATCCGAAGTGTTATTAGCACAAGATTACCAAGACTTGACCGGACAAGTTATTCGACAAGTCATTACTTTGGTCCATAATGTAGAAGAAAGTATGGTCAATGTCATTAAAATGTTTGGCAATATGGAAGGTTATTCTAAAGCTAAAGTACAACCCAGAGTTGTCGAAGGGGTAGAAGGGCCAATAACCAATAAAGAAAAACGTAGTGATGTCGTCAGTGGCCAGGATGAGGTCGATGACTTACTGTCTAGTCTAGGATTCTAGGGGGACGTGAATGTCGTTTGAAGCAGACGAGGAAATCTTACAGGACTTCTTGATTGAGGCTGGAGAAATCCTCGAAGCGATGTCCGAACAATTAGTGGCGTTGGAAAACGAGCCCGAAGATATGGATTTGCTTAACGGAATATTCCGAGGCTTTCATACAGTTAAGGGCGGAGCAGGATTTCTTGCGTTAGAACCATTGGTAGAAATCTGCCACATTACAGAAAATATTTTTGATATTTTACGTAATGGTGAGCGGGTTGCCGATGCTGATTTAATGGACCACATACTTCAGGCATTAGATATTGTCAATGAAATGTTTGAAGATGTGCGTAATGGGGAATACCCAACCAATGCCAATCCTGATTTTTTGGCCAAGCTTGGAACTTATGCCGTTGCTGCTTCAAAATCTGCACCGCCACCAGCAAGCCAATCGGCACCCAGTGATGATATTACTGAAGATGAGTTTAACAGTTTAATTGAAGAAACTGTCGCTTCAGATAGCGCTATTGAAGAAGCGACAGATGAGGACATTGGTGCAGACGAAATTACCGATGATGAATTTGATGCGTTACTAGACGAACTGCATGGCGCAGGTCAGTTTTCAGTTGATAAGCTGGCAGGTGGTGAGAGTGACACAAGTGAAAATGATCAAGTTGAAAGCGAACAAAGTGTTGAACCTGCAAATCAGCAAAGTGAGTTTGATGACTTTGCTGATTTTTCTGCGCCAGCCAGCACAGATGTTGATTCACAAAAAGCCACCAGCGATGATATTACTGACGAAGAATTTGAAGCGTTATTAGATGAGTTACATGGTAAAGGTGCACCAATTTCGGCTGCGGAAAATAAACAAGCACCACCAGTTACCCATGATACAGTCAATGATTCAGAGAAAGAAGATTCTGATTTAATTGATGAAGATGAATTTGAAGCATTATTAGATGAACTGCACGGTGTTGGCGCAGGACCTAGTAAAAATACAGTAACTTCTGGTAGTCAGGCTGGTGCGAGTCCTGCACCTGCGACTGGACAATCGACAAATAAATCAAAGCCTGCGAACACTTATCAACCGGCTGCAAGTCCGCCACCGCCACCACCTAGATCATCCATTGGTGGTGATGAAAAAATTGTTGCTAAAAAACCTAGTGCCCGAAAAGCGAATAGTAATACTGTGACTGAAGCAACAGTCAGAGTTGATACTAAACGACTTGATGAAATTATGAATATGGTCGGAGAACTGGTTCTGGCAAGAAACCGACTGAAAACGCTTGGGCAGGCAAATCCAGATGAAGATCTGACCAAAGCAATTGCTAATCTCGATATAGTGACAGCCGATTTGCAAGGGGCTGTTATGAAAACCCGCATGCAGCCCATTAAAAAAGTATTTGGGCGTTTTCCTCGAGTGGTACGCGATTTGGCGCGTAGCTTGAAAAAAGAAATTTCTTTAGAAATGGTTGGTGAAGAAACAGACCTGGACAAAAACCTGGTTGAAGCATTGGCTGATCCATTAGTGCATTTAGTTAGAAATTCTGTCGACCACGGTATTGAATCTCCTGAAGAACGGGTTGCAGTGGGTAAGCCTCGCAGCGGTAAAATTATTTTATCGGCAGCGCAAGAAGGCGATCATATTATGTTAGCCATTCAAGATGATGGTAAAGGTATGAATGCTAATTTACTGCGAAATATTGCCGTCGAAAAAGGTTTAATGGATCGCGAACAAGCTGACCGACTTACCAATACTGAATGTTATAACTTAATCTTTATGGCAGGTTTCTCCACTAAAAAAGAAATTTCTGATATTTCTGGTCGTGGTGTAGGTATGGATGTCGTAAAGACTAAAATAACCCAGTTAAATGGAACATTGACGATTGATTCAACGATGGGTGTTGGTACTAAAATAATGATTAAAGTACCATTAACATTGGCCATTTTACCCACCCTGATGGTTAAAGTGAAAGAACAGACTTTTGCTTTACCATTAACATCAGTGAATGAAATTTTCCACTTGGATCTGACCAAAACTAATATTGTTGATGGGCAACTGGTTATTGTCGTGCGTGACAAAGCGTTGCCTTTATTCTTTTTAAATGAATGGCTGACACGTTCACCCGAACCCGGTAAAAGAGATCGTAAGGGACATGTTGTACTGGTACAAGTTGGGACCCAACGTGTCGGTTTTGTGGTGGATTCTCTCATCGGTCAGGAAGAGGTGGTCATTAAACCGCTAGGCAAGTCATTGCATGGTACACCAGGTATGGCTGGTGCAACCATTACCAGCGATGGTGGTATTGCGTTGATCATTGATATCCCAACTTTACTCAAACATTATGCTGGTTAATCGCAACTTAATTATTAATCAGAAAACTAACGTTGCAACCTAGAGGTATTTTGTGGCAATAAAAGTTCTCATTGTCGATGACTCTCAGTTTTTTTGTCGCAGAGTCGGTTCGATATTGCATGCATCTGATGATTTTCAGGTCATTGGTGTTGCCAATAATGGACAGGAAGCAATTGATAAGGCAAAAAAACTGCAACCTGATGTTATCACGCTCGATGTTGAAATGCCGGTTATGGATGGCGTTACTGCATTAAAACAGATTGTTAAAGTGTGCGACGCGAGAGTTTTAATGCTTTCGTCGCTTACCTATGAAAATGCAAAAATTACACTCGATGCACTCGATGCTGGGGCGACAGATTTTTTATTGAAATCTTATGAATCTATTTCATCTGACAGTAGTGGTTTTGTTGGACTATTGCAAAACAAGCTGAGAGAGATTGGACGTGCTAAAAAATTTCCAGCGCACTCTGCCAAGCCTTTAGAGCAACCTAACAAGACAGATGTATCAGATGCCGTTAAATCTGAGCGGACAAAAGCACCGGTTAAAGGCGCGGCAGCTGGCAGTGCATCAGCAAAAACAAATAACTCAGGGATTCGTCGCTCCAGTAGTTCGATTCCGGCGGTACGTCACAAGATTCGTCTGGTGGCGATTGGTGCTTCTACTGGAGGCCCCGTTGCATTACAAAAAGTTTTGGGGCAATTACCGGCAAATTATCCTTACCCCATTACGGTTACTCAACATATGCCTGGTACGTTTACGGGCGCATTTGCAACTCGTTTAAATGGATTATGTCAATTGAACATTGTTGAAGCTGAAGATGGCATGTTGTTAAAACCTGGCTCGGTTTATATTGCGCCTGGCGGTAAACAAATGGTTTTTAGCGGATTGAGTACCAGTCCAAAAATTCAAGTGCGCTCAACTGATCCTCGTATTCAATTTTCGCCCTCTGTTGATGTGACCTTTGGCTCAGCATCTAAAATTTTACAGGGCGATGTACTTGCGATTGTTCTGACAGGAATGGGATCTGATGGCACTGAAGGTAGTCGCTTAATTAAAGCACAAGGAGGGACTATTTGGGCACAAGATGAAGCCTCGTGTGTTGTTTATGGGATGCCAATGTCGGTCACCAAAGCCGGTTTAACTGACTATCAACTCTCAATAGAGCAGTTCACCGGAGCGCTGATCAAGCAGGCAAAATAAATGGATAAGTTAACGCTACTTGGTCTGATTGTTGCCATTTTGGCAATTTTTGGTGGTCAGATTCTGGAAGGCGGACATATCGACGCATTGCTGGATTGGGCTGCTTTTGTCATCGTCGTTGGTGGGAGTTTTGGTGCGGTTATGTTGCAATCACATAGCCGGACTTTCAGTACAGCAATCAGAATTTTTAGTTGGGTTATTAAAACACCAAGACTTCCAGTACAAGAAGGTATTAACAACATTTCTAATTGGAGTAATCTGGCTCGTCGTGAAGGATTGTTGGGGCTTGAGAAAAAACTTGATGATAGCATTGAGCCATTTATTCTCAAAGGACTCAATATGCTGGTCGATGGCAATGACGCCAAAGCGATTCGCGAAGCAATGTATGTTGAGCTAGATGTTAACGATAAAGAACTATTAAAAGCGGCAAAAGTTTATGAGTCAATGGGCGGATATTCGCCGACTTTAGGTATTGTCGGCGCTGTTTTAGGGTTAATTCATGTGATGGGCAATTTGAGTAATCCTGAGCTATTGGGCAGCGGTATTGCGACTGCTTTTGTGGCGACCATTTATGGTGTCGGTTTTGCCAACCTATTTTTTATTCCTGTCTATCACAAGTTACGCGCAATTATTGCTGAGCAATCTCAATATCGGGAAATGATTATTGAAGGTATCGCCAGTATTGCCGAAGGTGAAAATCCGCGCGTGATTGCCGGTAAGCTAAGTGGTTATCAAGTCAAGTAACCTATAGTGAAGTGATCAAAAGTAAAGAGTCTAGAGTGAAGAATTTAAAGTGAAGCAATCTAAAGTAAAGTAAGTCATGCGCCGATTTCGTAAAAATATTTTTGATGATAACCAGGAAGTAGGGCGCTGGTTGATTTCTTATGCTGACTTTATTACCTTGCTGTTTGCGTTTTTTGTGGTGATGTATTCAATTTCTCAAGTGAATGAGCAAAAATATAAAATTATATCTACCGCTTTAGAGCAGGCGTTCGATAAAATGCCGACCAGTAACAAGCCGATTCAAATTGGTGAAATTAGTCGTAGTAATACACCAATTACAGGTGATAATGAAGAACAACCAGAAATTGATAGTGAAAATATTGAAAGTGGCAAAATTGATTCTGAAAACTTTGCCTCTGTTGAAGAATTTAAAGCGCTGGAAAACGGATTGCGCAAATCGCTGGGAGACTTAATTAAACAAGATCTGGCAGAAATCAATTCAGACACCAACTGGATCAACATCAATCTGCGTAGTAGTTTGCTCTTTCCTTCAGGGAGCGATGAGCTTAATAGCGGAGCAGATCCATTATTAGAAGAGGTTGCAGAGCACCTCAATACTAATGATCAATTGATATTGGTTCATGGGCACACCGATAATATCCCTATTAATACTGAGCGTTTTCCATCCAACTGGGAATTATCCAGTGCCAGAGGTGTTGCTGTGGTACGCAAATTGCAAAAACTTTTGGTCTACGCACCACGGATGAGTGTCGAAGGACATGGTGAATACCAACCGATTGCATCAAATGAAACACCGGAAGGGCGCGCCAAAAATCGTCGTGTCGTTATCTCTATTTCGCGTAAACAGGCCATAAAACCGGAAAAAGAGGTGGCAGCTAAGCCGACGCAAGAGCCAGCTCAGCAACAGGCACAAAAAGAAGCTGAGCAAGAATTTGAAATTGTCCGTCTTTCTGGCGGTGGTATATTAATTCGAGGCAAAGATTTGCCGATAAAAAAGGAATCTTCCTCGAATGAACAAAAGTGAGGTACATTTTGAAAATCTGGACAGTGGCAAACCAAAAAGGAGGCGTTGGTAAAACAACGACTGTTGCTGCGTTGGCAGGCATTTTGTCACAGCAAGGATTTCGTGTACTTATTCTAGATTGTGATCCGCACGCTTCACTGACTTCTTATTTTGGCTATGACAGCGAAGCGATGCCTGTGTCTTTGTTTAACTGGTTTTCACATACGCCGCAAACATCTCAACAAGCGTTATCAACCTTGGTGACGCTGAACGAGGATAATATTTACCTGTTGCCTGCCGCGTTAAGTCTGGCGACGCTGGATAAGCGTTTTAGCAGCAAAGAAGGTATGGGACTGGTCATTTCACGAACCTTAAAATTATTGCAAGACGAGTTTGATTATGTATTGATCGACTGTCCTCCGGTATTGGGAGTATTGTTGATTAATGCGCTGGCCGCATGCCAATGGCTGATTATTCCTGTGCAAACAGAGTTTTTGGCAATTAAAGGGCTGGAAAGAATGATGAATACGCTGAATATGGTAATTAAGGCACAGCATCATACGATCGGGTATACTATTGTGCCCACCATGTTTGATAAGCGGACTAATGCTTCAATACAAGCATTAAGAAATATGCGTGATGAGTTTGGACGTCACCTGTGGAGTAAAGTTATTCCAGTTGATACCAAGTTTCGCGATGCATCCCGGCAGCACTTGTCGCCAAGTAAAGCATTTCCTGATACGCATGGTGTAGAGGCCTATCACAAGTTAGCTAACCACATGTTGGCAGAAACTGCTGATGATAAAGTCGCTTAATCGGGTGCTGAATAATATGCTTGTTAATCGATTGATCAATTAAGTGATCAATTAAGTGAAAGAAATGGTGTATACCATGAATGTAAAAACTGACATGATTTAATTGAAACCAAAGCAAATGAAACTGAATAAACCGCCTGTTACAGAAGAACAAAGTATGCTCGAAGAGTATGTTGACTTCTTATTGCAGGATACATCAAATGTTCATCAATTAAATGTCGCACCGTCTAATAATAATCCAACTGATATTTCACAAGTGATTGCCAGACAGCAGTCCGCTCAATCTGCTGCTCCAACTGAGGTGGTTCAAAACAAGCGCAGCGAAAATAAAAGCGCCAAAACTAAGACCAGAAAAGACAAACCAGCTGAAAATAAACCGACAAAAAGCAAATCAGCAGAAAGTAAATCAATATCTCCAAAAATAGAAACGGTTTCAACGAAGAAGGTGCCAGTTAAAAAAGCGGTTGTAGCGCCGCCGCTTGAACAGCGTAAGCTTGATGAGAAAATCAATGCTGACAAAAGTATTCAGAATAACAGTGATGCTACAAAAACTTCGAAAACACTTAATCAATCGAAGGCAGTCAATAAGTCTGATGTCGTTGAACAGTCCGATGCGCTAGAAAAAAGAGATACTGTGAAAAACGCTGATATTATGAAATATGACGCTTCTTCCAGTCATGAAAAAAGTGTCGAACCCAGTAGAGCTCAGCTCAAATCTGACAGCGTATTAGACAAAGCATTGGCACACTTTGATCAACAAGTTGTGCAGCAAAAAGTTCAGCAATCTGAATTGGCTAAACAAAATCAATCGCAACATGCGACTCAAACCGCTGCCCAGCGCAATTTAAAAGCAGAAGTACCTGCCAATAAAAATAAATTACAAGCAAGCAAAAGTTTACCGGCTGTGCAATCTGAGCCACGTAAAAAAAGTATTGCTCCGGTTGTTGAAGAGTCAGAAGAAGCCATGCAAATTGCCTGGGAAGCTTTGCTGGAAAAAGAAAAGGCAACACAGCAGGTTGCAGATAAGCCAATTACTCAAGCTTTTGCGAAAACATCGATAGATAACAAGAAAACGGCTCAGCTAACAGCAAGCGAACCTGTATCTGTCGAGAAAATCCAGCCCACTGAGAACTCGGCCAAGCCGCAACCTCGCTCTATTGAAGAAGCGATAAATGAATATTTGCCTAAAGAAAAAGATCAGAGGCTGGCGAATGTTGAAAAATTATTGTCGCGTATTTCTTTGGCAACCATGCCAGCACCAAAGATTAATAATACAACCCAAAGCCTTCATGAGGCAAAAGTTGATACACAAGAAAATACACAAAGCGCAACTAAGGTACAATCCACACCTCAAGTACAGGCTGAGGCAGAAAAAGCAACCTTTATACAGCGCCAGGTTCAGCGAAATAAAGAAATTCTTCCTGATATATTTCAAACGCTGATTTTTCAAGTGGCCAAATTACCTTTGGCGGTCCCGTTATTAAAGCTGGGTGGCATCACTAAAATTACTCAGCAAGATATTACCCCTTTGGTCGGCACTCCGGATTGGTTTTTAGGGTTAGTCCCAAATGAAAGAGGAAACCTAATGGTGGTCGATACTCAAAAGTATTTAATGCCAGAGCAATCATCAGTGGTTGCCGATGACACTTATCAATATTTAATTATTCTCGACGACTCAAACTGGGCTTTAGCTTGTCACTCGGTTGGTGATGCTAAAAACCTGACTCAGGATGATATTCGCTGGTCAGAAAAGAGCTCAAAAAGACCTTGGTTTGCAGGTATGGTTGTTGAGTTTATGAGCGCATTACTGGAAGTTGACGAATTGATTAATATGCTGGCTGATAATATTGTCGATAAATAGCAAATAAAACAAATTGGTTTTATTATGACCATCGCAAGGCATAATTAGAAATTATTATTAGAACTACTGCAATTTTACTAAAGTCATAAAAACGCTCAGAATAATGAATCATAATCGTTTATTTTTTACACTTTCGGCGCTGTTTGGACTGCTATTTGTATGGCTGGCTATTGAGCCTTACGATCGTGCCGACTGGGCACTGGAAAATCTTTTGGTCATTTTGTTTGCCGTCATTCTCGGGTTTAGCTATCGACGGTTTCCGCTGTCTGGTATATCTTACTATTTGATATTTGTATTTTTAGTTTTTCATGAGATCGGTTCGCATTTTACCTATGCCAAAGTACCTTATGATCAGTTTTTTACTGAGTTTTTTGGTTTTAGTGTCAATCAGCTATTTGGTTGGCAGCGCAATCACTATGATAGACTGGTTCATTTTTTATTTGGTTTGTTACTTGCTTATCCTATCAGAGAATTTTACTATCGGGTTGCCAATGCCAAAGGTTTTTGGGGATACTTTTTCCCGCTTGAATTAACCATGGCCTCATCCATGATATTTGAGTTGTTTGAGTGGGCGGCGGCTGAATTTTTTGGTGGTGATTTGGGCGTCGCTTATTTAGGCACTCAAGGTGATATATGGGATGCGCATAAAGATATGGCGCTTGCCACACTGGGGGCTGCAATCAGCATGAGTACCGCGTTATTAGTGAATTATAAATTACAGCGAGACTTCGACAAAGAATGGGATGACAGTCTGACTGTGAAATATGAAGAACCACTTGGCGAAGATAAAATTGAGCAAATGCTCAATGAGCTTCATCAGTCGAACAAACAAGCGTAGCTATTCAATTGAATTAAAAAAGGCAACTGATGATCAGTTGCCTTTTAAAGATAATCCTCTTTACCAGCTAATAAAATAGCGTGATTACTTAGATTAATCTTCTTTATGTAAATGTACATCCATTTGTGGGAAAGGAATGCTGATACCTTCGGCATCAAAAGTCAATTTGACTTTTTCATGGATATCAAAAAATACAGGCCAATAATCATCTGAATTTACCCAAGGACGTACTACAAAATTAACTGAAGAATCACCGAGTTCTGATACAGCGACAACTGGCGCAGGATCTTTAAGAATTCTCTCATCTTCATCAAGTATTCTTTTAATAATCTCTTTGGCTTTTTTCAAATCGTCACCATAGCCAATGCCAAATTTCATATCAACGCGGCGAGTATCTTTCGCAGAATAGTTAGTGATAACATCACCATAGATTTTTCCATTTGGTACAATCATTTGTTTGTTATCACCGGTGCGCAGCTGTGTTGAAAAAATTGATATTTTTTCAACAACACCAGCGATGCCTGCAACCTCGACAAAGTTACCTGCGGTAAAAGGGCGGAAAACTATCAACATGACACCTGAGGCAAAGTTTTGTAGTGAACTTTGTAGAGATAAACCAATGGCTAAACCAGCCGCACCAATCAATGCAACCAATGAGGTTGTATCAACGCCTAATTGACCAACAGATGCAATAATGACAAACAGCATTAATAAAGCACTAACAATGCCCGATATAAAGTCAATTAATATTGAATCAAGTTTGGCTTTTTCTAGTAGCTTATCGATAACTTTAACAATGGTTTTAACCAACCATTTACCAATAATAAAAATTGCCAGTGCGAATAATAAATTCAGACCATAAGGAATAACGTAAGTCTCAACTATTTTTTGTAGTGAATCCTGAGTGAGTTCCATCATGAGTACCTCTTAAATAATGTTGCAATAAGCGGCTTAGTCATAAGCCGCTTAATCTTTTACTGTGGTTTGGTAACCGTTGTTTTTATTTCCGCCTGAACGCGACGGTTTTCTTTTCTTCCTTCCGCAGTGTCATTGCTGGCGATAGGTGATTCTTCACCTTTACCAACTGCGCGAATGCGATTTGCGGCGACAGAAAATTCGGCAATTAAATAATCCATGACCGCTTTAGCTCGTTTTTCTGAAAGCTGTTGATTATATTGTGCTGAGCCTCGAGAATCGGTATGGCCTTCAATAGTAACCCGAGTATCGGGGTACTGGCGCATAAAGTCTGCAACTCGCTTGATATCATTACGATAAGCATCGGTAATTTCATTGCTGTTATTGGCAAATTGAACGTTTAGTGTAATAGAAACATCTTCTTTTAAGGCAATGCGACAACCTGAAGCATCAACTTTTGCTCCCATGGGGGTTTGTTGACATTGATCTAGTGAATTTACAACACCATCGTTATCAGTATCGAGCTCACAACCTTTACGATCGACACTCACTCCAGAGCGACTGTTTGGACATTGATCTAAATTATCTGCAACGCCGTCACGGTCGCTATCTTGTGGTTCATTTTGAACCGTTTTTACCGGTTGTGGCGCTGGTGCTGGCGCTGGCGCAGAGCCTGTATCGCCGAAGAAATAATTAACTGCCAAATAAGGTACCCAGTCAAGGCGACTCTTATTTAAGCCGACTAAGGCATCAGCACCTAAGGTGAAAGAGGCTTTTTCGCTAAAAGCAAAATCATAGCCTGCACCTAAACGGGCAGATAATCTGTCATCGGAATTAGGAACTTCGGTGTAACGACCGACACCTGTTTTCCAGAAAAAACTATCTTCATTACGTGGTTGATAACGGTAATGAGAAACTACCGAAAAGAAATTTGTGTCAAATGCCGGTCCATTATTCCATGAGCGGTTGGTATCCAGCGAGGTAAATTCTACGCCAAGTGACCAATGATTAGTCATCTGTGAACCAAGTCCGACAAATAGATTGGTTTCGTCGTCTAAAAGTCGCTCACTGTCGAAGATAAAGTGGTTAGCACCTAATGTGATATAAACACCTGTGTTTTCATCGGCAGTAGTAATGGTTGGTAAAAGAAGGGTTGCTGCCATTGAAGAAATGACGATCAACTTTTTCATTTATAAATCCCCTGTTTATTTGATTCTTTGGTTCAGTATTAAAAATAGTCTAGACAAATATCTCTATCTTAGGCTATGCCTGTTAAATTCAAGTTACTTAAAATGAGATGACAGTAAAACAGAACAAATTGATTGAATTTAGGGCTGGATTATAAGTGGAAAAAACTGACAGTACAATCAATATACATAGTCAATAGCTATTGGTTTTAGTAAATTGTGAACGAGCATGTATTATCACACGAGCATGTAATATCACACGAGCATGTAATATCATAATAGTCTAGTTATCAGAGCATCGTTATTATCTTTAGAGTGTTAGCCTGTACTCAGGTCGTTAACTCTAGTTAATACATTTTCAACTATTTCGCTTTTTAACCATTTGCGTTAAGCAACCCGGCTAAGTTTAATTTGATTAAATTGTTGCTGGTGCGATAGAAAATGTGTGAAGAAATGGCCATCGCTTTTAATGATGAATAACCTAGTAGCCAGGCAACCTTATAAAATAAACTGCTTAAAATAAACCAAATAAATAGACACGAACTGCTTGAATTGTTGGACAACAATACAATTAAAATTTATAAATTAGTTGTTGTTAATATAAAAATCGCATAAACCCATCCCATGCTGAGGTCTATTAGTTAAATCTTAATAATATATTTTTCTAAATTCCCTGGTCCGTATAAATTTAGACTATGCTTGATCAAGTAAATCGACATTACAGGAGGTTTGTATGAGACAAAGGATAAAACGGGATGACGGTCAGAATTCTATGAAACAAAAACAAGGAAGCGAGATAAGTTTGCCTAGGCAACTGATATTGCAACTAACGCTGTATCAAATTTTGAATATTGGTATGTACGCTTATTTTCTGTTATTTCCTCTAGGCTGTTTTTGCTGCGCTCAGTGCACAAAACGGTGTAAATGCACCAATAAAAGCCAGTCGGTTTGCGCTTTTTATTATAGATTAGCAATTTATTATAGAACAACGATGAATGCCGCTCTAATATCGACATTCCCTCAACCTGTTTTTTCAAAAAAATTAAATGAACCCGATCTGTGATGTTATCCGAACAATTAACAGCGACCAGTGATCATGTTCCCAAAGTGATTTCTGACTGGCAGTTAAGTGCAATACCTAAATGGTTTTGGGCACTTGTACTGCTGATAAGTCTAAGTCCAATTTTAATCTCTTCAGGAATTAACTTTTCAAGTAGTGAAAGTGTCATTTTATTTGATTCGGTTATTCAACAGAAAAACATTAAGCAACAATTTTTGAATGATCAATTATATGTTGCACTTCAAGGAGGAATGTATTACGCACTGGTAGAGTGGAGTGCCGTTATTATTGCGGTTTTATGTGGTTTAATGGCGTTTTCACATTTTAATATTAATCGTGATATTTCTGGGCCTTTAATTGGTTTAATTCTGTTTTACAGTGGCATTATGGATGCTATTCATGCGCTGGCTGCAACACGCTTTATGACGGTTAATGCCAGTAGTGAAAGTTTAATTCTATTCAGTTGGGCGATCTCGCGAAGCTTTAATACTTTATTATTGCTAATCGGCGGTATGATTTTATTAAAAGTGAAATCAAAAAATACGACTTTTACTAATAGAGGATTGTTGTTATTTGCTTTGTTATTGTCTGTGATAATCGGTTGTATCTATTACTGGATGACGACCAGTAATAGTTTACCAAAAACTCAATTTGAACAGTCCTTGATTCACCAGTCCTATGATTTGATTCCTTTGGTCGGGTATTGTTTGTGCGTTCCTTTATTTTATCAGGTCTGTCAAAAAAAAATGAATTTTGTAACAGGCTTTTTGTTGGTTGGATGCATACCGTTAATTCTTTCTGAATGCTATATGGTGTTTGGTTCTAAAAATTTATATGACCATTATTTTAATTCGGCTCACTTGTTAAAAGTATTTAGCTATTTGCTGCCTTTTATTGGGTATCTACTTGATCATCGAAGAATT
Source organism: Aliikangiella maris (assembly GCF_040719265.1). Taxonomy (NCBI): domain Bacteria; kingdom Pseudomonadati; phylum Pseudomonadota; class Gammaproteobacteria; order Oceanospirillales; family Pleioneaceae; genus Aliikangiella; species Aliikangiella maris. Next base: position 159,981 of record NZ_JBFDAH010000007.1, on the reverse strand, counting down.
TTACTACAACAGCAGCATCAGCAAAAAAAATTGACCTCTTTGAATTTGAGATTAGCAGATAAGCAGACGGAGCTTGAAACAATAAATAATGTGCTACCTGTTGGCCTAATGCAGGTTAATCGCCATGGCATCATCGTGTCGGCCAATAATTATGTGCACCAAGTACTTCATTACCCCGCTGGCAGCTTGATTGGGAAAAGTGTCGAAATATTAGTTCCTGATTATGCCAAAGATGTACATGTGTCTTTGCGACAAAGTTTTCAAAAAAAATCTGAAACTCGGCAAATGGCTAAGGATGTTGATAGTTTATATGGGAAAACTCAAGATGGCCAAACCGTTCCGCTAGAAATTGGATTGGCTTCTATTGTACTAGATGGTGAAAAACAAGTTTTAGTTTCTCTGATTGATATTCATGAGCGAAAACAAATGCTCGAAGCATTAAAAAATAAAAATGAAACAATGGAACAGGCTATTACCAGTTTGCGGCGTTCTAATGAACAATTAGAGCGATTTGCTTATATATGCTCTCACGATTTGCAGGAGCCTATTCGCATGGTAGAAAGTTTTAGTCAAATGCTGCAACATAAATTGGGTCCGCAACTTGATGGCAAAAATAAAGAGTATCTTCATTATATTATTGATGGCGCTTCGCGAGCGCGAGCAATGATCACAGATATCTTGTTGTATTGTCGTCTCGAACAACCTGTTATGAATAAAACGCAAATAAATTTACAAGAAATTTGCGAACAAGTACATCGCACACTGGAAATAAACCTTAAAGAAAAAAATGCTACTTTTACTTGGCAAGAGAATTTGCCGACATTAATTGCTGTGCAAACACAACTTTTTCAGTTAATACTCAATTTGGTTAATAATGGTATTAAGTTTAATCACGATGAACAGCCTCAAGTTTATCTTTATGTAGAAAAAATGTTAAAAAAAGAACAAGGCAATGATTATTGGAAAATATGTGTCAAAGATAATGGTATTGGAATTAATCCTCGTGATCATAAAAAAATATTTAATATATTTGAACGGCTAAATGCAAAAGCCGATTTTTCAGGAACAGGAATTGGTCTGGCAAATTGTCAGAAAATTGTTGAGCAACATGATGCAACTATTAGTGTTGATTCGCAAGAGGGAAAAGGGTCAGTGTTTGTTATTCATTGGCCATGTAAAAACATAGAAACCCGTGAACAACAATCTAGCCTGGAGGTTTAGTCAAATGACCCGTCAATTGAATATTTTGTTGGTCGAAGATAACCCTGGTGATATAGAGCTGGTAAAAATTGGATTGGAAGAAACCAATGCGGATGTCAATTTAACTGTTATTCAAGATGGTCAACATGCGCTGGACCATATTAATGATAATGAGACAGTGCCAGATATTATTTTACTCGATATTAACTTGCCTAAAGTAAATGGATTTGATGTGCTAAAAGCTATTCGTGGTAGTGCATGTTATCAAATGGTGCCCGTTATTATTTTAACGTCTTCATCTGCTGAAGTAGATATAGCAAAAAGTTACGCAGAGCATGCTAACAGTTATGTAACCAAACCGGCAAGATTTGATAATTTTGTTGATGTCATTCGATCTATTGACAGCTTTTGGTTTACCAACGCCAGTTTACCCAAAGATAAGCTGATTAAAAACTAAATGAGCATTTAAATACTATTAAAATAACTAGGAGCCTGCGTATGCAGTCAATTGATATATTGTTAATTGAAGATAATCCCGGCGATGTAGAGTTAACTCGTGAGTCTTTAAATGGCTCTAAAATAAAAAACAGTTTGAATGTCATTATGGATGGTGAAGAAGCTCTGGATTATCTGTTTCAGCGTGGCCAATATGACTTGGCTAAATTGCCAGATTTAATTTTGCTTGATCTAAATCTGCCTAAAGTTAGTGGTAGAGAAATACTCAAAGAAATTAAAAGTGATGCCGCACGAAGTAGTATTCCTATTATTGTGCTATCAAGTTCTGAAGCGGCATCAGATATTCAGCGAAGTTATCAATTACATGCTAATTGCTTTGTTACTAAGCCTGTTTGCTTGGCGGACTTTTTAACAGTTATTCAAATGATTGAATTTTTTTGGATTGATATTGTAAAGCTTCCCATGAAGGATGCGATACAATGAGTGACGTGATTTCTCCAGCACATGAGAAACAGCACGAGGATGAATTTCAACAAATGGTTTATGGGATTTCTCATGATCTTGGTGCGCCATTACGTTCAGTTGTCAGATTGTCACAACTACTACAAGATAGAGTTAAAGACAAACTAGATGAAAAAGAAAAGTACTGGTTAGATTTGATTATCAATGGTGGTGAACAAGCTCAAGCAATGATAGATGGGTTGCTCACTTACTCACGTTTGATAAATCATGTTGCAGATATTGATTCGGTTAATTTAACGGAAATTATTGCCAAGGTTGCAGATAAGGAAATAGAAAAGTTTTATCAGGCTTATATTCAAAGTGCGCGAAATATTAATTTTCAATATGAAAGTGAGAACTTTGTAGTAACTGGCGTTTACCATCATTGGCTGTTGTTGATTCAATCAATTGTTGAAAATGCCACTTTATATCAGCCGCTTGATAGCGAGCAAGATCTTAATGTTATTTGTACTTTGTCAATGAAAGAACAGCGTTTAATACTATGCGTCGAAGATAATGGTATTGGTGTTTCTGATGAACAAAAAAAATATATCACTCGACCTTTTATGCGAGGGCAAAGTCCTCAAGATTATCCTGGAATAGGAATGGGACTGGCGTTTTGTCAGCGTATTGCAAAAATCAATGATGGTGAACTAAGATTTGAAGATTCACCACTTGGTGGATTAAAAGTAATTTACAGTGTCAATGTCAGTTAAAAGTTATATTAGGACTTGAGTCTATTAATTAGATCAGGAATTATCGAAATGGGCGGTCAAATGAATATTGTATCATCCAATCAACTATTACAGTCTCACACTTATTTAATGGCAGAGGATAATCCAGCAGATGCCGAATTGGTTCGAGAAATGTTGGAGCAAGCATTCGATGGCGATTGTGCGCTGGTATGTGTTGGTCGATTTTGTGATATTAACACCGCTTTAAAAAATCATCATTTTGAAGCATTAATCTTAGATATGAACTTGCCTGATCGTTCAGGTATCAAGAATGTTATGGAACTTGGCGAAGATTATCCTGATTTACCAATTATTGTATTGACCGGACAGGATGATCAGGCGCTTGCTGTAGAGTCCTTAAAACGAGGCGCACAAGATTATTTAAGTAAAAACCAGGTTACGCCAGAAATTTTGGCGCGCAGCTTACGTTATGCACAAGAGCGAAAAAATATTGAATTAAAGTTACGCAAAGCACTAGATGATTCTGCTGATCGCAATCAACAATTAGAAAAAATGGCACGCTATGATTTTTTAACGTCACTACCTAATCGCTCTTATTTTGACAGTGTTGCTAATCGAACTTTACGTAGTGCCTTGCGGACTAATAAATTAGTTGCGCTGTTATATTTTGATATTAATAATTTTAAAAAAATTAATGACAGTTTTGGTCATGCTGCTGGTGATGGTTTGTTACGAGAGGTCGCCGATCGTTTAAAGGTTACAGTCAGAGAGTCTGATTTTGTGGCACGCCTTGGTGGAGATGAATTTGTTTTAATAACTGATTTGCTCGATGAAAAACAAGAAGTTTATCGATTAGTTAATCGATTGCTTGAGGCGTTTGAGAAACCAGTACAAATTGATATTCATCAAATTCAATGTAGTATTTCAATTGGTGTTGCATTTTATCCTGATGCGAAAACTCTTGAGTTGTTAATGAAACAAGCTGACTGTGCAATGTATGAAGCAAAAGAAAAGCGCCATGTTCCGGTTTGTTTCTTTACGCAACAAATGGAGTCAATTTACACTCGCAATATGGAAATTGAATCGAATATTAAAGAGGGACTAAAACTCAATGAATTTAATGTTTATTATCAGCAAATTGTTTCGCTGGAAAATCCTGCGATGTTTCAGGCTGAAGCTTTATTGCGCTGGCATTCTTCTCATTTGGGTATGGTGAGTCCAGCCGAATTTATTCCAGTAGTAGAAAACAGCCCATTAATTAATCAGTTGACTACGGTTGTATTGCGATATACCAGTCGGTTAATCCAATCGTTGAATGATTTATCGATTAATATTGAACGTATCAAAATTAATGTAACCGCATCACAAATTGCTTCACTACCATTTTGTAAACAATTTATGGACTGGCTGGAAAAGTTGGGTATTCCGCCTGATTTAATCTGTTTGGAGTTGACTGAGCGTGAAATGGTGAAAAACGCCAGTATATGTCGATCACAAATAGATATTATGCGCCGGGCGGGTGTGTACTTTGCGCTGGATGATTTTGGTACCGGCTATTCGTCGATTACTCACTTGCTTGAAGTACCTATTGATTATTTAAAGCTGGACCGTTCACTGATTGATCGTATTGATTTAAATGAGCGTAATCAGGCATTGGTTGCGGGTATTATTGAAATGGCGCATCGGTTGAATTTAAAAGTAATTGCCGAGGGAATAGAGTGTGAGCGTGAGTTTGAAATTATTAAACAACTTGGCTGTGATCAATATCAAGGGTACTATTTTGCCAGACCAATGCCGATTGATGAACTCATATGCCAATACTTGCGGGCACTGAAAGAGAAGGTTGGTTGAGTGACTAAATTTTAAATCAAAACCTGTCATCGTGCTGTTTTAAGTTCGGATTTTATCCGTAAAAATTATTGGTTTAGTCCAATTAACATCACAAAATATACAACTTTTCAGTTAAAATAGGGTACAATTCGCCACTTTTTTATGGAACCCTGTTTAGCGCAAATCTATGTCGTACATGCAATTTATCCGTAATTTCTCAATTATTGCCCATATTGATCATGGGAAATCAACCTTGTCTGATCGATTAATTCAGGTATGTGGTGGCTTAACTGAACGTGAAATGTCAGAGCAAGTACTTGATTCAATGGACATAGAACGTGAGCGAGGAATTACTATCAAGGCTCAGAGCGTGACTCTCATCTACAAAGCCAAAGATGGTAATAATTACCAGCTCAACTTTATTGATACGCCCGGCCATGTAGATTTTTCTTATGAGGTATCTCGCTCGCTGGCTGCCTGTGAGGGAGCGCTGTTAGTCGTTGACGCCGGGCAGGGGGTTGAAGCACAGACATTGGCTAATTGTTATACTGCTATAGAACAAGATCTGGAAGTTATTCCCGTATTGAATAAAATTGATTTGCCACAAGCGGATCCTGATAGGGTTGCTCAGGAAATAGAAGATATTATTGGGCTCGAAGCAATGGATGCCGTGCAATGTAGCGCTAAAACCGGTGTTGGCATTGATGAATTATTAGAAGAGCTGGTGGCAAAAGTTCCAGCGCCTGCGGGCACACCTGATGGACCTTTACAGGCTTTGATTATTGACTCCTGGTTTGATAATTACTTGGGCGTTGTATCACTGGTAAGAGTGGTTGAAGGTACATTGAAGCAAGGTGACAAAATGCTGGTTATGTCTACTGGCAAAACCCACCAGGTTGATTTTGTTGGTATTTTTACGCCTAAGCGGCACGACTTACCGGAATTACGAGCCGGTGAAGTTGGATTTGTTATTGCTGGAATTAAAGAAATTCAAGGTGCTCCTGTGGGTGATACCCTGACATTGGCAAAAGCACCAGCACCTAAACCATTACCTGGATTTAAACGAGTTAAACCTCAGGTATATGCGGGTGTTTTCCCGGTTTCTTCCGATGATTATGAAGCGTTTCGAGATGCATTGGCAAAACTAAGTTTAAATGATTCATCGCTCTTTTATGAGCCTGAAAATTCACAAGCACTTGGATTTGGCTTTCGTTGCGGCTTTTTGGGTATGCTGCACATGGAAATTATCCAGGAACGGCTTGAGCGGGAATATGATCTGGATTTGATTACCACTGCACCGACGGTGGTTTTTGAAGTGGTTACCAGTAAAGGTGAAACCATTCATGTTGATAACCCGGCGAAATTACCTGAACCATCAGAGATTGGCGAAATGCGTGAACCCATTGTCGAAGCCAATATTCTGGTCCCACAGGAACATTTAGGCGCAGTTATCACTTTGTGTGTTGAAAAGCGTGGCATGCAAACCAAAATGGAATATGTTGGTAGTCAGGTGTCATTGACCTATCACTTACCCATGAATGAAGTGGTGCTCGACTTTTTCGATAGATTAAAGTCTGTTAGCCGTGGTTATGCATCACTTGATTACAATTTCATACACTTTCAAACAGCTAATCTGGTTAGACTCGATGTGCTGATTAATGGTGATAAAGTCGATGCACTTGCGATAATTGTGCATAAAGATCAGGCACAATATCGAGGACGAGAACTGGTTGATAAAATGCGGGAACTTATACCAAGGCAAATGTTCGAAGTCGCTATTCAGGCTGCAATCGGTAATCATATTGTTGCGCGTTCGACGGTTAAAGCATTGCGAAAAAATGTTACAGCTAAATGTTACGGTGGTGATATTACCCGTAAGCGTAAATTGCTCGAAAAACAAAAAGCAGGTAAAAAACGCATGAAGCGGGTTGGAAAAGTCGAAATCCCACAAGATGCTTTCCTGGCGGTGCTTCAAGTTGGCAAAGAATAGTCAGCGTTGTTGACTAGCTAAATTAAAGTTGCTGAATTAAATAGCTTGAAAGAATTTAACTAAATAAAAATAAGGTTGTTAAATAATTATGAGCAGTATTTATGGGTTAATATTAGTCGTGTTAACGTTTGTTTCGGGAATTATTTGGTTGATTGATTCTCAAACAGCAGGGAAAAAGCGAAAAGCAGCCTTGAATGAGTTATACAAACAAGACGCTGAGCCTGCGCCCGAAGCCATTGAAGCGGTATCTAAAGAGCCGATTCATGTGGACTATGCGAAATCATTTTTTCCCATATTACTTTTCATCGTGGTACTGCGCTCTTTTCTGTACGAACCTTTTCAAATTCCTTCGGCTTCTATGAAGCCAACGTTGACTGAAGGTGACTTTATTTTAGTCAACAAGTTTAATTATGGTCTACGACTGCCGGTAACATCTCAAAAAGTTGTTGATATTGGACACCCTCAACGAGGTGATGTGGCAGTATTTAAAGCACCTAATCCACCATTTGAAGATTATATCAAGCGAGTTGTTGGTTTACCGGGCGATACTATTTTTTACTCTACTAATAAAGAGCTTTATATATTGCCTAAATGTCCCGAGGGATTAGCGCGTGATGCCTGTCCTAAGCGTTATAAAGTTGAGCGCGAGCTTACAGCCGAACCTAATTATATTGATCGAAATCCTGATGATGGCTCTCAAAAGTTTACTAAACGCTATTCTGAAGTTTTAGGTGAACGCACACATGAAATTTTGATTAATCCTGAAATTCCTGAACGCATTAAAGTTGGTCACTCTCGCACTCAACGCTTTATTGTTCCTGAAGGTAGTTATTTTGTGATGGGGGACAATCGCGACAACAGTCATGATAGCCGTTATTGGCCCTATGTTTCATTTGTTCCCGAAGAAAACCTGGTCGGTGAAGCCGTTTCAATTTGGTTACATCTGGATTTTGGTATTCAAACCCCTTATTTACGCTGGGTACCTACCGGCATCGATTTAGGTCGAGTAGGTGCGATTAAATAGCTGGTTATCAATCGTAAAAGGCTTATGCTATGATTGAGTCTATTAATATTCGCGTATACAGGCTTTAGTGTCATGAAAAACACCAGGCAAAATGCTCAAAATTTAAACTTTCAAAAATTATCCAGACAGCATGGCGCAACTATGTGGACCATGCTGTTTAATATCTTTGTTATCGGATTTCTCGCATTTATGGCCATAAAGTTATTACCAGAATATATGGAATTCGGTACGATTCGTTCATCAATGCAAGAAGTGGTGAATCAACATAATTTTCGTGAAATGACTAGCAAACAAATCCTTACTGCTATGTCAAAACGTCTACAAGTTGACAGCGTAAGAGGATTTAGCAAAGATTCATTTAGTGTTGCGCAAGATAAAAAAACGTCAGAAAAATATATTTTGATCAATTACGAGAAAAAAATTCCATTATTTTCTAATATCTCTGTACTTTTAGAATTTAATGAAGAAGTTCGCACGAAGCGCTAAGTGCGATTGCTCCGATTATGTCTGTTTCTCCCAACTTGAAGTATTTACAGAAAAAACTGAATTATCAGTTTAATGAGTTACCTATTTTACAAATGGCATTAACTCATCGTTCAGCCAGCAGTCAACATAACGAACGTCTGGAATATCTAGGTGATGCAGTATTAGGTAGCATTATCGCCCATCAACTTTATCTTCAATTTCCGCAGGCTGACGAAGGTCAGTTGAGCCGGCTGCGCTCATTTTTAGTGAAAGAAAAAGCGTTATACGAACTGGCCCAACAAATTAATCTTGGTGATTATTTAAATCTGGGCAGTGGCGAATTAAAAAGTGGTGGATTTCGCCGGGCATCAATTTTATCTGATGCTTTTGAAGCAATTATTGGGGCAGTTTATCTCGATAGTGATTTTATCAGTACTCAGCAATTTGTATTGGGATTGTATCAAGAAAAACTAGCTAAGTTATCACTGGATATGGCGCAAAAAGATCCCAAAACTCGTTTGCAGGAATGGTTGCAAGCACGCAATTTTGAAACACCCGAATATGAAGTGATTCGTTCTACTGGCAAAGACCATGCTAAATCTTATTGGGTAAGTTGTAATGTAGAATATCAATCAATCAAAACTGAAGGATTTGGTGCCAGTCGCCGAAAAGCCGAGCAAGATGCCGCAGCTAAAGTATTGGAGAAATTAGTTAATGACAAATAAGCAACCGCAATCTCGCTGTGGATTTGTTGCATTTATTGGGCGTCCTAATGTTGGCAAATCAACTTTGCTCAACCAGTTGTTAGGTCAAAAATTAAGTATTACCTCGCGTAAGCCGCAAACTACGCGGCATCGAATATTGGGTATTGATACACTAGATAACACACAAATGATTTATGTGGATACCCCTGGTATCCATAAGAAAGAAGCTCGAGCGATTAACCGCTTAATGAATAGAGCGGCCTCTAGCTCAATTGCTGATGTGGATCTCGTTGTGTTTGTCGTTGAGAATGATCGCTGGACGGAAGATGATGAACTCGTATTGGAACATATCAAAACCCATAATGTACCGGTTATTTTATTTATTAACAAAGTTGACAAAATAAAAGATAAAGAAGCGTTATTACCTTATTTGCAGCAATTATCGACAAAATATGCTTTTCAACAGATTATTCCTGGATCAGCACTCAAAAATAATCAGGTCGATGCATTAAAAAATTACTTACTCGATGCAATGCCCGAAGGAGACTTTGTTTTCCCCGAAGATTATTATACCGATCGCAGTGAACGTTTTTTGACGGCTGAAATTATTCGTGAAAAACTGATTCGCCAGTTAGGTGACGAACTACCTTACTCGATTACAGTCGAAATTGAACAATTTAAAATGGATGAAAAAGGGCTGCTTCGTATTAACGGTTTAATTTTGGTTGAACGTAGTGGTCAAAAGTCGATTGTGATTGGAAAAGGCGGCAGTCGTCTTAAGCAAGTAGGCACCGATGCTCGAAAAGATATTGAGCGGTTGTTTGCGCAAAAAGTATTTTTAGAATTGTGGGTTAAAGTCAAAGATGGTTGGGCGGATGATGAGCGGGCTTTGCGCTCATTAGGGTTTGATGAAAGCGACTAGTGCTGTTTTGAGAAAACAACATGAGTCAAAAGTCATATCCCATAACTGCTTATGTTTTGCATTCAATTCCTTATCAGGATAACCACCAAATCTTTCAACTTTTTTCAAAACAGATTGGCAGACTTTCTGTTATCGCCAAGGGGATCAGAGGGCCTCGCTCGCAGGCCCGTAAAGCTAACTTGCGACCATTTAGTGAATTAAAGCTCGATATTGTTGGCAAGAGTGACTTAAAAACCCTTACCCATTGCGAATTGACTAATCCTTCATCAGAGTTTGGTATTTGTTATGATCAAAAGCTGCTTGCATGTGCTTATTACGCTAATGAAGTTTTGCTCAGAGCTTTACCGGAACACCAGGAATTTGAAGCTGTTTATTCAGGATATCAAACGCTGTTACGCGCGTTGCCAACAGAGCAATCGCAAGCCCATAGTTTGCGTCAATTTGAATGGTGCTTATTAAATGAGTTAGGCATTGCACCTGACTTTCAACTTGATGTAGAAAATAATCCAATTGTTAACGACTGCTTCTATTATTTATCGCCTCAGGCAGGGTTTAATAAGGTGTCCACACAAGATAAAACGGGCGCATTTGCGGGTAGCAGTATTTTAGCTATACATGATGACAGTATTAAACATGATAGCAAAGAAACTCGTCAGATAATGCGATTACTATTACAAGATATTATTGGCAATCAGCCTTTACAGAGTAGAAAATTATGGCGTCAGATTCCACTAAATTAATGTTAAGGAGAGAACCTCATGAGTCAGTCTAAATCACCGATTTTACTGGGCGTTAATGTTGACCACGTTGCAACGATTCGTCAGGCGCGAGGTGTCGATTATCCGCAGGTACTGCAAGCTGCGCTGGTGGCTGAACAATCAGGGGCTGATGGAATTACTATTCATCTAAGAGAAGATAGACGCCATATTCAGGATCGTGACGTAGAGTTAATACGTGAATGTATTAATTCACGATTAAATTTTGAAATGGCAGTTACTGAAGAAATGATCGCTATTGCCAAAGAAACTATGCCTGAGTATGTTTGTCTGGTCCCTGAAAAACGCGAAGAAGTGACAACTGAAGGGGGGCTGGATGTGCTTGGTAACCGTGATAAGGTCAAACGTGCTTGTGATGAGCTGGGTGCTGTTGGTATTAAAGTTTCATTATTTATCGATGCTCAGGAATCACAAATTCAAGCCGCTTATGAGGTTGGCGCGCCATTTATTGAAATTCACACTGGACATTATGCTGATGCGCATCAGGCAGCTGAAAAAGCGCGTCAATTACAAATGATTCAAGATGGTGTGCATTATGCTAAATCACTCGGCTTAATGGTTAATGCTGGACATGGTTTACACTATCATAATGTGGCCGAAATTGCGGCGATTAAGGAAATTTATGAACTGAATATTGGACATTCTATTATCGCTCGCGCTGTCTTCAGCGGTCTGGCAAGTGCCGTTGCCGATATGAAAACAATTATGCTGAATGCTCGTGGTTAATTGGATTGAACCTAATGCATGAGGTTGGCCACTAATGGCAATATGGGGGATTGGCATTGATTTATGCGAAATCGAACGCCTCGAGAAGCAGGTGTCGATTCGCGGTGAGTCATTTGTAACAAAAATCCTCCATCCTAACGAATTGTTTGAATATCAAACTTGTGCGTTAAAAGCCGCCTTTTTGGCAAAACGATTTGCTGCAAAAGAAGCCTTTTTAAAAGCGTTAGGGACAGGAATCAGTCAGATAGGATATTTGACTGATATCGAAGTTGCACACACACCTGCAGGCAGGCCAATTATACATATTCATGGTCAATTACAGCACAAAGTTGATGAAATTGGTCAGGTGGCAATCCACGTATCAATATCTGACGAAAGAGCGCTGGCCTGTGCTCAGGTCGTGATTGAAAAGCTGGATAATCCTTAGACAATTCGATAAATCAGCAGGACTTAGGGAGCGTATTACCCCAAGTCATCTAAAATATCTTGTTTATTCTGGTTTAACAAAGCTGCTAGAGTAAGCTAAAATATTCGAATTCAACACAAATCAACAAGTTACTGCCAATTTAGCAACGCAGAAAGGTTTATTCTCATTAAAACATTATTTTCCCAAGGCACATCTCACACAACGCGATTGTTTATCGTGATGGTTTTATCTTGTGTGCTGATGTTTGTGGATCATCATGAAAAACATTTGCAAGGTGTGCGCGAGACACTGGCTGCATTGGTCACTCCCATTGTCTTTCTTGCTGATATTCCCGGAGAGTTTTTTGCCTGGGGGGGAGAAAACCTGATTTCGCGGAGTCAGTTACGTCAGGAAAATGCCCGTTTAAACGATGAAGTACTCATTTTAAAAGCACAACTGCAAACTTTAGTTGCTTTGCAATCAGAAAATGCGCGATTACGAAATTTGTTAGGGACAGAAAACAAGCGTGTTGAACGTAAAATGGTTGCAGAAATTATTCAGGTTGATAGTGACCCTTTCAGTCTGAAATTTATGATTAACAAAGGCAGCAATCACGATGTCTATATTGGACAAACGGTAATTGATGCTTACGGAATTGTTGGACAAGTTGTTGAGGTTTCGCCATTTTATTCAAGGGTTTTAATGATTACCGATAGCTCTCATGCGATTCCGGTGAAGGTCAATCGAAATGGTGTTAGGACAACAGCGGTAGGAACCGGACAAATCAATTTATTGGAATTGCAGTATGTGTCTGATACTACCGATATCAAAGTAGGTGACTTATTGATCAGTTCAGGACTTGGTCAGCGATTTCCTGATGGTTATCCTGTTGCCAAGGTGATTTCTGTTGAACCCGATCCGGGAGAATCCTTTACTCGGATATTTGCGGTCCCCGAAGCCAGACTCAATCAGAGCTCGCTGGTTTTACTGGTATGGGCCAACCAGCCAGTGAGAGAGTAATGGTACAACGTAAAGCCGATAGCAAAGGAAGCGGGGTCATTTTATTCACATTTGTGATAGCAATGTTGCTGGATGTGATGCCTTTACCTGAAGTGATTGCCATGTTTAGGCCAGAATGGGTTGTCATGGTCTTTATATACTGGGTAATGGCAATTCCTAATCGGTTAGGTGTATTGACTGGTTGGGTGATTGGCTTGATTATGGATGTATTGCAGGGATCTTTGTTTGGTATTAATGCATTATCTATGGCTTTGGTCGCATTCCTGATCCAAATGCTATACCATCGATTACGCTTGTTTCCTCCTTGGAAACAGGCCTTCAATATTACGGTCATTGTTGGTATACACCGTTTAGTGGTCATCAATTTAAATGGATTGGTTGAACAGGTTTCTGGAGATTTTACCTATTGGCTGCCACTAATTAGCGTTGCCCTTTTTTGGCCCTGGATTTTTATTTTGTTACGCGATATTCGTCGAAAATTTTGTTAAATCGGTTAATAGCCCCAAAAAAAGATGTCAGGGAATATACATGAAGTTATCACAACCGATCCCGTGTTCAGTGGAATCGATTTATCCAGTACCAATTATACTGGCCTCACGCTCGCCTCGTCGGCAGGCGCTGTTAATGCAAATACAAATCGCTTTTGAACTGTTCGACCAAAATATAGATGAGACGGTTTATCATCAAGAGCTTGCAATTGATTATGTCAAACGCATGGCACACGAAAAAGCACAAGATGCCTGGCAACGCATTACCGAATTAAAATCGCAGATTAACTCTGATACAGTAGACATTTACCAGCAGATCCCTTTGCCTTTGTTGGCGGTACTGTCTGCTGACACTTGCATTGCATTAGATAATCATATTTTGGGCAAACCGGAAGATGCAAAAAGTGCAGAGTCGATGATTTTATCTTTGTCTGGCAGGTCTCATCAGGTGATGAGTTCTGTCGCTATAGCAACACATGAGGGAATATTCAGTCTGACCAGTATTACTGATGTTGAGTTTTGTCATCTTTCGCAGGGGGAAGCAGAACGCTATTGCCAATCAGGAGAAGGGCTGGATAAAGCGGGCGCTTATGCAATTCAGGGAATTGCGGCAAAATTTATTAAATCAATTCGCGGTAGTTATTCTGGTGTTGTGGGATTACCACTGTTTGAAACGCGTTTGTTACTCGATAGGCATTTTAAGGTCGATTCATGAAAGAAGAAATTTTAGTCAATGTCACTCCACAAGAAAGTCGTGCGGCGGTTATCGAAAATGGTATGTTGCAGGAGATTTATATTGAGCGAAGTGCCAGTCGAGGATTAGTCGGCAATATTTATCGGGGTAAAGTAATTCGGGTTTTGCCGGGAATGCAAGCAGCCTTTATCAATATTGGTCGAGAACGTTCGGCATTTTTGCATGCAGCTGAGATATTACCGATTTCTGAAACCGAGATGATTGAGAATGAAAATATCACAACGCCCGATATCAATGAACTGTTGCACGATGGACAAAATATCACCGTACAAGTGATTAAGGATGAAATTGGTACAAAAGGGGCACGATTAACGACGCATTTGACCATTCCTTCACGATTTCTAGTCATGATGCCAGATAATCCACATATTGGTGTTTCACAACGAATTGAAGATGAAGATGAACGAATTCGTTTAAAAGAAGCGCTATCGTCGCCAAATGGCCAGGAAAAAAATGGAAGTAAAGAAAAAGAAATGCCCGGGTATATCGTGCGCACTGCCGCAGAAGGTGCTGATGTTAGTGAACTTAAACGGGATGCCGACTTTTTAGACCGGCTCTGGCAGACGATTAAGAGTAAAATTCGTGCGGCCAAAGCACCGTGTCTGGTACATGAAGATCTTGATTTGCCATTACGACTCATTCGCGACTTAGCTCCTACTGGTGTTGAAAAGATTCGAGTCGATTCAGTAACCGTTCATCAACGTCTGTTATCCTTTGTGAAAGAGTTTATTCCTAATTTAAAGTCCAGTGTGGAGTTTTATACTGGGGAAAGACCTTTATTTGATGTGTTTAATGTAGAAGATGAGATAGAAAAGGCGTTGCATCGAAAAGTCCAATTAAAGTCAGGCGGCTATCTGATTATTGAGCAAACTGAGGCAATGATTACGATTGATGTGAATACCGGTGGATTTGTCGGGTATCGAAACCTGGAAGATACAATTTTTAAAACTAATCTCGAAGCCGCATCAGCTTTGGCAAGACAATTGCGATTAAGAAATCTGGGCGGCATTGTCATTATTGATTTTATCGATATGAAAGATGATGAACACAAGCGTCAAGTATTGCGTACGCTAGAAAAGGCGTTAGAGCGAGATCATGCAAAAACCCATATTTCAGAAGTATCGTCGCTCGGTCTGGTACAAATGACGCGTAAAAGAAGTACCGAAAGTCTTGAACATTTGTTATGCGAATCTTGTCCAACTTGTGGCAGCAAGGGGAGTGTTAAAACTGCGCAGACCATCTGCTATGAAATTTTCAGAGAGCTTTACCGTAGTGCCAGAGCCTATGAAGCTCAAAAATACCTGGTACTGGCTTCACAAGAAGTTGTCGATAGAATGCTTGATGAAGAAGCGCCTTATTTGGCTGAATTAGAGGCAATGATTGGTAAACCTATCCGTTTTCAGGCGGAAAGACTTTACACTCAGGAACAGTTTGATGTGGTTTTGATGTAATTATTGATTAGAAGTAATTATAGATTTGATAAATTAACGATTGAGAAACCAAGTGACTGAGCCGCGCAATAATTCCTACTTAAAAATACTGGTGTTTGTGGTTAACAAACTCTGGCTGCTATTGGCTACCAGTATTATTTTAGTGGCATTATGTTTTGCATTGCTACATTTGTTATTACCACAAATCGGTAGTTTCCAGACAGATATCGAGCAATGGATCGAAAGCAAATATCAAGTTGATATTGAAGCGGAAAGTATCAGTGCTGAGTGGCGCTCGAATGGCCCCGTATTTGCCGTTAATCAATTAAAAGTTCAATCAAATACAGGTCAATTTAGTTTGTTGGCAATTGATTCGATGCGCATTCACTTTGATGGATTAGGTAGTCTGCTGTCTCAAAGTGTTACCACTGAAAAAATCGAAGTCAGTGGTGCTAATTTAAGCTTTGTCATTGATCGCAAGCTTGGTGTCCAACTGGACTCTTTAGAAGAACAAGATACCGCCAATAATCAGGAAGTAAAAGAAATTAGTCGATTATTGCTGGTTAATTTGTTTAATCAAAAAAATCTAACGCTTTTGTCTTCTGATATACGCATCGAAACCCTGACAGGTAAAGAGTTTAATTATACCATCGAAAAACTCGATATCAGTAATCACCGGGATAATTTAAGTAAACAAGATATCCATCAGTTAACAGGTAAGCTACTGGATAAATTTAATGGCGAATTAAAGCTGGTCGCCGAAATTTATGGCGATCCGGCAACGCCGCAAAGCCATACGGATTTTTATCTGGAAGGGCGTAACATTGCACTTAGTCATCTACCAGGTTATGTTGAAAACTCCCACTACAAACCTTATAGCGGAGTAGCTAATTGGAAACTTTGGAGCCATTGGCGCGATGGCCACTGGCAAAACGCGGATGGATTGATTGAATTAAACAATGTCCGCTGGCGAGCGGTGACCGAACAACAGACGGATAACGAATTAAAAGCCAGCATAGAAAAATTTTCTCTTGATTTTAACTGGCATTTTACTGGTGCTAATACCGGTGTATTATCCTTTTATAATGCTGATTTAAAAGTTTTTGAGAAAGACCCCCAAGTATTACCCACATTTTACTTTTTGTTTAATGAGAAAAATGCGCGTGATATTCAATGGGATCTGGTAATTCATGATTTCAATACACGTGAGTTGGCTGACTTTTATAATTTAATATTAGATGTTGATAAAAATAAACTCGATTTATCTCAAAGAAAGCTGGCAATTAATCTGGATTCGCTGGGAATGCGCATTGAAAGAAAGCAGGGGCGTTGGGAAAAAATATTTGCTTATTCGACCTTTTCTGATTTGCAATATGATAAGCAGTTTGGCGTGCCGCAAATTAATGGTATCTCTGGATCATTATTGTTTGCTAATGGTGAAGGACAGACAATTTTAAAGGGAGAGCAGTTAACGGCTGATTTTAATGGATTGTTTCGCCAGCCGCTTCACTTGGACTCACTCGATATGTCCTTACTTTGGCGAATTGATGAAACAGGACAACTGGATTTATATATTGATTCTGCTTACCTTAAAAATTCGGATTTAACGGTCAACGCTCGTTCTCATTTTTTCTATCAGGATGAACTTCCCAATCTCAATCTTTATGCAGAATTGACCGAACTGGATGCCAGTCAAACCTCTCGCTATTTACCTGTTCAAATTATGTCTGAGCCATTGGTGAACTATCTGGATCGCAGTGTAAAAAGCGGTAAGGTTTCACTGGCTAAAGCGATGATGCATGGCCCATTAAAGGCTTTTCCATTCGATAATACAGAAGGATTGTTTTCAATTCGTGCACAACTGGAAAATGCTGAATTTGAATATCTTCCGCGATGGCCACTTGCTCAAAATATGCGGGCTGATCTGTTATTTGAAGGTAATGGTATGGATTTGCGAAGTAACTATGCAACTTCAGAGCAGGTTACCTTGAATGCTGCAAGAGCGGTTATTAAAGATTATGCAGCGTCAGGCACACCATTAGAATTATTTATAGATGCTTCCACAGTTGATAATCATGGTCGAGAGTTTTTGCTCAATTCTTCGTTAACCCATATCGGTCAGGCATTACAGTCATTTGATTATCAAGGTAAAATAAATGCGCAAATTGGCCTAACGGTCGAACTGGATAGTGAACAAATCACGCACCTTGATGGGAAAGTTAAACCCGACAAAAATTCTGCAAAAATTGCGTTTGGTGATTTCCAGTTTAGTCAGTTAGATGGTCTGCTATTACTCGATAATCATGGTATCAGACCGAGTGAACTGGCTGCTCAGTATCATCAACGCCCAATTAATGTCCATTTGCAAAGCGGACAAAAAGATAGCGAACCTGAGTTGATTATAAAAGCGAAAGGTGCGTTAAATGCGCAAGCTTTAACAGATATTGTTGCGCCACATTGGGCTGATTTGGCAGAAGGCGAAACGCTGGTCGAGGCAAATATTGCTGTAGCACCGCCTGCGGCAAAAGATAAAGTGATTTTAAATTTCAAAACGGATTTACAAGGGTTACAGTTGAAGTTGCCCGAACCATTCTTGTCTGTTCAACAGCAAAAATCTCCTTTGTCTGTTAGCGTGCAGTTGGCCAGTATGAACTCAGTGCAAATTAACTGGAATAAGTTAAGAGCAAAGTGGTGGTGGAAAAGCCAACCAGAAAGTTTGAACCATGACCCATCCAGTCAAATAGCGCCCAAAATAACTGTAAGCTCACCCGAGCTTGAGAAGCAAACTAATGAACAATCACCAAACGAACGACAAATAAACAATCAATCAACAAGTCGTCTGATTACTGAAAACCAGAATCATGAAAACCAGAATCATGAAAACCAGAATCATGAAAACCAGAATCATGAAAACCAGAATCATGAAAACCAGAATCATGAAAACCAGAATCATGAAAACCAGAATCATCAAAATCACCAAAATCAAAAAGGTAGAAGTGAAAGTCGGGGAGCTCAAATTAATGGTTATCAACATGTTGGAGGGGTATTTTTATGGAATTCAGAATTTTTATTACCCGATTTGCCAGTACAAAAGAATCAAGCAGACTTGCATTTTGACAGCTTCGATTTTCAACAGTGGCTACCCGTTTTTAAGCGTATTCATCAAGAAATTCAACAAAGCAACGGTGAAAGTGAAGCACACAATGATTTTCGCGTAACAATTAATCAGTTTAATCATGAGTTGTTTAAATTAGATGAGGTAAAACTCATCGGGAGTAATAACCAGACTGAGTGGCTGTTTAATGCTTCAGGCCCTGATTTGACCGCACAATTAAAATTACTGTCGGATAAACCTTGGGCATTAACTATTGATAATCTAAATCTCGATTTAAATCCCGAATTATTTGCTACGCCTGGTGAAGACCAATCCGCAACTGAAAACGAGGTGGTAACTAATGCTTCGCCTTTCACCAGCCCGCAGTATGATTTGCAGGACTGGCCCTCTATGGACATCCACTGCAAACAATGTCAGATTCATCAAAAAAAGCTGGGCGAGATTCAAATAAATTTGGTTTCATCGCAAGATGGATTAAATGTGCAAGGTCGTGTGCAGGATGAACAAAACCATCAGCTCAAGTTTAATGCTAACTGGCTCCAAATTAAGGCATCTCAAGTCTCTGAGCAATCGCATACCGATGTACAAATGCTCAATCTGACCCATTTAGAATACGAACTAGCGACCAATAAGTTTGGTCAGTTAATGCAACGCTGGAATTATCCTGTGCCTGTTGCCGATAGCAGTGGTCGTTTTGCTGGTCGATTATGGTGGCGCGATTTGCCTTGGCGTTTTTCAACCACTGAATTTGAAGGTGATGTACGTTTCGAATTGGGGGCTGGTTACTTAAGTGAAGTTAGTGATGCCAAGGCTCGATTATTTTCTCTTTTTAGTTTGCAAACGCTTTCTCGTCGATTGCAATTAGATTTTAGTGATGTCTATAAAAAAGGATTTTTTTACGATCAGCTCTCTGGAAATATTCGGATGCGTGATGGCGTTGCGGTGGCTGACAATATTTATGTTGACGGAAATGCTGCCAAAGTAACCTTAAGTGGTAGTGTTAATCTCAAAGATCAAGTGATTGAACAGCGCGCCTTGGTTGTGCCACAACTCACTTCGAGTTTGCCTGTTTTGGTTGGTTGGGCGGTTGAACCAACAACGGGAATCATTGTTTACTTACTGAATAAACTGTTTGAACCTGCTATTGAAGTTGTCACTCAGATTGAATATCGAATTCATGGTCCTATCAGTGATATGAGCATCGACGAAATTAAAAAGTTCAAGGATAAGGTAAAATACAAGACTTCTGAAAATGCATTGCCAGCCAAAAGCCAAAATCAGACGGCTATAGAAAATCAGTCAGCCAGTGAAAGCCAATCACCCGATAAAGTGAGTGATGTGATCTCACCTGGAGTCGATGGTGTTTAAACCAGGATAATAAATATCTATCAAGTTAAGCGTGGTAAAAACAAGCACTTTGAATTAGTGTTGAGTTGGCGTTTAAACATTGTGGATTTGATTGGAATGATTTAGCGTTAATCGCAACCTTTCAAACGGTGCAGATAAAGACTATTCAGTTAAACACTTTTTAGATAAAGAATTTTCAGGCAAAGACTATTCAGGTACAAACTATGCAAGTTTTAACAAATCCCCAATTAACGGTTGCTGCAGTTCAGATGACATCGGGCGTAGAGATAGATGAAAATCTGGCGACGGCTGCTACACTTATTAAACAGGCTGCGTTGCAGGGTGCGCAAATTGTGGTGTTGCCCGAATATTTTGCCATTATGGGATATTCCGAAACGACAAAAATTTTGTTAACTGAAACTCATGGCAAAGGGAAGGTTCAAGTATTTTTAGCGGAGCAGGCAAAACAACATAGTGTGTGGTTAATTGGTGGTAGTCACTCTGCTGATTCTGGTGTGAAAGGCCGACCTTATGGTCGCTGTTATATTTTTTCACCTCAAGGCCAGTGTATTAGCTGGTATGATAAAATTCACTTATTTGATGTAAATGTTGCTGATAACACCGGACAATATCGCGAGTCTAAAAGTTGTTCACCTGGCATAGCGCCTGTTGTATTTGAAACGCCGTGGGGCAAAATGGGCGTAGCGATTTGCTATGACATACGCTTTCCTGAATTATTTCGTCAATTAACGGTGCAGGGTGCCAAAGTTATTTTTGTTCCAGCTGCATTTACTCGTAAAACGGGTGAAGCTCACTGGGAAATTCTATTGCGCGCGCGGGCCATTGAGAGTCAGGTGTTTATTATTGCATCAGCGCAAACCGGTGAACATGAAAATGGTAGACAAACCTGGGGACATTCGTGTGTTATTTCGCCAGATGGAAAAATGTTGTCGGTTTTAAAAAGTGATGTGGGCGTTGTTTTGGCTGAGCTTGACTTACAAATGCAAAATAAATACCGAAATGAATTTCCTGTCCTCGATCATACAAGGTTATAATAACCTATCAATTAAAGGTGTGGTGAAGCGGTTTTATGAATAATACTTTAAGTTCAACCCAACAAGATTTTTTACAACCTGCCGGATTAGATATTGGCGATTTGACCCGTATTTTAGACTCTATGCTCAGTCATCAAGTCGATTTTGCCGAGTTGTATTTTCAAAGCATTCATCAAGAAGCTTGGGTATTGGAGTCTGGGATTGTCAAGGATGCTAGCTTTAGCACCGATAAAGGCGTTGGCGTTAGAGCGCTAAGTGGCGAAAAAACCGGTTTTGCTTATTCTGAAGAAATTATTTTGCCAGCTCTTGAACAGGCTGCATCGGCATCGAAAAGTATTGCCAAACGTGGTGAACAAGGTAAAGTTAAAATTTTGACTGAACAGTCACCAACCTCAGTATACTTGTCTCACGATCCTATTTTAAGTTTGACTGAAAAAGAAAAACTGGCGATTTTACAACAACTCGACAGTAAAGCTAGGGCTCTCGACTCGCGAGTTACCGAAGTCATTGCCTCAATCTCAGGCGTATTTGAAAAAGTTTTAGTATGTGCGACAGATGGCACTTTAGCCACCGATATCAGACCGCTGATTCGCGCCAATGTAAGTGTTATTATGCAGCACAATGGCAGAACTGAGCGCGGTAGTTCTGGTGTTGGTGGGCGCGATGATTATCGCCTGCTGACCGATGAGGTCCTCAACGAAATTGCACAAGAAGCCGTACATCAAGCCAGTATTAATCTAGAAGCCATTGATGCGCCCGCAGGAATTATGCCGGTTGTATTAGGCGCGGGCTGGCCGGGGGTATTGCTGCATGAAGCCGTTGGTCATGGTCTGGAAGGAGACTTTAATCGTAAAGGCTCATCTGCTTTTTCAAATCGTATCGGTCAACGCGTGGCCTCTCCATTATGTACCATTGTCGATGATGGTACGATTCCCGGACGTCGTGGTTCACTTTCTATTGACGATGAGGGTACGCCTGGTCAAATAACGACACTAATCGAAAAAGGAATTTTGCAAGGTTATATGCAAGACAAAAAGAATGCCCGTTTAATGAACACTCACTCCACCGGTAACGGAAGGCGCGAGTCTTATTCGTGTTTAACCTTACCTCGCATGACAAATACTTATATGCTAGCCGGTGAAAGTGATCCTGAAGATATTATTCGCAGTGTTAAAAAAGGCATTTACGCACCTAATTTTGGTGGTGGTCAAGTTGATATCACCTCGGGAAAATTTGTATTTTCCACCAGTGAGGCTTACCTGATTGAAAATGGTAAAGTCACTGCACCTGTAAAAGGGGCTACGCTAATTGGAAACGGTCCAGATGTACTCACCAAAGTGAGTATGGTTGGAAACGATCTGGCGCTGGATAAAGGGGTCGGGGTATGCGGTAAAGATGGCCAAAGTGTTCCTGTTGGTGTGGGACAGCCGACTCTAAAGGTAGACGAATTAACCGTTGGTGGAACTAATTAGCTGACAGGTTATTTCGTCAGAAAGTCTGCTAAACGCCAAGCCAGGTAAAAAGCAGCATTTATTGCAAGGAAAGTGTTGGGATTAAATGACAAATTAATATAGCGTAGTATGGCCAATTTTAACGATAATTTTGACGATTCTTCTGAAGAGTCTTTTGATGAAATCTCTGAGCAGTCAAGTGCACAGGCAGAAGAAACTTTTGTCAGTAAAACTCAATTAAAAAATGAAGCTAAAGCATTAGTGACTTTTGGGCAGCGTTTAACCACGCTTCCAGAGAGTACTTTGCGAAAATTACCTTTAGGTGAAGTCACCTTAAAAGCAGTTATTGAATTTCATAAACAAAAAGGACATATAGCCCGCAAGCGACACTTAGGGTTTATTGGTAAATGCTTGCGAAATGAAGTGGTTGATGACATAAAGGCTTGTCTCGATGGTGATAAATTTTCACAACTGCGCCAAAATGCGATTAATCAGAGTGGCAGTCACCAAAAAGCCACCGATGAAGGCTCGATTAAAAGTGAGTCTCAATCTGAAGATTCTGCTGAAACGGTTGTTGCCTCATTACTTGAGAACGGTGATCAGGCCGTTGAAACCTTATTACAAGCATTTGCTGGGCTTAATCGGCAATTATTGCGTCAATTGCTCAGAAATATTAAAAATGCGAAATCAGCAACCAAAAAACAGGCAGCACAAGTCAAGCTCACTCATTATTTACAAGAAAATAAAGTTATCTGAATCAGAATCATAAATTAAGGTTTATTGGAATGACAAAGGAATTAAGCGAAGTTAAACCCCGAGCTGCAGATGAATTAGATGTTGCACAAGAGATTACTCGATTAGAGGAAGTGGGCGAACGTTTGATTAAACAAGCGTTGGCTAAAGGGGCTTCTCAAGTGGAGGTGGGCGTCAGTAAAGATTTAGGATTGTCGGTGCAGGTTCGAAATCAACAAGTTGAAACCCTGGAATACAATCGCGATAACAGCTTTGGCTTAACCGTTTACTTTGGTCATCAAAAGGGAACGGCTTCAACCAGTGACTTAACCGATGAAGGTTTAAAGCTCACGGTTGATGCGGCTTGCAATATTGCTCGATTTACCCAACCGGATCCGTATTCGGGATTAGCAGATAAAGCGCTTATGGCGCAAAACCCAATTGATTTACAACTCGATATTCCAATGGGAATAACTGCCGATATTGCGATGGATTTGGCTAAACAATGTGAAGCCGCTGGATTAGCTGAGAGCAAAGTCTCACAAAGCGAAGGCGCATCGTTTAGCAGTCACCGCAATATCCGGTTTTATACCAATTCACATGGTTTTTCAGCGGCAATTCCGTCAACTCGACATAGTTTGAGTTGTATTTTAATTGCGCAGGATAATCAAGGTATGCAGCGGGACTATTGGTATTCGGTTGCACGTGATGCCAAATTACTTGAATCGGCCGAGTCGATTGGCCGCAAAGCTGCCAGTCGAGTAATTGCCAGACTCGATGGCAGATCGATTGCAACGCAAAAAGCACCGGTCTTAATGACACCAGAAATTGCCCGAGGATTAATCAGCAATTTGTGTAGCGGTATACAAGGGAGTAGTTTATACCGTAAGTCTAGCTTTTTGCTCGACAGTATTAATCAACCCATTTTCCCTGACTTTTTTCAACTCGATGAGAATCCACATTTAATCGGTGGTTTGGCAAGCACCTGGTTTGACAATGATGGTGTCGCTACCAAAGTTCAACCAATTGTGCAAGATGGCATTCTTAAAACCTACTTGTTAAGCAGTTACAGCGCTCGTCGTTTGAACTTGTCACCCACCGGCCATTCTGGTGGCGTACATAATTTGTTTCTTCAATCAATGGACTACAGTTTTGAACAATTGGTCAAAAAGATGAATAAAGGATTGGTTGTTACCGATGTCATGGGACATGGTGTTAATCTGGTAACCGGCGATTATTCTCGCGGCGCTTCTGGGTTTTGGGTTGAAAATGGTGAAATTCAGCACTTTGTACAAGAGATTACCATAGCTGGAAATCTAAAGAATATGTTTAAAGATTTGGTTGCCATCGGCAATGATGTCGACCAGCGTAGCAGTCATGTCACGGGATCGTGGTTGTTAGCCGAAATGACAATCGCGGGCAAGCATTAAAAATACAATTTTTAAATTAAGCCATTTTAAGCCTCACGTTTGCCGGGGTTTTTCCTAAACTTAGAGAGTCACAATATTTTTAACGGTTGCTTGCTAATTCATAGTGCCAGTTAAAGGTTGAGTGACTTCTGGTGTCTTGAGCGATTTGAAGTGAATTGAAGAATATTGTTCTTTGAATAAAACTCTTTGAATCAAGTTCTTTGAATCAAGCGCTATCAATAAAGCGCTATAAATGTCGTTCTTCGCCCGATGGCACTATTTTTTATTGAGATGCTAATAGAAATTCGTCAAGATAATCGCTAATCTATCAGGTCAAGTTGAGTTATTGATAAACATTAAAAGTCGATGAGCATTGATCGACTCAATTGCATTAACTCTGATAGCGTGTTGATTTGACTTGAAGGATAAGCAAAATCGCTTATAAAGTGAGTCAAATCGATTGATGCGATGGGTTACCAGACTGACCTTGTAGGTTAATTAAGTAAATGATATTTATACATAAATTTATATGGCTGCATTCCGCAAGTGAGTTTTATTCATGAGTTTAGAAAATTATTTTGAGCCCTTTCGAGAGAATATAATTGGAATTGACTTGGCTTATCAGGGACACGATGCAATCTATGCCGACTGGACTGCCAGCGGACGATTGTACGCACCAATTGAAGATTTCATGACACATCAAGTTGGTCCGCTGGTGGCTAACACCCATACTGAGGCTAGTTATACTGGGTGTGCAATGACCAATTTATATCATCAGGCACAGAAAAAAATTAAGGCACATGTCAATGCTAACGCTAATGATGTGTTAATTAGTGCTGGTGCGGGGATGACTGCCGTCATTAATAAGTTCCAGCGTATTTTAGGAATAAGAGTCCCTGAAAAGTGGAGTGAAAGATTCGAAATTCAAGAGTCGGAAAAGCCGGTGGTGTTTATTACGCATATGGAACACCATTCAAACCAGACCACCTGGAATGAATGTGAAGTTACTTTAATCGTCATACCTGCCAATGAGGCTGGTATGCCCGACATTCAGGCTCTGGAAAATCTATTGCTCGAATATCGCGACAGGCCAATGAAAATTGGTTCATTTACCGCTTGTAGTAATGTGACTGGCATTAAGACTGATTATCATCAATTTGCTGAAATTATGCATCGACATGATGGTTTTTGCTTTGTTGATTTTGCAGCATCAGCGCCTTATGTCGATATCGATATGCACCCGGCAAACCCCTTACAAAGACTCGATGCCGTAATGTTTTCACCCCATAAATTTTTAGGTGGCCCAGGCAGTTCTGGTATTTTGGTGTTTAATAAGCGCCTTTATCATAACAAGATTCCGGATCATCCTGGCGGGGGAACTGTCACCTGGACAAATCCTTGGGGAGAGCATCGTTTCTTTGAAGACATCGAGATTCGCGAAGACGGCGGCACGCCAGGATTTTTGCAGACAATTCGTACTGCGCTTGCCATTATGCTTAAAGAAAAAATGGGGACCGATAAAATTCAACAACGTGAAGAAGAAATCGTCCATTTATTATGTGAACAATTAAGCCAAATACCCGAAGTTAACATACTGCATTCGGCTAATAAAAATCGACTTTGTGTCGTTTCATTTTATGTGGTGGATATACACTACAACCTGATTGTTCGTTTACTCAGTGATCGATTTGGAATACAGACCCGAGGTGGATGTTCATGTGCTGGAACCTATGGGCATATTTTGTTAGGCGTCGATCAGGATACCTCTTGTGCCATCACCAATATGATTGATGAAGGAGATCTCTCTTTAAAGCCTGGATGGGTACGTATTTCATTACATCCTACTTCTACTGATGCAGAAGTCATTGCAATCAGTCAGGCAATTAAGCAAATTATTACGCATATTGATGAGTGGAAAAAAGATTATCGGTTTGATACTCGCCACGGTGATTATTTACCCATTCACCCCGTAGAATGTCCATTGCAACTCAGTGCTTTTGATCCGTTAGAGCGTGCTGATGCATTATTTGTCTGATGTCTGTTAGCGTCAGTTTTATCGACGCTAATTTTGGATTTTGATATGTTGCAGCTTCAAATTAATAATTTGCTGTTGGATATTATCCTCGGCAATAACCGTCCGCAGTAATTGATTTGATTCGAGTAGCGCATAATTTCGCCATCCTTTGTCAAAGGCAATTTGCAACTGTTGCCGACTCTCAATGAGTTGATTATTCGCAGCATAAAGAAGTGCCAGTAAATAGTGATCGTAAGGTTTTTCACTGATTGAAAGTTTGTAATTTTGCCAGTCTTGAGTTTGTTGGGAAACCAGTTGAGTCAGTTCATCTTTGGCAACTGGTTTTTGGTTAGGCTGTGAGAGCAGTGTATGAAATGTTGGTTTGGATTGTTGACTGCTCTGGTCTAAGTTATCGACGGGGTGAGTTTCATCTGGTGGCTCTATGGGATCTGGAAGCATCGAATTGAGGGATAAGTTGTTGAGGGATAAGTTGTTGAGGGATAAATTATTCAGCCCCAATAAGCTAATCGTGTTCAATAGGCTCAGTTCACGATTGATGCCATTATTGGCAGAGTGTATGGCTTGTTGAAAATATTGGTGAGCCTCAAAAAAGTATCCATGAATTAATTCAATTTCGCCTGCTGCACTTAACAACGCAGTTTCATTAGGAGACTTTTCCAGTGCTTGATGGACCAGGTTTCTTGCAGTTGGTAATTGGCCATGAGTTGCTAAAAAACGAGCATAAAGCTTAATTGCAAAGGAATAATCGGGTTGCAGTTGAATGGCTTTTAAGTAGCTTTTTTCCGCTTTAAGTAACTGGTCTCCCAGTGCATAGGTATTTCCAAGGTGGGCGTGGACTGTCGCATAATCTGGTGCAACTTCCAGTGCTCTTAAATTCCATTGCAAAGCCTTGTCTATTTTGCCTTGTAAACTGAATAAATAGGCTAGATTAGTAATTGCCTGGGCATGTCTGGGCGCGAGTTTTATCGCACGTAAATTTGAAGCGATACTCTGATTTAATCGTCCATCTAAAAATAATGCCAGCCCCTGAGCCTTGTGTGATTCTGCCTTATTTGGGACTAACTCCACCGCTCGCTGGGCTGCCTCGAGGGCTTGTTGTAGCCAGGTATCTCCTGCGCCAAACTGGAATACTCCTTGACTGAGCGCATCTGCCAGTCCTGCGTAAGCCAGTCCAAAATCGGGTTCGAGTTCGAGAGACTTTTGATAAAGCGAAATAGCGGTAGCATTGTCTTGTTGTCGATAGCGACTATAGTAATTTTCACCTTGTAAATAATAGTGATAAGCCTGAACTACTTGTGAGGGTTGGGTTAACGATAGGTTATCTAAGATTGCCGACGCATCAAGTTTGGTTTTTAAATGGCTGGTTACCTGAGTGATGACTTTGCGCTGAATTGCGAGAATATCGTCAGAGGCAAAGTTATATTCTGCTTGCCATAATAAGGTCGACTGGCTGGTATCAATTAACTTAAAATTTAAGTAAATTAAGTTATTTTTACGAAATAAAGCCCCATCTAAAATTGTACCAACTTGCAATTGCCGAGCGATATCGCTAATGATTCGTTCTGAGTTTTGATAGGTGCTAACACTTTCTTTAGGAACGACATTTAGTGTTTTTACTGCCGAGAGCGTATTGATTAATTCGTTTGTCATACCAGATGCTAGATATTCATCTTCTTTATTTTGAGTGACATTAACGAATGGCAGTATCGCCAGGTTACGAATAGAATAGGAATGTGCTCTATCATTCATCTGGATACTCAGCGAAATTAACGCGGCGAATAAAAAAATAATAAAACCTGCCATCGAAAGTGAAACAAACTGCCACCAGCTAGTAGTTCTTGAGGAAACAAATTCGGGTGGGTGGTCACTGCTGGCTAGCTCATACTCAATTGGCGTTGCTCTTGGCGTTAAAATAACCTTAACTTCTGGGATAAGACGATATCCAACCCCTCTTACAACACTAATGTACTGCGGCGATTGTGCGTTGTCACTAATGGCCTTACGTAACAGACGAACTCTTTGCTTGAGTGTCTCATCGCCTACAACCATATCAGGCCAAACCTGTTGAATGATATCTTCCTGGGTCATTACATTAGGTGCATTTTCTGCCAGTACTCTAAGTAACTGATAAGAAAGCTTGGGTAACGAGATTTCATCTTCACCTTGCCACACCTGACCAGTTTGTAAATCCAGTTTTAAATCGGCAATTTGTAATTGGTGTCTGACACTCGCGGCGTTAAACAAAAGTAATTTACCTTATGGTTTGCTATTGCAAGCTATAGTGAGCTTATACGATGACATTAAACAGTGAAACTAAGGATTATAGAAATAGCTTTAAATATCAAGCGTTTCTGTTGCGTTTCACTATTTTTTCACTGAATTTCATTGAGCATTCACTCAAAAAGTGAAAGAGATTATGATTCTTCACTAATTAGAGCGAACGTGATTTCGAGACGAGCTTAATATGGAGCCTCTTTATCAACCCATTTTTAATATATCTTTCAATGCGGTCAGGTCATCCATCAAGTGCTTGCTGGCTAATTTGTATCTGGCAAGACAATATAACTGGGAATAATTTAGCTCAGTACCAACCTGATGGTTTGCGATGAAAGCGAAGAGGTACCCGCTAATTTTATGTTGTTTCGAGCCAACGACTTGTTTTGGCATCTTCTCCAATGAGGTCACCGAGTGACTATTATTCTCTTAATTTCAATAAACACTAAATATTTTTGAGTAGATATTTTGTGCACTACTAATTATTTTTAACTACACTTTGATTATATTGGGATCAAATATATTATTTGTAAATAAATTGAAGAAACTATATGCGTAAAAATAAGTCCATTCTTAATTTGTCCCTGACCAAGCGAACAATAATCCTACTGATTTTTGCCGTCGTGGTTTCTGTAATATTGAGTTTTTCATTCAGTCAGAGTGATATGTCTTTTACCCAGTTGCTAATTTTGATCATGCTACCGACAGGGTCGCTGGTATTAATTGCTTACTGGTGGCAAGTGACCGTAGATAAACAATTAATATTAGCCAAAGAAATATTGGTTAATATACATAAAAAGAAGGATTTAACGCCAAAAGAACTGGAAATTAATGATGGTATTTCTGGGCAATTATTGGAAGTTGTTTTTGATATACAGGATGATTTTCGTGAATTATTGCAAAATATAATTCAGGATTGTGATTATTTGGGGTTTGCATCAGAAGAGATGGCTACCGTAGTACAACGCTCAAAAGATATTATTGCTAAACAACAGGTCGAAACCGAAATGGTGGCAACTGCAATTAGTGAGATGGCGGCAACAGTTAATGAAGTTGCTGAAAATGCTCAGCGTGCTTCACACGCCTCGCATACAGCAAAAGAAGAAGCGGTAGAAGGAAAAAGTGTGGTTTATCAAACCATGCAATCCATTAATTCACTGACTAAAGAAATGGAAAAAACCGCAGGTGTTATCCAAGAACTTGAAGGTAACAGCGAATCCATTGGTACTGTTTTGGATGTCATTAAGAGTATCGCAGAGCAAACAAATTTGCTGGCACTCAATGCAGCAATTGAAGCCGCCAGAGCGGGAGAACAAGGCAGGGGATTTGCCGTGGTTGCTGATGAGGTGCGTAATCTGGCACAGCGTACACAACATTCAACACAGGAAATTGAGGAAATTATTGTCAGTTTACAAGAAGGTTCAAAAAATGCAGTTAAAGTGATTGCTGAAAGCCGTAGCAGTATTGAAGACAGTAGTGAACTCGCTAACCGGGCAACCAATACATTAGATTCAATAGGTAGCGCGGTAACTTTGATTGACCAAATGAACTCTGAAATTGCTAGTGCCAGTGAAGCGCAAAAACGTGTTGCAGAAGATTCCAGTAAAAATATTTTTAACATTAGTGATATGGCAGAGCAGTCTACCAAAAGCGCAGTTGATATTAATGGTGCGTTGGATATTTTTTCTGAGCAAGTATCACATATTAAAGGACTATCCGATAAGTATCGACTGCAATAAGGAAAAGGTTGCGTGATTTATTTCAACAATGCGGCAACCAGCTTTCCTAAACCTGCTCAGGTTATTCAATCGGTTACTGAATACTTGCAACAACCGCCTGTATCTCCTGGCAGAAGTAGTGCAAAAAATTCCTATTCTATGGTGATTGAGCAGACTCGTGAGCTCATTTCTGAATTAATTAAAGCCCCTACAACGGAAAATATTTTTTTCTATCAAAATGCGACGCAAGCATTAAATCAGGCAATTTTCGGATTGTTATCTCCGGGCGATCATGTGGTAACTAGCGTAACTGAACATAACTCGGTATTGCGGCCTTTAGAACAATTAAAAGCTGCTTTGGATGTTCAGGTTGACTATGTCCAGTGTGATGCGAACGGAATGATTGAGGTGGCGGCTGTCATCGAGAAGATTCAACCAACAACGCGATTAGTTTGTATTAACCACATGTCTAATGTAACTGGCGTGATACAAAATATTTCGCAAATTGGTGAACAGCTACAGCATAAAGATATTTTATTTTTAGTTGACGCTTCACAAAGTCTTGGGTTACTGCCTATTGATATTAAGGAAATGCACATTGACATGTTGGCCTTTACCGGGCATAAGTTTTTATATGGAATTCAAGGGATTGGTGGATTATATATTTCTCCTTCAGTATCACTTAGACCTTTGATTCATGGTGGCACCGGTGTAATGAGTGAGCAATTAATGCAGCCGATAGAGCGTCCGTGGTGCTTTCAGGCTGGCACATTAAATGTGCCCGGAATCGTGGCGTTAAATAGTGGTATTCGCTACATTAATGCGCAACAAAATGTTTATGCGCAATTACAACAAGTCCAACTTGCTATCCGTCAAGCGCTACACGATATTGCTGAACTAGAAACTGTTTCACCACTGCATAGCAGTATACTCAGCTTGAAAAGTTCAAGTGTGGATATTGAAGAAGTTAGCTATATTTTACAGGAGAGCTTCGATATCAATGTGCGCAGCGGCTTGCATTGTGCGCCAATGATTCACTCTTGTTTAAACAGTCCGCATGGAACTCTGCGAATTAGCCCCTCTATCTTTACAACACCTGTAGACGTTGAGCAATTGGTTTCATCGATTAAGCAGATTGTTTTTCAATTAAGAGGCGGCAAATGAAAATTAAAGAAAGTCGTCCAATTAAAAATTGTTTTGATGGCAGTTTCATGAAAGAAATTGTTCTGGATGAGCCAGTTGATAAAGCGTTTATTGATTATTTGGGATTGACTGGTGAATTAGAGTACTTTGGCGGTTTTGCCCGACCATTTTATCGTATACAACGTAAACAAGGGTACTTGTTAAAAGGGGTGGAAGGTAATGATTATTTAAGAGTGTATTTTTTGCGAAGCTGTTTGCAAGAAGCTATAAAATTTTTTGAAGACTATGTGAATGATTATCAGGGTAATGGGAGCTGCAATTGATTTTTTTTGATGAGGAACAAAATAAAAATTAAAATCAATTTTTTAATTACAATATTTTAGAACAAATTTGACGGTTGTGGACTATCCTAAAAGGACTTGTTTGTTTTAGAGAAAATTATAGTAAATAAGTGACTACCAGATTTTATCGTTTGCTGTTCAATCTGTCATATTTAGTAGTTTTAAACGGATTATTTAAAAAGGAGTTTGTAAAATGAATGATGTTTGTGTGAAAAGCTTAATTGAAAAATCTGTTTAAGAGTTGTTGTTGAAAATAATTTGAGAATAAATAGAGGATAAATAGAGGATAAACGAATGGGGCAAAAACTCGTGAGTTTTTATAATCAAGCTGAGTCAATAGGTGGCTTAAAAGCACGAATGCGTTTGGCAATGATTTCGGGTATTCCTTCGAATAAAGCAGAGTCGGAGCCTGATTCGCCAGATAATATTAGTAAGTTGCAAAATGCGCTTGCTGAAATCCAGAAAGAATTTAAGTAGGAGGCCATAATGAGTGTTCAATTTGAAGTCGATGCTAAGTTCGATGAGAATGATAAACGGCAGTATATCAATAATCAGGCAACCGTTTTTCATTGCCATCATTATATTTCTCTTTTTACTCAGCTGGCCGACGATGCAAAATTATTTTCAGGCGAAAAGCACTTGTATGATACTGCAGAAGAAACGTTTTATCAGGTGCTCAATGAATATATGAAAAGTC
Source organism: Aliikangiella maris (assembly GCF_040719265.1). Lineage (NCBI taxonomy): Bacteria > Pseudomonadati > Pseudomonadota > Gammaproteobacteria > Oceanospirillales > Pleioneaceae > Aliikangiella > Aliikangiella maris. Next base: position 127,277 of record NZ_JBFDAH010000007.1, on the reverse strand, counting down.
ATCCGAACGTGAGCAATCAAGCAGATAAAGTTTCAATTGCTGAACAGTATTTTTCTTTTGTCGGACTTGGTCAACTGACTTTGACCGTTGATAGTGATGCTGGTGGAAAAGCTGAAATGCCATTTTCCCATGTTGATGAGGGATGGAAGAAAAAATGGGGAGAGTTTGATAAAAGTATTAATTTTATTGGCCAGGGATTTATTGCTGCTGCCTTTGCAATGATCAATGGACAGCCCGTTGGCAGCTACCATGTTACCGAAGTGGAAAGTCAGGTTTGCGGTGCCGATAAATCCACTTTTACAATTGAAAAAAATTAGGAGTTGTTTCAATGGCTATTGATAGAGAAAAAGCAATTGCTGACTTGTCAAAAATTCAGGTAAAAGGTAATGAAGAAGGGTTAATTCCTGCTTTTGGTGTTTTAGTAAATCAACTCCCAGCCAGCTTTTGGAATTTATTTTCGACAAAAATTCTAGATGCCGCTGGTGAGGATTTGTATGAAGATGCATCGGGATTATTAATGAATGCCGCATCTGAGTGTGGTTATCATACGGGATGGGGAATCATAAACTCTGATGAGTTTCAGGCAATTATAGGCCCTATGATTGAAAAAGTACCTGAGGACATATTGCATGGCGCCTATGCAGTGTTTACTGCATGGGGGTGGGCGAATGCTGAAATTGTCGAATTAATTCCAGGCGAAAAAATGGTTATTCACGTCCACGGCTATTATGAAGCTGATGTCAAAGATAGCTATCAGCCGAAAACCCCATTTGCTTTTATGATTCGTGGTGTTTCGGCTGCATTTATGGATATTGCCTATGGGGATAAACCTTATCCTGATGGTTTTGGTAAATTCACTTGTGAGCAAACTAAGGCAATTGAACTGGGGGATGATTATGGTGAGTTTGTGGTTACCAAGCGAAATTAATAAATGTCATTATCCCGCTTCTATATAGTACTTTGTCATTGTCTGTCAATTGCAAAAGTAAATAGAAAAAGCCCATAGCTAATAGCCCGGAGTGAAGACCGGGCTTAATTTTTACCTTGTATTCGACTTCTGCCTGACCTTGCTACAAGTATATAGGCCTACTTCAAGTTCACAGGCCGGCTCCATAAATACCCCAAACATTTGAACGACAGTATACTGATATACTGGTAAGTCATCTTCGGTTCAATTTAGCTTTACGGTTTAAACCTAATTGCTAAAGACCTCACTGTTAACAACTGAGTTTTTAACGACATAACTGCTAGAGCAAAGCATTATACATTTTCCCACAGCTAACCGAAAATAGGCTTAAAATTAAGAGACCCATTTATTTATAGCCATAGGCATCGCAATATAATAGTGACAAGATGAAGAAATTTCAGTAAAACAGCTATTTATATTGCCCTTCAGGCACGATTTATGATATAAAGCGCGCCGTGTTACTCGAATCCGAATAACACCTAATTCACACGTTAATCGACACAACTATCAGGGTGCTCCTTTATTTTTATAGAGTGGGAGTTGGTAGTTGGGATTAGCGGAGGCAAAACCCTTGTAAATCAGGAGCTTATAAAATGGCAAAAGTCACAATGCGTGATATGCTTCAGGCGGGCGTGCATTTCGGTCACCGTACCCGTTTCTGGAACCCTAAAATGAAGCCGTATATCTTCGGCGCAAGAAACAAAATTCATATTATCAACTTGGAGCATTCTTTACCTATGTTCCACGACGCACTGAATTTTTTGAGTTCTGTTGCTGCTCGTAAAGGTAAAGTGTTATTCGTTGGTACCAAACGCAGTGCAAGTAAAATTGTTCGCGAAGAAGCCAATCGCTGTGGTCAATTCTTTGTAGATAAACGCTGGTTAGGCGGTATGCTTACCAACTATAAAACTATCCGTCAATCAATCAATCGTTTGAAAGATCTGGAAAAACAAAGCGAAGATGGTACATTTGATCGTTTAACGAAAAAAGAAGCATTATTATTAACTCGTGAAATGGCTAAATTAGAAGCCAGTATTGGCGGGATTAAAAATATGGGCGGTTTGCCTGATGCGATTTTTGTCGTCGATGCTGATCACGAACATATTGCAATTTCTGAAGCTCGAAAGTTAGGTATTCCTGTTGTTGCTGTTGTTGATAGTAACTCTGATCCTGATGGCATTGATTATGTTATTCCAGGCAATGATGATGCTATTCGTGCAATTCAACTCTATTTATCTGCTGCTGCTGATACCGTATTAGACGGTCGTCAAAGTGTTGCAACAGCGCCAGCTGAAGAGTCAGAGTCAATTGACGAGTACGCTGAAGAAGAGAAAGAAACTTCTGCTGAATAAGTTTCGCCTCATTATGAAAAATAAGGGGGCTACGTATGCCCCCTATTTTATGTCTTGTGTAAAGTGACACTTTATTCGAGATAACAGAAAAGAATTAATAATTGAAAACTGGAGAGAAAAATGGCTATTTCAGCTGCATTGGTAAAAGAGCTGCGCGAAAGAACCGGCGCAGGTATGATGGAATGTAAAAAAGCATTGGTCGAAACCGATGGTGACATTGAAACTGCAATTGATAATATGCGTAAATCAGGTGCAGCCAAAGCTGAGAAAAAAGCGGGTCGTATTGCTGCCGAAGGTTTAATTGTTGCTAAGTCTTCAGATGACGGTAAGTTAGCCGCTATCGTTGAAGTTAACTCTGAAACTGACTTTGTTGCTCGAGATGACAACTTTAAAGCATTTACTCAACAGGTTATTGATGTCGCTTTAGCTAACAAAACAACCGAAATTGAAGCTTTAACCGGCGCAACTTTAGCTTCTGGCGAAACGGTTGAGGCAGCCAGAACTGCACTGATTGCTAAAATTGGTGAAAACATTGGTGTTCGTCGAGTACAAATTGTTGAAGCCTCAGAAGGGGTTCTAGCGTCATATATTCATGGTGGTCGAATTGGGGTCGTGATTGCATTAACGGCTGGCGATCAGGAATTGGCAAAAGATATCGCTATGCACGCAGCTGCAACTAATCCACAGTTCATTAACCCTGAAGATATTTCTCAAGAAGTTTATGACCGTGAAAAAGAAATTTTTACCGCACAAGCCAAAGATAGTGGTAAGCCAGATGAAATTATTGAAAAAATGATTGAAGGTCGTCTCCGCAAGTTTGCTGCTGAAGTGAGCATTGTTGGCCAACCTTTCGTTAAAGATCCTTCGATGACTGTTGGCGATTTACTGAAAAAGGCAAGTGCATCAATTACTGCGATGGTTCGCTTTGAAGTTGGTGAAGGTATCGAAAAGAAAGAAGATGATTTTGCTGCTGAAGTAATGGCACAGGTTAAAGGGGAATAATTCACATGCCTAGTTCTGCGCCGGAAAAAAATCAAAAACGAATACTGCTTAAATTAAGTGGAGAGGCCTTGATGGGCGCAGAATCGTTTGGAATTGATCCTTCGATTCTCGACAGAATTGCCGATGAAGTGAAACAGCTTGTTGAAGAAGATGTACAGGTTGGTATTGTCATTGGTGGCGGCAATTTATTCCGTGGTGAAAAACTTGCTGCAGCGGGAATGAATCGAGTTGCTGGCGACCATATGGGTATGCTGGCAACGGTAATGAATTCTTTGGCGATGCAAGATGCATTGGAGAGAGTTCGCGTAGGAACTCGGGTGATGTCTGCGATTTCATTAACGGGTGTGTGTGAAGATTATGATCGACGTTTTGCACTGCGGTTTATGAAAAACAAACAAGTTGTTATTTTCACTGCGGGTACAGGAAATCCCTTTTTCACAACTGATACAGCAGCATGTTTGCGTGGAATAGAAATTGATGCTGACGTAATTTTAAAAGCAACCAAAGTTGATGGTGTTTATTCTGCTGATCCTAAAATATATCCAGATGCTGTAAAATATGATCACTTAACCTATAATGAAGCCCTTGAAAAAGAGCTTGGTATTATGGATTTAACGGCATTTTGTCTGGCTAGAGATCATAAAAAGAATATTCGTGTATTTAACATGCAAAAGCCTGGCGCATTGATTAAAGCCGTATTAGATGAAAGTGAAGGTACACTGATCAGTTGTGAATAATTGAAGTCAAAATAAATTATTTAACGGAGTTCTATTGTGATTAATGATATTAAACAAGATGCCAGTACCCGTATGGATAAAAGTGTTCAGGCATTTAAACTGGCTTTACAAAAAATTCGAACAGGTCGAGCGCATCCTAGCTTACTTGATCATATCAGTGTTTCTTATTACGGTGTTGATACGCCGTTGAATCAAGCCGCTAACGTTTCTATTCAGGACTCTCGTACCATCACGGTTCAACCATTTGAAAAGAATATGATTGCACCAATCGAAAAAGCACTAATGGAATCAGATATTGGGATTACACCTAATACAACAGGCAATTTAATTCGATTACCATTACCGGCGTTAACTGAAGAAAGACGTAAAGATTTAATTAAAGTTGTTGGTAATGAAGCTGAAGGTGCAAAAGTTGCTATTCGTAACATTCGCCGTGATGCAAACTCGACATTAAAAGAGTTAGAAAAGGAAAAAGAAATTAGTGAAGATGATGAGCGCCGTGCCCAGGACGATATTCAAAAGCTGACCGATAAATTTGTAAAAACAGTTGATCAGTTAGTTGCTGATAAAGAAAAAGAACTAATGGAAATTTAATCTTTTCAGCCAAATTTAAGCAATGCGCCGTGTTATCGGTCTGATGACGCGGCGTATTTATTTTTAACACTTAAAAGATAAACGACCAGAATGTATGAGTGAAACAAATATTCCAAAGCATGTTGCAATCATTATGGATGGGAATGGTCGTTGGGCAAAAGCAAAAGGGAAAAAGCGAACTGCTGGTCATAAGGTTGGTGTAGAGCGCGCTCGAGAAGCTGTGCAAACTGCTGCAAACCTTGGAATAAAGTCTCTGACTTTATTTGCCTTTAGCAGCGAAAATTGGAACCGTCCCAAGGAAGAGGTTTCATACTTAATGGAACTATTTATCGTTGCGCTCAATCGAGAAATTAAAGCATTGCATAAACATGGTGTGCGCCTTAAATTTATAGGTGATACGCTTGCCTTTAATGAAAAATTGCAAAAAGCAATTAATAAAGCTGAACAGCTGACTAAAGATAACTCAACGTTAAGTTTAAATATTGCAGCAAACTACGGTGGACGGTGGGATATAGTTAATGCTGTAAATCAATTAATTCAACAGTCTTCTGATCTCACACAAATTACAGAGTCGACACTCGAATCAAAATTAGCGACGGCTGATCTACCTGCTTTAGATTTAATGATTCGAACTGGCGGTGAAACTCGTATCAGCAATTTTTTGATCTGGCAGGCGGCCTATGCCGAATTATATTTTTGTGACACACTGTGGCCAGACTTTGACCAACAGGCATTAATGCTTGCGGTGGAGGAATATGGCAGGCGACAGCGCCGATTTGGATTAACTGGTGAACAAATTATTGGAACTAAGTAAATAAAGAATATGCTTAAACAAAGAATTATAACTGCACTCCTCCTTTTACCAGTAGTACTCGGTTTGGTACTCAATACTCAGCTTAATTATTTTGCCGGAGCACTTGCTGTTATTGTTTATTTGTTGTCACTTGAATGGGCTAAGCTTGCAGGGTTTAACCGTAATATCAGCCAGACAGGTTATGCGCTTTGTGTTTCAAGTATCGTATTAACGGTATGGTATTTGGCTGATAAATTATTTGTTTGGCCATCGCCAAGTTGGCCTTATGCGCTGGTTTGGGATTATCCTATGTTGTTGCTGGGTCTTGGCGTGATTGGATTTGTCGGTTCGATAATAGTGGTTGTCGGCTATTCTGAAATTCCCAAATGGTGGGCAAATAAGTTTGTGGTATCACTTTTTGGCGTATTGCTATTACCTGCATTTTTTGTGGCATTTATCAGTATTCGAAATGTTGGAGTGCTAGATAATTTTTACCGCGGTGGCCTATTTTTGTTACTGATGTTTTGCATCGTCTGGGCCGCAGATACCGGTGCTTTTATTATCGGTAAACTGTTTGGCAAACATAAATTGGCGCCTATTGTGAGCCCTAATAAAACCTGGGAAGGTGCAGTCGGTGGTTTTGTCTTTAGTTTCCTTACCGCTTGGATTGGCGCTAACTGGTTAGGTATTGAAATTCATGATCCCGTTATTTACTCCATTATAGCGGTTTTGATGGCGATATTTTCGGTGATGGGGGACTTATTTGAAAGTGCACTTAAGCGGGAAGTCGGTATCAAAGACACGGGGAATTTACTTCCAGGACATGGCGGATTGCTCGACAGACTCGATAGTACAATTATTGTGGCGCCACTTTTCTTTTTGGCTTTTAGTTACTTTGGTTGGTTCAGATAATGCAGCGTTTATGCATTTTAGGTTCTACAGGGTCGATTGGGTGTAGCACACTTGATGTCGTTGCACGCAATCTGGATAAATACCAGGTTGATGTGTTAACTGCCAACACTAACGATGAAAAGCTATTTGAACAGTGTTTACAGTTTAAGCCTCAGTTAGTGGTGATGACTGACTATGATGCGAGCCAACGATTGGCACAAAAAATTAGCGAACAGCAATTACCTACTTGTGTAAAATGGGGGAGCGAATCGATTGTTGAAGCTGTTCGTCTGCCGCAGTTAACTACGGTGGTCGCTGCAATTGTTGGTGGTGCCGGTTTATTGCCAACCTTAGCGGCTGTTGAATGCGGACTGAAGGTGTTGCTGGCTAATAAAGAAGCTTTAGTGATGTCTGGTGACATATTTATGCAAGCCGTAGTGGAACATAACGCCGTCTTGCTACCTGTCGATAGTGAGCATAATGCAATATTTCAGTGTTTAGGGGTTAATCATCCCCTTGCTCGTCCCGAACTTAAGGGGGTTAATAAAATCCTGCTCACGGGATCGGGTGGTCCATTCCGTGAAGTGCCCATTCAGACGTTGCATACAATGACACCCGAGCAAGCTTGCGCACACCCAAATTGGGATATGGGAAAGAAAATATCGGTAGATTCTGCAACCATGATGAATAAAGGTCTAGAGCTAATAGAAGCTTGCTTTTTATTTAATCTTCAATTAACACAAATAGAGATTGTAGTTCACCCGCAAAGTGTGGTTCACTCTATGGTTTCGTTTGACGATGGTTCAGTAATCGCGCAAATGGGTAAACCAGATATGAGAACGCCAATTGCACATACTTTAGCCTGGCCTGATAGAGTTCGGTCGGGTGTTGCGCCGTTGGATTTTTGCAAAATGGGACAACTTACTTTTGAAGCGCCTGATTTTAATCGTTTTCCATGTCTTAAATTAGCTGAAAATGCTATGCGCACAGGTGGAACGGCTCCATGTGTGCTTAATGCCGCAAATGAGGTGGCTGTTGCTGCATTTTTAGCGCAAGAAATTAAATTTACTCAAATCGCGAAAACTATTGAATTAACGATGCAGCAAATTCCTGTCAGTACTGCTGATACCATATCGCAAGTTTTAGCTGCTGATACTAATGCTCGTGAGGTGGCTTTGGGTATTATCGAGCGAGGAATGAATTAGTGTCTGAACTACTCTGGAACGCCTTTTATTTTATTGTCACACTGGGTGTGTTAGTTACTTTTCATGAGTATGGTCACTTTTGGGTTGCGCGAAAGCTTGGAGTGAAAGTGCTGACTTTTTCAATTGGTTTTGGTAAACCAATATGGAAACGGGTCGGAAAAGATGGGGTAGAGTACATTATTGCGCAGATTCCATTGGGTGGATATGTAAAAATGCTCGACTCCAGAGAAGGAGAAATAGCCAGTGAAGATAAGCAATACGAATTTACTCAGAAACCATTATGGGTGAGAAGCGCTATTATTCTGGCTGGACCGGTAGCTAACTTTATTTTAGCTATCTTATTGTTTTGGTTTATTTTTGTTTATGGCGTTACTGCTATGTCATCGCAACTTGGCAAAGTTGAACCCGAGTCAATTATCGGCAGTGCTGGGGTAAAAAGTTTTGATACCATTACTCGAGTTGACGGCGTGCCCGTAACGATGATGCAGGATGTACTAGAAACTATTGCTCGTCGAATGGGTGAAAATGGTACGCTCGAATTAACTGTTCTGTCGGAAAAAAGTTCGCGGCAAAGAACTATTGATGTATCGCTTGAGCGTTGGCAGGTCGATGAATCAAGACCCGATATTCTCGGTTCACTCGGTATTCGACACATCAGTTATGATAAGATTATCGCGCAAATTGATGAGGTAACCGACAATAGTGCGGCAAGTAAAGCCGATTTACGAAAAAATGATATTATTCGGCAGTTTGATGGGCAAAAAATTAACAACTGGTTTGATTTAATACGCTTCACTCAGGCAAAAGCTGGTAAAAGCGCAGAATTGCAAATTGAGCGAAATGGTGAACTGATAAATAAAACTGTGGTCATAGGTTTTCGCGAGTATGATGGAAAACAAGTTGGTAGTTTAGGTGTATCCGTAAACCGACCTGATTTGTCTCCCTATATGACCACTCGCCAAGTAGGGCTGTGGGAAGGATTGGGACTGGCAATTGAGAAAACCGGGCGAATGATTAGCCTAACTGCCAGCTATTTGTTGAAGATGATATCTGGTGATATTTCAGCTAAAAGTCTGAGTGGACCATTTTCAATCGCCGAAGGCGCGGGCGGCAGTGCTCGCGTAGGATTAACAACATTTATCGGATTTATTGCAATGATAAGTGTTAATCTTGGTTTTATTAATTTATTACCAATACCCATGTTAGATGGTGGACACTTGATGTTCTTTTCCATCGAAGCAATCAAAGGTAAGCCGCTTTCAGAAAAAGCACAGGCTATCGGATTGCAGATTGGCGTTGTCATGGTTTTTGCGCTAATGGCAATAGCAATTTTTAATGATTTATCACGTCTGCTTTGACGTGTACACCGATTATTTAGGGAATTATGAAGTATTACTATAAATCCAAATTAGTTCGTGCAATGCTCGGTGCATTTGCGCTGTATGGTGCAACCGCAACGCAGACTGTTATGGCGGCAGAAAAAACAACCAGCCAACTGACCACGCCTAAAACTTTTGATGATGAATTTATTGTCACTGAAATTGATGTAAATGGTTTACAGCGAATGGAGCTAGGTACATTTTTCAATATGCTGCCATTGCAGGTTGGAGAAAAACTAGATTCTTCTCGTGTACCTATTATTATTCGTACTATTTATGCCTCTAATAGTTTTGAAGATATTCGCATGTTTCGTGATGGAGGCAAGCTCTATATCGATCTGAAAGAGCGTCCAACAATATCTGAAATTACTATCGAAGGTAACTCAGATATCAAGACCGAACAAATTCTCGATGCGATGCAAAAGTCTGGGTTTGCAAAAGGCGAAATTTTTGATCCTTCAGCGATAAAAAGTATCAAGCTGGGGATGGAAGAACAGTATTTTGCACATGGCAAATACTCTATTAAAATTGAAGATAAAGTCATTACCCAATCGCGTAACCGAGTCCATATTAAGTTTATTGTCAGTGAGGGAGAACCTGCAAAAATTCAAAAAATCAGCATCGTAGGAAACAGCATATTCCCTGATGAAGAATTACTCAATCAATTCGAACTATCAACTGGTGAGTGGTATTCTTTTTTCTCAAGTGAAGATCAATATTCGCGAGAAAAACTCTCTGGCGATCTTGAAACATTGCGCTCTTATTATCTCGACCGAGGTTATTTAAAGTATGAAAATACATCGACTCAGGTATCTATTTCACCAGACCGCAAAGGTATTTACTTAACCATCAATATTGATGAAGGCGAAAAATTTAAAGTTAATGATATCGTCTTTTCGGGTGACCTAATTTTAACCAAAGAGCAGCTTTCCAGTGTCATGCCGCTTTCTAAAGGAGACACTTATTCTGCCGCCGCTATTTCTTTTGCTGAAGAACAAATCAAGCGGAGTCTCGGATTTTATGGTTATGCATTTGCGAAAGTTGTAACCGTACCAAACGTTATTGAAGGTGAAAATAAAGTTGATCTCACCTTGTTTGTTGATCCGGGCAAAAAAGTGTATGTCAATCGAATTAACTTTGCAGGAAATGAAACTACGAACGATGAAGTTTTGCGTCGTGAAGTTCGTTTAATGGAAGGTAGCGCTTTATCGAATGAAGCAGTTGATCGTTCTAAAGTGAGATTACAGCGACTCAGTTATCTGGAAGAGGTTAATGTAGAAACTCCAAAAGTCGAAGATAAAGAAGACAGAGTTGATATTAACTATCAAGTGAAAGAGCGATCCGCAGGTACAATTCAAGGCGGTGTTGGATACAGTGAAAGCTGGGGAACTTCTTTAAATGCCAATGTCAGTCACTCTAACTTTTTGGGATCAGGAAAAAGAATTCAGTTTGGAATTAACAAGAATAAATATTCTGAAAGTTACCGTGCAGATTATTGGGATCCCTATTTTACACTTGATGGAATCAGTGCAGGTGTGAGTTTAGAATATTCTATTACCGATTATAATGAGCTGCGTTATTCTAGCGGTCTATTAGATACCGCCAGTTTATCATTTAATTTAGGATATCCGATTAATGAAGTATCACGCTTGAACTTTGGTATTGGCTATCAGGATAGTAAATTAAAAGCATCACGAATTACACAAGCAGTACAGGTTATCGATTTCTTCAATGATAATGGTCAAGATATCCGCGTTGATCCGACTTTTGATTATGATCTATACCGGCTGAGTGCGGCCTGGACACGAAATACTTTAAATCGTGGTATTTTTCCAGATCGAGGAACCAGTCAGACTTTCTCTACAAACTTTACCGCACCAGGGAGTGATTTAGAGTTTTATAAATTAGATTATTCGATTAATCATTATTTACCGATTGCACCAGGCTGGACATTTTTAAGTAAATTTAGAGCTTCTTGGGGGAAAGGCTATGGTGATACTGAATCTCTACCTTTCTTTGAGAATTTTAGTGCGGGGGGATCAGGCACTATGCGAGGGTTTGAGAGTAATACTATCGGGCCTCGTGCGGTAGATCTTGAAAACTACGAGGCTATACCGCCTATTTCGCCAGATGGAACCCAAAGCTCTGTTCCTTGGATTTTACCATCAGAATTGAGTACCGCTGTTATAAGTCGCAGAACAGCCGGTGGTAATGCACGTGTTTTGGGGACTTTAGAGCTAATTTTCCCTGTACCATTTGCGGAAGATAATAACTCTTTACGCACCAGCTTGTTTGTTGATGTAGGGAATTTGTGGGATACTCAATTTGATATCAATCGTTATGGCTATTTACCAGCGAGTGAACTTGATAAGATTCCTGACTACTCTGAGCCCGGTACCTATCGCGTTTCGGCTGGATTCTCGCTACAATGGTTGTCGCCAATGGGACCATTGACAATCAGTTTGTCAAAACCGATCAGAAAAGAAGAGTTGGATGAAACCGAATCTTTCTCATTTAATGTAGGTAAAACGTTTTAAAATAAGAATTTGTTTTTTAAATTGATAAGGGTATTAAAATGTTGAAAAAATCAATCACAGCGTTAGCTTTTGTTTTGTTTTTTATTGGAAGTGTTAGCGCGGCTGATAAAATTGGTGTAGTGGATATGCAGCTAATTGTTGCTAAAACACCTCAATTTGCAACGATAAAAGATAAAATTGAAGATAAATTTAAAGAACGTACCGACGCGCTTAAAGCAATGCAGAAGAAAGGTGAAGAATTACAAGAAAAAGGCAAGCGTGATGCCATGACAATGACGCAAATTCAAAAGATTGAATTACAAAGAGAGCTTCAGGCTTTAGATGTTGAATTTAATCTGAAGAAAAAATTTCTTGAAGAAGACATGAAAATAACCAATAACGTCGAAACTGCAAAAGTACGTCAAACAATTGATAATGCTATTAAAAAAGTTGCAATGGAGCAAAAACTTGACATTGTGTTAATGAAAGATGTCACTGTGTATGTCGATAATCAAGTGAATATCACGGATAAGGTTATCAAAGCATTAAGTAGTCCAACAGGGAAATAATTTGACAGCAAAAGTATTTACGGTCGCGCAAATTGCGCGGCTGCTGGATGCTGATTTTGTTGGAGATGGTGATTACCAGATAATCACCCTTGCGCCACTTGATGAAGCTGGTGAGCATGACATCTCATTTCTCAGCAATCCAAAATTAAAAGAACAACTTAACACAACCCAAGCTGGTTGTGTTTTGCTTTCTCATGATGTTAGAGAGCATACGCTAAAAAATGCGATATATGTAAAAGACCCTTATTTAGGATTTGCCAAGGTCGCTCAAGAACTCGACACAACGCCAAAGCCACTGCCTGGCATTGCTGAATCTGCAATTATTAATAAAAATGTTACTATCGAAGCTGGCGTATCGATTGGCGCCGGTGTGGTTATTGAAGAAGGGGTTTTTATTGGTGCTGATTCAATTATTGAGGCAAATTGCGTTATCGGTCGGCAGGCAAAAGTCGGTCAAAAGTGCCGACTTTATGCGAATGTAACCGTATATCATCAAGTTGAAATTGGTGATGGATGTATTTTGCAGTCAGGCGCTATTATCGGTTCGGATGGTTTCGGGTATGCTAATGAAAAAGGTACCTGGATTCGAATACCGCAAACAGGCCGAGTAATTTTAGGTAAAGATGTTGATGTAGGTGCGAATGCTTGTATTGATCGGGGTGCACTAAAAGATACGATTATTGGTGATGGTGTTAAAATCGATAATTTATGTCATATTGCACATAATGTTGTTATCGGAGAACATACTGCGATGGCAGGGTTTACCGGTATTGCTGGCAGTGCCACAATTGGCCACCATTGTACGTTTAGTGGCCGCTCATCAATTTTAGGTCATTTGTCTATTGCGCCTGGTACACATGTTACTGCTTGTAGCTTAATCAATCGTTCGAATAAAGAGCCTGGTGTTTTTTCATCGGGAACCGGAATGCAGGATAATAAAACCTGGCGAAAAAATGTTGCCCGATTCAGACAATTAGATGAAATGGCAAAACAATTGAAAAAATTAGAAAAAGAATTGTCAATTTTAAAAGGTGAAACCAAGTCATGAGTGAAAGCTCTAATTCCATTAGCACTTTAGATATACATGAGATAATGAAAACGTTACCTCATCGATATCCGTTTTTATTAGTAGACCGTGTGATTGATTACCGTGTCGATGAGTATTTGCATGCAATTAAAAATGTTACTTTTAATGAACCGTGTTTTACGGGGCATTTTCCGCATCGACCGGTGATGCCCGGTGTCCTGATTTTAGAAGCGTTAGCCCAAGCAACAGGGATTTTATCTTATAAAACAATGCAAGAGTTACCTGATGAGAACTCGTTGTATTATTTTGTTGGTATTGATAATGCGAGATTTAAACAGCCTGTTGAGCCAGGTGATCAGGTTTTATTAAAAGTTAACTTACTAAAAAGAAAGAAGAGTTTGTGGAAGTTTGAAGCCGAAGCGTTAGTTGATGACAAAGTTGTCTGTGCTGCTGATCTTATGTGTTCAAAACAGGATATAAACTAGTGATTCATCCAAGTGCGGTAATCCATCCATCAGCTAAGTTAGCTGATGATGTCAGTGTTGGTGCTTTTTCAATTATTGATGAAAATGTTCAGATTGATTCGGGGACAGTTGTAGGTCCTCATGTTGTCATTAATGGACATACTAAGATTGGTAAGAATAATCATTTTTATCAATTTTCGTCGATAGGAGAGGCCAACCAAGACAAAAAATATCGGGGAGAACCGACACTGACCACTATTGGTGATGGAAATATCATCCGTGAAGCCTGTACGATACATCGAGGAACGGTGCAAGATCGTGGTGAAACCACTATTGGTAATAATAATTTATTAATGGCTTATACGCATATCGCACATGATTGCGTACTGGGTAATGATATTGTCATTGCTAATAGCTCTAATCTTGCTGGGCATGTTCATGTCGGTGATTTCGCAATACTTGGTGGGTTTTCAGGAATTCACCAGTTCGTGCATATTGGTCAGCACGCTTTTATTGGGATACGGAGTACAATTACTCAGGATATACCGCCATTTGTATTATTCGCAGAGGCTGCTCCACGTTCAATTAATGCCGAAGGTTTAAAACGACGTGGTTTTAGCAAAGACGAAATCGCATTATTAAAACGTGCCTATAAAGTTATCTATCGTCAAGAGCTCAAAATTGAAGAGGCAATTGCACAATTAACTCAAGATGCGGGAGAGTCTAAATCGGTACAAATCATGATCGACTTTATCCGTGCTTCGCAGCGTGGTATAGCACGTTAAAATTTAATTTTAAACTAATTTTAGATATCTCTAATTGTGAATAAATGTTTTTATCTGGTTGCTGGAGAAGCTTCTGGAGATATTTTAGGTGCGCGCTTGATACGCGAACTTAAAAACTATTTTCCAAAGGCAACATTCAGTGGTATTGGCGGCCCTTTGATGATGGCTGAGGGATTTCAATCTTTGTATCCTATGGAACGTTTATCTATCATGGGGATTGTGCCCATTTTAAAGCGATTACCTGGATTGCTAAAAATGCGCAATGATTTAGCGAAGCATATTATCGAACAAAATCCAGACTGTTTCATTGGCATTGATGCGCCGGTTTTTAATACAGGGCTTGAATTTCGTTTAAAACATCGGGGTATTAAAACTGTTCACTATGTGAGTCCTTCAGTATGGGCGTGGCGCGAAAACCGAATTCATAAAATTGCCAAGAGCGTTTCATTAATGTTGTGTCTTTTTCCGTTTGAATTAGAGATTTATCAGCGGTTTAATGTCCCGGCGGTTTGTATTGGCCATCCTCTTGCAAATGAAATTCCTCTTTCGCCAAATACAACACAAGCAAGACAAGCATTAAAGATCAAACCAGACAATTTAACATTGGCCATATTACCTGGCAGTCGAGGAACAGAAGTTAAATTTTTACTTCAACCCTTTATCGAAACCGCACAAAACTTATTGCAGCACTATCCTAAACTACAAATACTTATTCCGTGTGCTAATTATAAACGTCGAACACAAATTGAAAATTATTTAACACAGTTACCTGAAGCAATGCCGGTCACTTTAATTGATGGTCAGTCTCGTCTGGTGATGCAAGCAGCAGATCTGGTTTTATTAGCATCGGGTACGGCGACGCTAGAAGCCATGTTACTCAAAAAGCCAATGATAGTTGCCTATAAAGTATCTGCTTTTAGTTATTGGGTGTTTAAAAAATTATTAAAAATAAAGCAGTTTTCTTTACCCAATTTATTAGCCGGTAAAGCGATTGTGCGTGAATTTATCCAGCAGGACTGTACTGCTGAAAAATTAACTGAAGCTTCAATTAATTTGATTGAAAATAAAAATAATCTCTCACTTGAAAAAGAGTATATCGAGTTACACCAGACGCTAAAATTAGGTGGAAGTCAAAAAGCAGCTAAAGCCATAGTTGACTTAATAGCACATTAGTCGATAGCCTTTTTTAATGCAACAATGTAAAAATAATGAATCATGAAAAATGTTGTTAATAATCCAAAAGTAGCAGGTGTTGATGAAGTTGGCCGAGGACCATTGGCTGGACCGGTGGTTGCGGCAGCAGTTATTTTGGATCCGGATAATCCTATAGAGGGTTTGACTGACTCTAAAAAACTTTCAGAAAAAAAACGTCAACAACTATCGGATGAAATCAAGTCAAAAGCACTCTGTTGGGCAATTGCTCGTTGTGAACCAGAAGAGATTGATGAGCTTAATATTTTACAAGCAAGTTTATTGGCGATGACCAAAGCGGTGACCCAATTAACGATTCAACCAACCCATTGTCTGGTCGATGGTAACAAATTACCTCAGTTACCCTGTAGCGCAGAAGCCGTTGTTAAAGGTGATTTAACTGAACCAGCTATCAGTGCAGCGTCAATCATTGCAAAAGTCGATCGCGATAATGAAATGGTTGCAATGGATGAGTGCTATCCAGAGTATGGGTTTGCCAGCCACAAAGGTTATCCAACCAAAGCTCATCGTGAAGCAATAAAAAAATACGGGGTAACACCGATTCATCGAAAAAGTTTTGCGCCTGTACAAGAGCAGCTTCAGCTACTCTAAAAATATTAAAAAATTAAAGATAACAACGTTAAAGTTAAAACGTTAAAGCTCAAAGTTTATTTAGTCTACACAAAAATATGACAGAGATAATTGAAAGCCCTACATCAGCAGATAGCGAAACATCTAAAAGAGATTTTGTTCATTTGCGAATGCATACTGAATTTTCTATGGTTGATGGTATTTGCCGAATCAATCCGACAATAGAACGAGTTGCCGAATTAGGTATGCCTGCGGTTGCGATTACTGATAATGTCAATTTTTGTGGTTTGATAAAGTTTTATCGTAAAGCTATTGCCAGCGGTGTAAAACCTATTGTTGGTGTAGATCTTTGGGTCAATGATGCAAATGATGATGCTGATATTTTTCGTATTACTGTTTTGTGTCAGAATAATACGGGCTATTTAAATGCTAAAAAGCTGGTGTCCAAAGCCTATCAAACCAATCAAAAGCAAGGTGTACCGGTTGTCGAAAAAGACTGGTTTATTGAACTGAACGCTGGGCTGATTGTTTTGTCGGGTGGCAAAGATGGAGATGTCGGTCGTGCGCTGCTCGCCGGACATCACGAACAGGCGGCTAACCTGCTCGGATTTTGGAACTTACACTTTTCAAATCGGTATTATCTTGAGCTACAGCGCACAGGAAGAGCTGGTGAGGGGGCATTTATACAGTCGGTTGCCGGATTTGCGCAAGGTTCGGGAACGCCCGTTGTGGCCACAAACGATGTTTGTTTTTTAAATCAAGCCGACTTTGAAGCGCATGAAATTCGGGTTTGTATTAATCAGGGGAGAGTACTTGAAGATCCCAGACGCCCTAAAAATTACAGTGAACAGCAATATTTAAAGTCAGCTGAGGAAATGAACGAGTTATTTGCTGATATTCCAGAAGCATTAGATAACACTGTCGAAATTGCAAAACGATGCAACCTGCATTTACAACTGGGCGAATATTTCTTACCAAACTATCCCATTCCTGAAGGTATGACGATTGAAGAATATTTTAGTAAGTTAAGCCAAGAAGGACTAGAGGAACGATTACCGACACTGCTGGATGTGAATGCATCTGATTTTCATGAGCAACGAAAACGATACGACGAGCGTTTACAGATCGAACTTGATGTTATTAATCAAATGGGCTTTCCTGGTTACTTCTTGATCGTTGCAGACTTTATTCGTTGGGGAAAAGATAACGGTATTCCAGTTGGGCCTGGGCGTGGTTCGGGGGCTGGTTCGTTAGTGGCTTATGCCCTAAAAATTACCGATCTTGATCCGCTGCAATATGACTTGCTTTTCGAACGATTTTTAAATCCTGAACGGGTATCAATGCCTGACTTTGATATCGATTTTTGTATGGATGGTCGAGACCGTGTCATAGACTATGTTGCCGATACTTACGGACGCAATAGTGTATCGCAAATCATTACTTTTGGACGCTTGGCGGCTAAAGCGGTTATTCGTGATGTTGGTCGAGTATTGAGCCAGCCTTACGGGTTTGTTGATAAAATTTCTAAACTAATTCCATTCGATGTCGGTATGACTTTAGCAAAAGCCTGGGAGCAAGAAGAAGAAATTCGTCAACGCTATGAGCAGGAAGAGGAATTCCAAGCAATTTGGGATATGGCCGTCAAGCTTGAAGGTATCACTCGAAATGCTGGAAAACATGCTGGGGGCGTGGTGATTTCGCCGTCAGATTTAACTGACTTTTCTGCGTTGTATTGTGATGAAGCTGGCGAAGGCGTTGTTACCCAGTTTGATAAAGATGATGTTGAATCGGCGGGGCTTGTTAAATTTGACTTTTTAGGATTAAGAACCTTAACCATCATTGATTGGGCTGTTGGAATGATCAATGAACAGCTCATTGGTGACGGGGAAGACAAGCTTAATATTGAAGCGATTGATCTTGAAGATACTAAAACATTTGATCTGTTGAAGGCAGCAAACACAACAGCGGTATTTCAGTTGGAATCCCGCGGTATGAAAGAATTAATTAAAAAGCTATTACCCAGTTCGTTTGAAGATATTATCGCATTGGTAGCTCTGTTTCGTCCTGGCCCGTTAGGCTCGGGAATGGTGGATGACTTTATTAACCGTAAACATGGTCGTCAGGAACTCGCCTATCCACATTCTGATTATCAACATGAAGATTTAATACCGGTACTTGAACCAACCTATGGGATTATTTTGTACCAAGAACAGGTTATGCAGATTGCTCAGGTTTTAGCGAATTTCACCTTGGGCGGAGCAGACTTGTTGCGCCGGGCGATGGGTAAAAAGAAACCTGAAGTTATGGAAGAGCAGCGTAAAATTTTTATGAAAGGTGCAATTGCCAGAGATATTGATGGAGAACTGGCTGGACATATTTTTGATTTGATGGAAAAGTTCGCCGGATACGGATTCAATAAATCTCACTCTGCCGCATATGCCTTGGTTTCATTTCAAACTGCCTGGCTCAAAACTCACTATCCAGCAGCATTTATGGCTGCGGTTATGTCGGCTGATATGGATAATACTGATAAAGTGGTGACTTATGTTGATGATGCAAAATCGCTTGGTATCAATATTGTTCCGCCAGATGTGAATCGAGGCCAATACAAATTTACGATTGATGGTGAAAAAACTATTATTTATGGAATTGGTGCCATTAAAGGGGTTGGTGAAGGGGCGATTCAATCGATTGTCGATGAACGAAATAAAGGCGGAAAATTCAAAGATATGTTTGATTTTTGTAACCGCATCGATTTACGCAAAGCCAACCGCCGTAATCTTGAAGCACTCATTCGCGCAGGTGCATTAGATAACCTTGGCCCAAATCGCGCTGTGATGATGGCCTCTTTGGAGCAAGCAATAAAATCTGCTGAACAATTCAAACGTAACCAGCAGCTGGGCCAAAATGACTTATTTGGTTCTCCTACTGAACATGCAGAAAGTGCCAGCAATGAATTTGTTATGGTTCGTCCATGGCCTGAAGCTAAGGTTTTACAGGGAGAAAAAGAAACCCTCGGTCTTTATTTAACAGGGCATCCCATCGATCGTTATCTCCCAGAAATTCGCCAATTTTGCGATCTAAGATTAAACGGGTTGCAACCAACACGGCGAGGTGAGTATGTAACTGTGGCGGGACTGATTGTTAATATTCGCGTCATGAAAACTAAAAAAGGGTTAAATTGGGCGATTATTACATTAGATGATCAAAGCGGACGTATCGATTTAATGGTGTACAACGAGCTTTATGAAGCCAATCGTGACATTTTAAGAAAAGATGAAATTATTGTCGCCAAAGGGGATATCTCAAATGATGATTTCTCGGGCGGGCTTAAAATGAGTGGTATTGAGATTAGTGAATTAATCGAAGTCAGGGAAAAGTTATCTGATCATTTGCAAATAAATATTAATTTAAATGACAATGCCATGCTCGCCGAAGAAGTCGTAGAAAGCTTATCACCATTCAAAGGTGGCCTGTGTCCTGTGAGAATTCATTGTCAGTTAGACGAGCTTGAGTCAGAGATTATTGCTGGTGGCAACTGGTCTGTTAAACCCACAGATACGCTGCTATTTAATTTACGTAATATTGAAGGTTGCAGTAAAGTAGAAGTCATCTATTAAGTCGAATGATTTATTAAATTGAAGAGCTAACGGGTTTTACCATAACATAATCATCCATGTAATAGCCTTCGCCGATATCTGCTTTTATTGATTTTTGAACTGAGAACCCCAATTTTTCATAAGCTTTTCTTGCTGAATTATCTTTGTTCACGGTCAATGACAATTGCTCACAAGCACTGGCATTCGCCTGTTGCTCGATAAAGGCCAGCATTATACGACTAATACCCTGTCCCCGGGTCGTTGCACTCAAATAAAACTTACTGATGAAAAGATCTTTCTGTTCAATCTTAATAGCAAAGTAGCCACATAGAACATCGTTCTGGTAAACCAGGTAATACATCATTCCTTGCGTTATTTGTTGTACAATTGCTTGAACACTTTGAAATTGGTTGAGCATGTAATCTACTTGCGCTTTGCCAATAATCGGCGTGTAATGTTCTTCCCATATTGTGCGTGCTAGTGGTGCAATAAGTGGTATGCTTAGATCGCTGGCCTGTTGTATTTTAATCATAGTAAAGAAAACTCAAATTAAGTGAAGTCTTATCTTAGTGCATCTTTGCTTCATTTTAAATGTTTCAGTTTTGATTAAAGGTAAAAGATTATTTTTCTAAAATGTTGTTTAAAAAAATAGAATGATAATTTTGACTAAGAATTTTAACTAACAGCTTTGAATAAAAATAAAATGTTGAATCAAAATGCTAGATAGAAATTTTTAATGAAAGTTTTAATGAAAATAATGTAATTAACCGCTAAAGGTTTGCTTTAGTTGACGAAAGAAAAACTTTAAAAATGATAGTTTGCCATACTTTTGAAACAGCAGATTATCAACGCCGATTCAAATAAATGCAATCAGTTGACTTGCTGTTTTCTGAAGTAATTTTTGATTGAACTCATCAGTTATGGCTGTGCCTTCATTCTGATTGATTGGCACTGCGGTTGAGTCATTTGAAAACTTTTTGAGCTTTCCCAGAAAAATCCGCGATATGTCGGTTGTTGAAATATCCGCAGTATTTGATGGGTGCACAATAACTGCTACTTCTCCGTATGCCGCTGTGGCAATTAATAAGGAGATGACTACTAAGCTTAGTTTGACTATTTTCATTATCGTCTCCTTAGTAAATTAGATCTACGCCAATTGAAAAAAACTTGAAATCGCCTACATTCGGGCGCTCATCATCACCACTAAAATAATCTATTTTGAGGGCGGCGGATGGATGAAAGTTATAGCGTAAAGTAATGCCGTTGATACTCATATTACGGGTACCCAGAGCGGACTGTATGGTTTGTCCTGTATTGATTAATATGGGGTTGGTTACTTTAGCGAGAAAATCATTGTCATTAATCTGTTTAAACTCTTCGGTATGTACCGTAACAATATAGTCTGAGAAGCGATAGCCAAGTGCAATATAGTAGGTTTCGTTGGGGGCATCTGCTGATTTATCAACCACGTATTCTGAGGCTTCATAATCGACAATGAAGTTACTGTAATTGATTGACCCTCCCCAGTAATAATAAATTCCTGGCTTGTCACTCATGGCCAGTCCTCTTAAGAATGTATCTATTTCCGCTTGGCTTGCTCCTGATGCATTGATACCTGGTTGAGCTGCGGGAAAGATTAATGCTTCATCTATAGGGGATTCGGTCGCTTGTGTGTCTAGATAACCTGCGAAAAACTTCCACTAGTTTTGGCTCAACTCAAAGCTTAAAGAAACCATATCGTTTAAACCAAATTCAAAATAGTCGTTGACTGCTGCTTGAAAAATTTCACCTCGCCAGCTTCCGTATAGTACTTTTGTGGCTAAATCGATTTCACCTAATTGAAAGTTACTATTTATGGCTGCGCCTTCTATTGTTGCAAAATCGAATCCAAAGTAAACAGATTTTGGAAGACGGGCAAAATTATGTACATAGCCCACTTTTTCATATTCTGATTGATAGAAGAGGGGATTGACCAGTTTACCCGCAATGAGAGTGTGCTGATCGGAAAGCTCATAGGATAGATAGGCCCAGCGGGCTTCTACTTCAAAGTCGTTAATTCCTTCCGACATGAGTTGGACTGTTGCTGATAAACCATCACCCAAATCAGAGGAAAACTGCAAAGCAAATAGACTTTCATCCTTAAATGTAAGTCGTCTGTTGTGTATAGGTCACCTATCTCGGGATTTTGATTTTCATAACCAAATATTTTCCCTGCCCTAATAGAAGCAAAACCATTGATTGTTACTTCAGCTACTGCGGTAAAAGGAATACTCATTGAAACAATTAATATCAACCTTTGTAAATTGCTTTTAAGCGTTTTCATTTTAAAGCCCCGCTGTTATTAGATTAGTATTTTAATTGGAGCTTAGTCCAGCGAGGACTTTTTTCAAATTTTTCTAACAAAATCATTTACTTATTTGCGATATCGAATCAGACTTGGGTTGCTTATAACTGTTTCGAATGAAAATTTTTGTCAGTATTAGATTTACTAACGAGGTGGTTAAAAGAATATCGGATTTAAGATGTTTAGATTGAGTGGTATAACACGGAGGTATTGGGGATAAATCAGGTTTATTGGCAAAGCTTACTATTGGTTATGCTCATTTAAATAATAGATAAAATGTTGGTGTACCATCAATATCTTTATGTTTTGGAGAAGATTGGTTATTAGGGTTTGCTCTGAGCTAAGTCAAAAGTTGATATTTAATTATTTACTCTCAATCTAAATATAAGTTGCTATATTTAAGTTACTATCACTGAGCTATAAGCAATACATGACTTCCATTCCTTAAATATTTAATTTGAACGGGAATCTTAAAGCAAGTAATTAAAAATAGATTGTACAGGGTAAGCTGAAATATTTATTTTAAAAAATATCACAAGCTAATTGAGGTTATTTTGGGAAGATAGTAAACCAATTGTCAGAAAATGTGACATAGAAAATAAGAAATTTATTTTAAACCCTTCTGTTTAGGTTGGAAGTGAGCGATAATCTGTTTTGAAAAGCAGTTTTATACGGCATCGTAAGAAAACAGCAGTGATATAAACAACCTAAAAGAATATGCGGAACTAAGCCGAATTATGTTTAACAAAATCAGAGGTCTTTTCTCGGCCGATTTATCGATTGATTTGGGTACAGCCAATACCTTAATTTACATGCGTGAAAAAGGTATCGTTTTAAATGAGCCTTCAGTTGTGGCCATTCGACATGAACGTGGTGGAAACAAATCAATTGCTGCTGTCGGTGGAGATGCCAAGGTTATGTTGGGACGGACACCTGGCAATATTACGGCAATTCGACCTTTAAAAGATGGTGTTATTGCTGATTTTGAAGTGACCGAAAAAATGCTTCAGGAGTTTATTCGTAAAGTTCATGATTCCAGTTTTTTCATGCGTCCTTCTCCGCGAGTTTTAATTTGTGTTCCTTGTGGGTCTACCCAAGTTGAAAGACGAGCGATTAAAGAGTCTGCTTATGGTGCAGGCGCTCGTGATGTTTACCTGATTGAAGAGCCGATGGCTGCGGCTGTGGGTGCTGGTTTACCGGTTGGTGAGGCACGAGGTTCGATGGTGGTGGATATTGGTGGTGGAACTACCGAAATTGCGATTTTATCATTAAATGGGGTGGTTTCATCTGACTCTGTGCGAATTGGTGGAGATCGCTTCGATGAGGCCATAATTGACTATGTTCGCAGAAATTATGGCACTGTTATCGGGGAAGCGACTGCTGAACGGATAAAACATGAAATCGGCACTGCATTTCCGGGGAATGAAGTTATGGAAATTGATGTCCGTGGACGTAATTTAGCTGAAGGTATTCCGCGCAGCTTTACTATCAATAGTAATGAGGTGTTAGAAGCGATTCAGGATCCTCTAGCGGGAATGATTCGCGCTGTTCGCTCTGTTTTAGAGCAATCTCCCCCCGAACTTGCTGCAGATATCTCTGAAAGAGGTATGGTACTTACTGGTGGCGGGGCGCTGATTAAAGATCTCGATCGATTATTTTTAGAAGAAACTGGTTTACCGGTTATCGTTGCGCAAGATCCTTTAACCTGTGTCGCTCGCGGTGGCGGAAAGGTACTAGAAACCATTGAAGAACATGGTGGTGACCTTTACTGGCAAAACTAACAATTGCTACTTTTACACAATATTTCAGGTTAAATCTTTAATACTTCCTCTAGTCCGTTGATATTACGGGCTTTTAATTATTATTATTAATCAAATTAAGCTATTCTTTAGAGTGATAGAGATACGCTCGAAGGGTAGTTTATTGTCGTTATCTAGTTTATTTATTTTTGCTGAAATATTTCTGGTATTGTTAATTGTTGCCGGATTTATTTTTTATTACCTTAATAATCTGAATAATGAACTGCTGGAGCAGCTTAAAAAACAAAAAGCTAAACTTAAGGATGAAAAAAAGCATGCTAAAGGACTCAGAATTACCATTCAACAACAACTCGAGCAGATAAAAGCACTGGAAAGTCAGCTTGCAGCTTTATCTGTTGAAGATTCCGATGATTCTGTGCTAGAGACTGAGCTAGAAGAAAAAGTTCAACAGCTTTCAGCACAAGTTGATAAATTAAAAAGCCAACTTGACAGCAAATCAAAGATCATTGAGTCGTTAAACCAATCAATTGAACAAACAAAAGCTCAAGCTAATTTGGCAGAGCAAAAAATTCAAAAGCTAGAAAATGAGCTTGCCGATCCCTCCAAAGACATTGCCGAAGATTTCGAAAATCTCTATTACGAGCTGCGTAATGCGATTGCTTATAATATGACCGGCGGTGAAATGGTATTAGAACGACTACAGGAGCATTTAGATGAAACTGGCAATGAAATTGAAGGTGCAAAACTTAGAGAGTTAAAGGAACGCTATAGTTCATTGGGCGAAATGGTAGGTGTTGTCGGTGAGATAGAACTTTTTAATGAGGATGATGAACAACAGAAAAAAGATGAGAAAAAGGTCATTGATAATGCACAGCAAATTGTAAAAAATGTGAGTGAAACTTTACAAGAAGCTCAGGATTTAGAAGACCAATGGGCTAAATATGAGAATTCGTCTGAAAAAGAAATTAGTGATTTACGCAGAGAATTAGCAGAAACAAACTTAATGAATAAAAAGCTGCGTGATGATTTGGATAACGTGAATGACCAATTAATGCGCTTTGTTGCCAAAGCTCGCCTTTTCCAAGCGCAAAAAGAACAAATGAAAGCCAGTAAGGCCACCCAAAATCAAATGCACCGTAACTATATGAGCTTAAGTGCAGACTATAAAGCCT
Source organism: Aliikangiella maris (assembly GCF_040719265.1). Taxonomy (NCBI): domain Bacteria; kingdom Pseudomonadati; phylum Pseudomonadota; class Gammaproteobacteria; order Oceanospirillales; family Pleioneaceae; genus Aliikangiella; species Aliikangiella maris. The sequence goes on along the minus strand of NZ_JBFDAH010000007.1, from coordinate 102,339 downwards.
TATCGAGAAAATTCAAAACACTTCAAGCTCGTAATAATATTCTGACTAACCAGTTAGCTAAGCATAGTGATGATAAAGAAAGTATTGAAAAGTTAAATGAATTGCGCAGTTTATTAGAAAATAAAGAAGAGCAGATGGATCGTTTAGAACTTGAAAAACAGATGTTAGAGCAGCAATTTATGCTGATTTCAAAAGAAAGTGATGAAAACTTTAATGCCAATCGAGCCCTTGAGCGGCTCAAAAGTGAGCATGCATTATTGGAACAACAATTTATCGAAGTGTTGAATGAACTGGAAAGTAATGAAGCGGTAGATCAACAAGAATAAGATTGGATCTTGTAACAATGAGTTTATTGGTTTACGTGTGTTTTCTCGCTCTGGATTGTTCATTGTTATTTTTAGTCAATTGCGTTTTTACTAATAGCCGCCCTGAGATTCTAGATAAAAAACTGCATGGCTGATTTGACCATCATTAAATTCAAACTTTAGGTCTAGTCGACTTGATTCAACCGCTTGATTTAACTTGTTGACCTTATCGACGAGCTTGGGAATATTATAAGTTTTTATTAGCGTCAACTCGCGGTTTTCTTCGATATTATAACAATTGGCGGCAATAATACTGAGAATACTTACGGTTGCCTTAGCCAATAGTTTGTCATCAATAGCCTTGTTCTGATAAACACTTGAAGCAAAGGCTTCTGCCAGTCGATCTTTTGTATCAGCTTCGAGTAGCTGGAGTAATTTTACTTTTTTATTAGAGTCACCAAATAGCGCAAGAGTGCAGGGTAGGGTTAACTGCTCCAAAGTAAGCGGTTTAATTTTGCTGACTTGAATGGATTGATTGCATATCAAACTCAACACTGTTGACATTGCCGTTGGTGGAGGAAAGAGGATTGGTTTATCAAGGAGACTTAAAGGTTCTACATATCCACCTTGAGTTAAGGCTGGAATAATATTATCTTTTAAATTTTCAGCAGTGAAAGGTTTATTAATAACAAATAATGCTCCAGCTTTAATGGCTCTGGCGATAGATAATTTGTTTTTCTCCGCTGTTATCAGGCCAATTTTGGTCGATAAGTTGAGTTCTCTGACTTTTTCTAATAGCTCAATGCCCGTCATCTCAGGCATATGCCAGTCGAGTAGCACTAGGTCGGGCGACCAAGTGCGAATGATTTCTAGTGCATCACGTCCATTACTCTGAAACCGAAATTCGTGCTCTTCAAAACCTGCACTGATCAATATCCGTTTGACGATAGTTTGCATGGCTTTACTGTCATCAACGATGAGAAATTTTAGCGTCATCGAAAACCTGTATAAGGCGTAAGCTTTTGAATTTTATTTAATTATAAGACTAGTTGTAAACTCAGAAAATGCAACTGAAAGATACCTTGCCAGTAACACTCTTTAACTGACAAGGATTAAAAATAGACTATTTTATCTGTTGTAGGTTAGTTTAAATCTTGATTCAATTAGATTTAAATATATCGATATTGTAGATAATTAGACTAATTCAGCCCAATGCTACAGCTCAATGTCATAGCTCAATATTGACGGTCTATAGCTTAGCGAGTTGCTTCGTTTAGTTCAGCTGCTAGTAAAGTGTTTTGCATGAGCGTTGCAACTGTCATTGGACCAACGCCACCTGGAACAGGGGTAATCCAACTGGCTCTCTCGGCTGCAATTTCAAATTCTACATCTCCCGTTAACTCTCCGTTCTCTAAGCGATTGATGCCAATATCAACAACAATTGCCCCCGGTTTAATCCAGTCACCTTTAACTAGATTAGGTATTCCGACCCCAACAACGACTAATTCAGCTTTTCTGACTTGAGCTTCGAGATCGCGTGTAAACTGGTGGCACACCGTGACCGTTGCACCACTAAGTAAAAGTTCTAATGCCATTGGACGGCCTACAATATTGCTTGCGCCTACTACAACGCAGTCGAGACCTCTTACTGAAATATTCATCGCATCAAGCATTTGCATAACCCCATATGGCGTGCAGGGGCGCAGTCTAGGAATTCGCTGCATCAAACGGCCGACATTATAAGGATGAAAACCATCAACATCTTTATCTACGCTAATTGTCTCGATGATTTCGCTGGTATCGAGATGCAAAGGTAGTGGTAGTTGGACGAGAATTCCATGAATAGATTGATCCTCATTAAGTTGATTAATTTGCTCAACCAAATCATGTTGGCTGATGGTTGCATCAAACACTAGCTTTCTTGATTCGAAGCCTACCCGAGCGCAAGCATCTACTTTTTTACCTACATAAACATGTGATGCGGGATCTTCACCGACCAGAATTACGGCTAACCCGGGGGCAGGTAAACCCTTTTGAAGCCGCTTTTCTACTTGTTGTTTGATATTTGCCTGAACATCTGCAGATATCTTTTTACCATCGATGATTTGAGCAGTCATAAGTGTCTTTACCAGCCATAAAAATAAGTTATATTGCGTATTTTCTCAATTGTCGCATAATCTGCCAAGAAAATGTTTTTTTATAAAATATTTATTATTCTTATATTGACGAGAATCACTTTAGTCAGTATCATGCGCGCTCTTTGCAAAGGCGACTTTGTAAAGTAAGGATTCGGGGAATAGCGCAGTCTGGTAGCGCGCCTGCTTTGGGTGCAGGATGTCGGGGGTTCGAATCCCTCTTCCCCGACCAATTTATTGTTGTGTGTATGATGAATATAGCAACAAGGGGTTCCTGCGAAACAATGCGTCCGTAGCTCATCTGGATAGAGCATCGGCCTTCTAAGCCGAGGGTAGCAGGTTCGAATCCTGCCGGGCGTGCCATTACGACTCAGTAGGTATTTCGTTGGACTAAAAGAATACGCAGAAAAGTGTATTCCTTGTAAAGGCTTTATGGTGGACGTAGCTCAGTTGGTAGAGCCCCGGATTGTGATTCCGGTGGTCGTGGGTTCAAACCCCATCGTCCACCCCATATTAAAAAAGAAGTTGGGTAAATAACCCTTTTACAAAGTGCGAGAGTGGCGGAATTGGTAGACGCGCTGGATTTAGGTTCCAGTGTCTTGCGGCGTGAGAGTTCGAGTCTCTCCTCTCGCACCACTTTGTAAAACTCAGAAATCTACCTGGTTTTAAATTGCAGATTTTTCTGGCTTGAGCTAGTTGGTGGTCGCCTGAGCTTTGGTGCTAGCCAAATATAATAGTGAGAAATATTCTCATCAATAAAGCTCCAGCAACCTCCCTTCTAAATTAGAATATTAGCGATAGTCATTAAAAATTTATTGTAACTTATTGCCATTACGTTGTAACGACAGTAAGTTAAAGGTAGATTATTGACAGGTAAAATTCTATTGGAGCAGTCAAATGCAAGTTTCTGTTGAAACCACAAGCGGCCTAGAAAGAAAACTAACAGTTGGCATTCCTGCCAGCAAAGTTGATGATGTCGCTGACTCAAGAATGCGTGAACTCGCTAAAACTCAACGAATAAATGGTTTTAGACCCGGTAAAGTTCCGCTCAAAGTAATCAAAAAGCGTTTCGGTGAGCACGTAAGACAAGAAGTGGTCTCAGAAGTTATGCAGCGTTCATTTTATGAAGCTGTTATACAAGAAAAACTGCAGCCCGCTGGTGCGCCACATATTGAACCTGTCGTTATGGAAGAAGGCAAAGATTTAGAGTTCACTGCAACTTTTGAGATCTATCCCGAAGTCGAGTTGAAAGACTTATCTAATATTACTATTGAGCAAGTTACAGCAGAAGTTGGTGATGATGATTTGACCACAATGCTCGACACGCTTCGTGATCAGCAAGCTGCATGGGTAGAAGTTAAGCGCAAATCTAAAGATGGCGATCAAATCAATATTGACTTTACCGGTACCATCGATGGGGAAGAGTTCCAAGGTGGTAAAGCTGAAGGCTTTAACCTTGTTTTAGGTTCAAACCAAATGATTCAGGGTTTTGAAGAGCAGTTGGCTGGTACTAAAGCCGGGGATGAATTGGAAGTCAAAGTAACATTCCCAGAAGACTATCAAAATAAAGATGTTGCTGGTAAAGAAGCAGTATTTGCAACCAAAGTTAATTTGGTCAACAAGAAAGATACGCTGAAAATGGGCGAGTTGGCTGAAAAATTAGGAATTGAAGATGCCAATGTGACAACATTGAAAAATGATATTCGCAAGAACATGGAGCGTGAACTCAATCAAGTGCTTAAATCAAAGGTTAAAGAGCAAGTGATGGATGCCTTGGTTGAAGAGCATGATTTCGCAGTACCACGTGCAATGATTGATCAAGAGATCGATGTGTTAAAGCGCCAAGCATTGCAACAATTTGGTGGTCAAATGGCTAATTTACCGGACCTTCCTTCAGAATTGTTTGAAGACAAGGCGGTTAAACGTGTCAAATTAGGCTTGATTGTTGGTGAAATTATTAAACAGAATAAAATCACAACAGATAAAGATGCTGTTAGAGCTAAACTTGAAGAATTGGCATCAGTTTATGAGCAACCTGAAGAAGTCATCAACTATTATCTTTCTGATGAGAATAGACTGAACGAAGTAGAACAATTAGTTCTTGAAGATAACGTAATTGCTTTCATTCAAGAAAAAGCAAAAGTTACTGAAAAATCAAAGACTTTTAATCAGGTTATGAATCCTGAAAAAGAATCTTCAGAAGACGAATAAATTAAAATAAAGTTTTTTATTATTTACAAACCCGGTATTGAAACTGCTATAGTTAACCCCAATGTTAGCTATGGTAGTGACATACCGGTTTTTTGGTTTTATCCCCAGTAAAAATTAAGGACACCATAATGATAAAAGCAGGCTCTGATATAGAAACTCAGGCACTTGGTCTGATTCCGATGGTTGTGGAACAAACAGCGAAAGGAGAGCGCTCTTATGATATCTATTCCCGACTATTAAAAGAACGAGTTATATTTTTAGTTGGCCAGGTTGAAGACCATATGGCGAATTTGATTGTTGCTCAGATGTTATTTTTAGAATCAGAAAATCCAGATAAAGATATCTCGCTTTATATTAATTCTCCGGGTGGCTCTGTCACTGCGGGAATGGCGATTTATGATACAATGCAATTTATAAAACCTTCGGTTTCCACCTTATGTATCGGTCAAGCTTGCAGCATGGGAGCTTTTTTATTAGCCGGTGGCGCAGAAGGAAAACGCTTCGCTTTGCCTAATTCGCGAATAATGATTCACCAACCTTTAGGTGGATTTCAAGGGCAAGCTTCTGATATTGAAATTCATGCACAAGAAATTTTGAAAATGCGTGAGACACTTAATCGAATATTAGCCAAACATACCGGTAAAAAATTAAAAGAATTGGAAAAAGACACTGATCGGGATAATTTTATGAGTGCTGAACAAGCCGCTACCTATGGTATTGTTGATAGTGTAATAAGCACGAGAGGTTAATAGGTCGCTCTTTAAAAATTTTTGTAGATAATATTGTTGAAATAATAAATTAACTATCGACAAAATATTTGATAAAGGTCTAAGCTGTATAAGTAAGACTAAATAAGCAGCAATTGTTAGAATGAGATTGTAAAGGAAAGCTAATGAGTGAAAACAGAAAATCGGGTGGGCGTGATGACAGTGGTAAACTTCTCTACTGCTCTTTCTGTGGTAAAAGTCAGCATGAAGTACGTAAACTGATCGCTGGGCCGTCAGTTTTTATTTGTGATGAGTGTGTTGAGTTATGTAACGATATCATCCGTGAAGAAATTCAGGATATTACACCTGATACCGATTCAAGCAAACTACCGACTCCTAGAGAAATCAATGATATATTAGACCAATATGTCATTGGTCAATCTGCTGCTAAGCGGGTGCTTTCAGTTGCTGTTTACAACCATTACAAGCGATTAAAAACTGATAGTAGCGTAAGTACTGATGATGTTGAGTTAAGTAAAAGTAATATTTTACTTGTTGGTCCAACTGGAAGTGGTAAGACGCTTTTGGCTGAAACGCTGGCAAGATTACTTGATGTTCCTTTTACGATTGCAGATGCAACAACCCTTACTGAAGCCGGGTATGTTGGTGAAGATGTTGAAAACATCATTCAAAAGTTACTGCAAAAGTGTGACTACGATGTCGATAAAGCACAGCACGGTATCGTTTATATTGACGAAATAGATAAAATATCTCGTAAAGCTGATAACCCTTCGATTACTCGAGATGTATCGGGTGAAGGAGTGCAGCAGGCACTATTAAAGCTTATCGAAGGAACTGTTGCTTCTGTGCCGCCTCAAGGTGGACGAAAACATCCACAGCAGGAATTTTTACAAGTTGACACCAGTAGTATTCTATTTATCTGTGGTGGTGCATTTGCCGGTATGGATAAAATCATTCGTGATCGTTCGGAGCGTTCAGGTATTGGATTCTCGGCAGAAGTCAGAAGTAAAGATGAGACCAAAAATATCGGTGAAATTTTTAAAGATATAGAGCCTGATGATTTAGTTAAGTATGGTCTGATTCCCGAATTTGTTGGTCGTTTACCTGTTGTTGCAACGCTTGAAGAGCTAGATGAAGATTCGCTGATAGAAATTTTATCTAAACCAAAGAATGCGCTTACAAAACAATATGGAAAATTGTTTGAGATGGAAGGCGTTACGCTTGAGTTTAGAGAGGATGCACTGAGAGCTGTCGCACAAAAAGCGATGGAACGCAAAACTGGTGCTCGCGGTTTACGCTCAATCCTAGAAAAGGTATTACTAGATACAATGTATGATTTACCTTCAATGGAAGGTGTTACTAAAATCGCAATTGACGCTGCAGTTGTTGATGGTGAGTCGGAACCATTGCTTATCTATGAGAGCCAAGAGAAAAAAGCAGCAACAAAAAATAATTAATTTAAATAAAAAACTGACGGATTGTCAGTTTTTTATTGCCTTAACAATTGATTTACTCATTTCAAGACCCTATATAGTGCTTAATCAACTCAACCAAACACCAGTATATTTCTGGTTTTTTGGATAAGTTAGTCGTGAGTTTCACAGCAAATAAGTGATTGACTTAAAGTCAATTTGCTGTACTTAAATCATTGCAGAAGTGAAAGGCTGCACTTCATTAATAGTTAAGAGATTAATTTATGTCCACATTGACAAGTCAAGACTTTATCCCTGTGTTACCTTTGCGTGATGTTGTTGTATTTCCGCATATGGTTATTCCCTTGTTTGTCGGTAGAGAAAAGTCAATTAACGCACTTGAGTATGCATCGGATAACGGAAATTCCGTTTTGTTGGTTGCTCAAAAAGATGCAAATAATGATGATCCTGAATTTACTGATATATTTCAACATGGTTGTGTGGCGAATATTTTGCAAATGCTGAGATTGCCTGATGGTAATCTCAAAGTATTAGTTGAAGGTGTTGGTCGCGCAGAAATAACCGAGTTATTTCCAGCAGAAGGTTTTCTGGCGGCGAACTATGAATCAATCGAATCAACGCAGCCGCCTGAAGCAGAGAAAGGTGCATTAACCCGTTCTGTTAAGGCGATGTTTGAAAACTACATCAAATTAAATAAAAAGATTCCTCCTGAAGTATTAAATACAGTGTCAGCTATTGAAGATTCTGAAAAGTTGTCAGATATTGTTGCTGCTCACATGATTTTAAAAATTGAAGAAAAACAGAAAGCACTTGAAATTGTTAATGTTGCTGAACGGCTCGAATATTTAATGGGGATGATGGAGTCAGAGATTGATTTACTCCACGTTGAGAAAAAGATTCGTGGTCGGGTTAAGCAACAAATGGACAAAAGCCAACGAGATTATTATTTGAATGAACAAATAAAAGCTATTCAAAAAGAGTTGGGTGATGATGATGGTGTATCTGACATTGAAGAGTTGCAGACTAAAATTAAATCCGCTGGCATGCCCAAAGAAGCGAAAGAGAAAGCTGAATCAGAAATAAAAAAGTTAAAAATGATGTCGCCCATGTCTGCCGAAGCGACGGTTGTTCGTGGTTATATCGACTGGATGCTGAGTATTCCTTGGAAAAAACGCTCAAAACTTATTGGTGATATTGAAAAAGCCCATGAAGTATTGGAAACTGACCACTATGGACTGGAAGAAGTTAAAGAACGTATATTAGAATTTCTTGCTGTTCAAACAAGAGTTAAAAAACTAAAAGGGTCGGTGCTTTGTTTGGTTGGTCCTCCCGGTGTCGGAAAAACATCGCTAGGTGAATCAATTGCTAAGGCCACGGGACGTGAATTTGTTCGCATGTCACTAGGTGGTGTTCGTGATGAAGCAGAAATTCGAGGTCATCGACGTACTTACATTGGCTCAATGCCAGGAAAAATTATTCAAAAACTGAGTAAATGCAAAGTAAAAAATCCACTGTTTTTACTTGATGAAATCGACAAGATGGCAATGGATATGCGAGGTGATCCCGCTTCAGCTTTGCTTGAAGTTCTCGATCCTGAACAAAATTCAAGCTTTAATGATCATTATCTTGAAGTGGATTACGATTTATCTGAAGTGATGTTTGTATGTACGGCTAACTCACTTAACATTCCAGGACCCTTGCTCGATCGAATGGAAGTAATTCATTTATCGGGTTATACCGAAGATGAAAAATTAAATATTGCTTCGCGTTATTTGTTACCAAAACAGAAAAGAGTAAACGGTCTCGAGGAAGAAGACATAAAAATTTCTGAGTCATCTTTAGTGAGCATTATTCGCTACTATACGCGCGAAGCAGGCGTGCGAAGTTTGGAGCGTGAAGTTTCAAAAATTTGCAGAAAAGTTGTGAAACAATTAATGATGGATAAATCAAAAACTCAAATTAAAGTAAATGCTAAAAATCTGAGTAAGTATCTTGGTGTCGAAAAATTCGACTTTGGCCGCGCAGGGGAGAACGATCAGGTTGGCCAAGTAACGGGTCTTGCCTGGACGCAGGTGGGTGGTGATTTATTAACCATTGAGTCTGCTGTAACCAGTGGAACTGGCAAAGCAACATCAACAGGCCAGCTGGGTAACGTTATGCAGGAATCGGTTAAAGCTGCAATCACCGTTGTTCGAAGTCGTGCCGATTCGCTTGGAATTGATGATGATTTTTATCAGGTTAAAGATATTCATGTGCATGTGCCCGAAGGCGCTACTCCTAAAGATGGTCCGAGCGCTGGCAGTGCGATTTGTACCGCTTTAGTTTCGTCTCTTACAGGAATTGCTGTGCGAAGAGATGTGGCAATGACGGGAGAGATTACTTTACGTGGAGAAGTTTTGCCTATTGGTGGTTTAAAAGAAAAACTTTTAGCTGCTCATCGTGGGGGGATTAAACGGGTATTAATACCCAGTAAAAATATGCGCGATCTAGATGAGATTCCGCAAAATATAATTGGTGATCTTGAAATTATTCCGGTCAGATGGATCGATGAGGTTTTGGCTCAATCATTAGTTAGTATGCCAACGCCATCAACAGGTGCACAAAAAACAGCTGCAAAGCCTAAAAAATCTATGACTAGTGGTAAATCTCGAAAAAGTGCGGTAAAACCTCATTAGAGTTTTGAGTGTTATGCCATAATTTATTATGTACAGTTATTAATAGCGATTAATAATTTATCGCTATATGATGATGGTATTTTGAACAAGACCCTATGTTTTTAGGGGAATGGGCGTATTTGTTGCTTGACAGGTAATTTGCTCCATTGGTATAAAGTTACCCGCGAGGGGCATACAAAAGAGTTTTCTTAACCCTATGCCCTCAAATTTAATTGATAAGAATTAAAGGGGAATTACGTGAATAAATCTGAACTTGTAGATGCGATCGCATCGGGTGCCGATATTTCTAAAGCTTCTGCTGGACGTGCGTTAGACGCTATGATTGATTCAATCACAGAGACTCTGCGCAAAGGTGAGCAGGTTGCACTTGTTGGTTTTGGCACTTTTTCTGTAAAAGATCGTGCTGCTCGAACTGGTCGTAACCCTCAAACCGGTAAGACTATTGAAATCCCTGCTGCTAGAGTACCAGGATTTAAAGCTGGTAAAGGACTCAAAGACGCGGTAAACTAGTCCTCCATTTTTAGATGGGCGCTTAGCTCAGTTGGGAGAGCATCGCCCTTACAAGGCGAGGGTCGCTGGTTCGAGCCCAGCAGTGCCCACCAGTATTCAGATGTAATATAGACAATATTAATTATCTAATGCGGTACTGAAAAGAATTGGAGCGGTAGTTCAGCTGGTTAGAATACCGGCCTGTCACGCCGGGGGTCGCGGGTTCGAGTCCCGTCCGCTCCGCCAAATAAAGCGCGCCTTGAGCGCGTTTTTTATTGAAAAGGTTTAGCTTTTTTAAAAAGAGAATATTTTTTAAAAGCCAAGTAATCACAATAATTTAAATTAACAAATACATTACATACATTGAGCATAACGCTATGTTAGAGAGTATTCGAGAAGGGGTGCAAAAACCCTGGGTAAAAATTGTTATCTTTGCTATCGTCATTTCATTCGTATTTGCGGGATATTTCACATCTTCATTCTTTTTAGGTGATCCAAACGCTGTTGCTGTAGTTAATGGCGAAAGCATCTCTAGACTAGACTTTCAGCGAATATATGCCAACGTAAAGGCCCAACAAGCAGATTATTATAAAGCCAATGTGAAAACTGAAGAAGATGAGCGAAAGTTCCAAGAAAATGTTCTTGAACGTTTGATTACCTACAAAGTGAGAGAGCAGGCAACTCGAGAGTTGGGAATGCGCCTTTCTGATGATGCACTGAGAAATGTGATCCAATCAGATCCTAATTATCAGTTAGATGGAAAATATTCATCAACTTTAGTTGAACAAACGTTAATTCGTTCACAAATTAGTAAAGAAGAATTTAAAAATGATTATGAAACCCGAGAAGTAGCGCAGCAATTGTTAACTGGGGTTTTAGACAGCGAATTTGTTTTGCCTAGTGAAGTAGCTGCCGATTATCAATTTATGGCCCAAAAGCGCAGTGGTAAAGCACTACAAGTCAATAGTGCACCATTTAAGCAACAAATTGAATTAACTGATGATGATATTAATCAGTATTATCAAGATAACCAGGAAACATTCCGTCAAGAAGAAAAGATTTCTGTCGAATATATTGAATTAAATTCGGCTGACTTAGCTTCTCAAGTAGAACTAAGTGAAGAAGCTATTCAAGAATTCTACGATAATAATCTGGATCGTTATAAATCAGATGAGCAAAGACAAATTTCACATATTCTGATTACAACTGATGAACGAAGTGATGCGGAAGCGTTAGAAAAAATCCAGTCATTGAAAAAGCGTATCGATAGTGGTGAAACATTTGAAGATATTGCGAAAACTGAGTCAGATGATGAGCCAACAAGAGAAACTGGTGGTGATTTAGGTGTTTTGATTGCTGGAAGTTTAGATGCGGCGCTTGAAAAAGCAGCGACTGAACTGGCCGCAGTTGGTGATGTTTCTGAGCCCATTAAAAGCGAATTTGGTTATCATTTAATTAAATTAAGTGACTTGACTCCAGGTAGCGCACTGCCGCTAGAACAGGTAAAAGATGAGTTGATGGCTGAGCTTAAAAAGACAAAAGCGGAAGAAGTTTACTACAATAAGCTTGACACCTTAACTAATAAAGTCTTTGAAATATCTGACTCACTTAATGAGGCGTCTATTGCTGTTGGTCTTGAGGTAAAAAACAGCCCATTGTTTGGCCGGTCAAGTCGAGAAGGGATTTTTGCTAATCAAGAAGTTCAAGATGCTGCATTTAGTGTGAGTGTTAAAGACTCATTACTTAATTCTGAGCCAATTCAAATCAGTGATAGCCATGTCATTGTACTACGCCGTAAAGATTATCAGCCAAGTAAGATTCAGCCACTCGAAGAAGTGAAAGCAAGAGTAACCAATACGTTGAAACAAGAAAAAGCTAAAAAGGCTGCTGAAGAATTAGCAAGTAGTATCATTGCCAAGCTTGAAGCAAATGAATCAATCGATGCACTGCTTGCAGAGAAAAAGTTATCTTGGACAGAGCTGAAAGCTTTAGAAAGAAATAATGCGAGCTTGTCATTTTTATCTAATCAGCATTTTTTCAAAATGCCAAAACCTGAAGAAGGCAAAGTTACCGTTGATTTGGTAGAGGACTTCCAAGGCTATACTATTTTAATGTTGAATAGTATAGAAGAAGGGGATTGGGAAAAAGCAGATGAAACTACTAAGAAACAGCGTGGACTTTATTTAAGTAGCTATTTTTCAAGTGCTGATTTCACTGCATTTATTGAAGATTTTCGAGCTAACTCAGAGATTAGTAAAAATCTTAATAATTTAATTCAGTAAGACTGAGTAGAAGATAAAATTAAGAAGAAGCGGCTTTCTAGCCGCTTTTTTATTTAGCAATTAAACTTATTTTACTTTGAAACAGGCAATTTTATAGCCATCTGACTTTGTTTCCAGTTTTGGTGAGTGTGTTTTGCAATAGCTATCACAAAAATCACAGCGCTGCGCAAAACCACAACCAGACTCACTTACAATATTCTTCTGTCGTGTATTGGGCGAAGTTAAATTTTTAAATCGCTTATTATACATAGGTGTGCTGGCAAAAAGTGTTTGCGTATATGGATGTTGCGGTTGATCAAATATTTGAGCTACGGTTCCTTGCTCAACAACTTCGCCACGGTACATGACCATCACATCGTCTGCTACATGTTCTACAACATTTAAATCATGAGAAATGAAAAGATAGGAAATACCCATTTCTTCTTGTAGTTCTTGCAGCAAATTTAAGATCTGAGCTTGTATTGAAACATCAAGTGCAGAGAGCGGTTCATCAGCGATAATGACTTGGGGTTCTAAAATAATGGCTCTGGCAATAGCAATTCTTTGTCTTTGGCCCCCAGAAAACATATGTGGGTAACGATGTCGATGTTCTGATAGCAAACCTACTCGACTTAAGGTTTCAGCAACTTTTTCTTTACGCTGTTTATCGGTTAAACGCGTATTGATTCGTAATACTTCTTCAAGCATCTTTCCAATACGAGCCTGTGGATTCAATGACTCATAGGGATTTTGAAAAATCATACGAATATTTTTGAAACGTTCTCTACGCATCTTTTTATCATTATATTGCATGACCTGGTTGTTAAAATAAACTTCACCAGCGGTTGGTTTTTCTATTCCAATAACTTGCCTCGCCAGTGTTGATTTACCTGAACCAGACTCACCAACAATAGCCAGAGTTTTACCTTTTTCTAAATCAAAGCTAATATCTTTAATTGCATCTAATTGATTCTTTTGGGCAAACTGGTAACTTTTTATCTGGTAGCTTTTGCAAAGATGGCGTGCTGAAAGTAAGCTCATTTGGGTTAAGCCTCTTGCTGCGAGTTTTCATCATTAGGAGATTCCACCAAGTGGCACCTGACTTTACCATAATTTCGAATTATTTTAAGTGGTGGTTTTTTCACACACTGTCGTTCTGCTTTTGGGCAACGCGGCCCCAGGCGGCAACCAACAGGCAAAGAATCAAAAGCAGGAATTTGTCCATTTAGTGCAAATAGGCGACTGCCTTTAATATGACGATCACCCAGTTGTGGAATACTGTCGAGTAATGCTTTGGTATAGGGGTGCTTAGGAGAGGTTAAAATATTTTCAGTTGCAGCATGTTCCATTAACTGACCAGAGTAAACTACTGCGATTCTATCTGTATTTTCTGATAATAGTGCAAAATCATGGGTGATTAAAATAAGTCCAACATCATCTGCATGACTTAAATTGAGCAATAGGTCAATGATTTGTGATTGAATTGTTACATCGAGTGCTGTTGTTGGCTCATCTGCAATCAGCAATCGAGGCTTACAGGCAAGTGCCATTGCAATTGCGACCCGTTGATTCATGCCGCCTGACAATTGATGAGGATACATTTTTAAAATAATTTCTGGTTGATAGATTCCTACTGAATCAAGTAGCTCAATTGCTTTATTTTTACGTAACCTTTTACTGCCGCCTTGATGAAAAGATAGCGTTTCATCAAGTTGAGCGCCAATTGAAAAGCAAGGATTCAAGCTGGCTTGCGGTTCTTGAAAGATGATGGCTGCTTTCGAAGCGACATAGGCTGCTCGCTCCATTTCGCTCATTTTCATCAAGTCTTCGCCATCGAGGTTGATGTAATCCGCACGCATTTCCATTTTTGGTGATAGCAATCCCATAATTGCCAAGGCCAGCATACTCTTTCCTGAACCTGACTCTCCAACTACACCTAGAATTTCACCAAGGTTCATTTTTATAGATAGCCGTTCAATAATTGGAAAATATTCTTCCCCGTTGTGGTAGCTAACGGTAAGGTTTTCGATTCTTAATAAGTACATAAACTAATCCAATCGGCCTGCATTTTGTCTGACTGGTCTTTTTGAGCATTCATTTAGTTATCTAGATCCATTGCGTCACGTAATCCATCGCCCACTAAATTGATAGATAGCAATGTAAAAAATATTGCTAATCCAGGTAATGCTACTGTCCAAGGAGCAATCGTAATATAGACATGTGATTCTGACAAAATAGTGCCCCACTCGGGATTAGGTGCTTGAGCACCTAATCCAAGAAAACCAAGTGCTGCAATTTCTAGTATAGCGGTTGAAAACGCCAGCGTTAACTGAACGATTAAAGTCGGCAAAATATTTGGAAATATCGCATGGGTAAATAAACGAAATTTGGAAACACCGTCAAGCTTTATCGCGGTAATGTATTCTTTACCCAATTCATTTTTTATTGCGTTACGTGTGACTAAAACAAAATGAGGGATTAAAACAATTGCAACGGCATAGATTGCGTTGGGTAAGCCTGGGCCTAATACGGAGACGATAACGATGGCAAGTAACAGACTGGGCAGTGCCAAAATCAAATCCATTAATCTAAGCAAAGGTTGCTCAATCCAGCGGCTTGATAATGCAGTAATACTGCCAATTAACATTCCTGTTGCTGCCGCAATGACAACAACAGTAAGTGCCAGTTTTAATGATAGTCTTGCGCCATGTACCAGTCGAGAGAATAAATCTCTACCCAAATCATCAGTCCCCAGCAAATAGCGGCTCGTTCCGTTTTCATACCACGCTGGAGGAACGGTAAAGTCGTCAAACTGTGCGGCGGGATCGTATGGCGCTAACCAAGGTGCAAACAGTGCTATAAAAACGACAATTAACAAAACGACTAAAGCGCTGCTTGCCAGTCGATTGGCTAAAAAATTCTTTTTCCAACGGTCAAAAGTACTCGGGATACGAGTCTGTTGATAAAACTGAGGCTGGTTGTTCATCGATCTAACCTCAATTTGGGATTTAATAGATAAATGGAAATCTCTACCAGAATATTAATTACAATCACCAATGAGGCAATGCTCAATAGCCCGCCGTGAATAATCATCAGGTCACGGCGATATACCGCTTCGAGCAACCATTTACCAATTCCTGGCCATGAGAAAATGGTTTCGGTAATTAAAGTCCCTGTAATCAACACACTGGTCTGTAATCCAATAATTGTGACTATTGGAATCATTGCATTGCGTAACGCGTGCAACCAGATAATCCGCGAGTAGGGGAGCCCTTTAGCTTTAGCTGAGCGTATATAATCACTGGATAAGGCGTCAATCATTGCTGAACGGGTGATCCTCGCAAAAATTGCGATTGGTATTGTTGCCAAAACAATCGTAGGTAAAATCAGATGATGGATGGCATTGACAAAAGCTTCATAGGCATACGGCTGCTTTGATAGTAATGTGTCTATTAACATAAAACCGGTAACCGGCAAAATATCGTATTCAAAGCCAATACGACTGGCTACGGGCATGATATCTAGTGTGAGTGAAAAGAGTAATACGAGTAACATTCCCCACCAAAAGATGGGCATGGAGTAACCAACTAATGTTGATGAAATAACTAGTTTATCCTGCCATTTATTCTTATTTTCAGCAGCAAAAACACCAAGTGGAATACCAAGGACTAGCGCCATCAGTAAAGCAACAATAACTAGTTCTAAAGTTGCTGGAAATAGTTGTAAAAACTCGTTGAGAACGCTGTTGCCAGTTGTCAGTGAGGTACCCCAGTTACCTTGTAAAATATGACCAATATAAAAAATATATTTTTCAAATAAATGATAGTCTGACATATCAATAGCAGAAGAATGTAGAATAGTATCTGCAGGAAAAAACTGTGTTAACCCAAAAGTAAATAATGTCAGCGTAAACAAACTCATCAGTAAAATTAAAAATTGGCGAAAAATAACGGAAAACATTATTCAGCTCCGCTTTTCGCTGTGTTTAAAAATACACGATTAAAATAAACACCACCTGACGGAATAATTTTAAAGTTTTTAACTCGAGGGCTGATGATGACATGTTGAGTAGCATGTGCGATTGGTACCCAAGGGGACTCTGCAATAAATATTTTTTGTGCTTCTTCATAGAGGTTTTTGCGCGTTTTAGTTCGTCTTTTCGAGCGAGCAATCTGAACAATATCGCTAAACTCCTGATCACACCAGAAGGATCCGTTAGTACCTGAAATTGCACCAAAGCAGCTTAATAATGGGGTGAAAAAATTGTCTGGATCACCATTGTCACTATTCCAACCCATCAGTGCAGCCTGATGTTCTCCTTTAATCGTCTTGGCTAGAAAAGTACCGTATTCAAATGTTGTAATTTCAACATCAATATTTATTTTTTTGAGATCTTGTTGTATGAGCTCTGCCATTTTTTTTGCATTCGGGTTATAGGCACGTTGCGCCGACATCGTCCAAATATTCATCTTAAATCCGTTTTCATAACCCGCATCCTTGAGTAGGTTTCGAGCGTTTTGTAAATTATACTCATGTTCAATAATAGTGTCATCGTATGCCCACAATGTTGGCGGAATTGCAGTACGTGCTGGTGTTGCCGTATTTTGATAAACGGCTTTAACGATGGCCTGTTTATTCACTGCGTAATTTAATGCTTGACGAACCAGGCGATTATCAAAGGGGGGCTTTTGTGTATTTAATGCTAAAAAGGCAACGTTTAAACCTGGCTGACTTAAAACACGTAAATCGTGTTGCTGATTGGCAACACTAACATGTATTGGTAGTGGGTTTGCCATTACATCACATTCGCCAGCAATTAATCGTGCGAACCTGAGTGATGGATTGGGGGTAATAGCAAAAACCAAGTGTTTTAATGGTTGCTCTCCTTCCCAATAATTAGCGTGGGCAATATAGCGAATAAAAGCATCGGGTTGGTATCTGACCAGCTTAAAGGGGCCTGTTCCAACAGGTTTTGTATCAATGAATTCTGGATGATTCGCTGACTGTAATTGAGAGGCATATTCGGCAGATAATATTGAAGCAAAATCCATTGCTAATGTCGCTAAAAAAGGGCTTTCTGCTCGGTTGAGTTTGAACTTAACTTGATAGGGACCAACTTTCTCAATTTGTGCAATTAATTGTTTTAAACCGAGTGTTTTAAAAAAATCAAAATTTAGTTTTGAAACAGTGTGATAAGGATGATTTGAATCCCATTGTCGTTTAAAAGTAAAAATAACATCGTCAGCATTAAAGTTTCGTGTTGGAGTGAAATTGTCAGTTGTATGAAACTGAACATTTTTGCGCAAATGAAAAATGTATTCTTTTCCGTCGGCGGACACTTCCCAATCTGTTGCCAGCGCAGGTATTAAATCTGTTGTACCGGGTTTAAATTCGATTAAGCGGTTGTACAAGGTTCGTGATGATGCATCAAATGTAGTTCCAGAAATTGATAGTTGAGGATTAAAAGTGACTGGACTGCCTTCGGAGCAATAAACTAGCACATCTTGGCGAACTTTGTTGCCGTCAATATTGTAGCAACCGCTCAGTAATAACACTAACCAGATAATGGTTAAAACCAACAATGAATTTTTTAGATTAGATAACGCTGTCATCACTTAGAGTCGAGTAGTTGATATTTTTTTAAGTAGCCGCGTAACTGATGGTAAGTTAAGCCAAGTAACTCTGCACATTTTTTCTGGTTAAATTGTGCCTGCTTAAGTGCATCTTGAATGATAGATACTTCTTTATCAGCCATATATTGTTTTAAGTCTAGTGGAAAATCAAAATGATCATTTTTAATCAGCGTGGTTTGTTGATTTGATTCGATGCTTAAATCTTTGTGTGAGTCTGAGTCAGACTCTGGTTGATTTGATGAGGTTAGGGCGTTGTGTTTACTCGAGTTGTTATTATCAGCGTTGCTTTCTGCAAAATTATGTCGGTTGTAATTTGGGGTATCCTTCGCATAATGATGCAGTCCATCAAATTGGTTAGCTTGATATCCAGCTATGGGTTTACCTTCGCCCGAAAGTTGATAAGGTGATGCAAAGGGATCAAACTGTATTTGATCGATGGGGTGATCAGGTAGAGATTTATAAATGTTTCTTTCAACAACATTTTTTAATTCTCTGACATTTCCTGGCCAATCATAAGTTAATAGAGCTTGTTCTGCATTTTTAGTAAAGCCGGCAAAATAATCTCGCTCTAACTCTCTGGTCATAGCTAGACCGAAGTGCTGGGCAAGAATTAAAATATCGGAAACTCTGGCTCTTAAAGGTGGGATCGTTATAACGTCGAATGCTAATCTATCAAGCAGGTCTGCACGAAATTTTCCTTGCTGGGCCAGTTGCGGCAAATTTTCATTGGTTGCAGCGACAATTCTAACATCAACTTTAATTGTTTTATTACCACCAACACGCTCCATTTCACCGTATTCAATGACACGTAGTAGTTTTTCTTGAACAGACAGTGAACTATTGCCTAACTCATCTAAAAACAAAGTGCCTTTATTGGCAATTTCAAAACGGCCGAGATGTCTTTTATTGGCCCCTGTAAATGAACCTGATTCATGGCCAAATAATTCAGTTTCGAGTAGATTCTCATTAATTGCAGCACAATTTAGCTTTATAAATGGTTGATCCCAGCGGGATGACAGATAGTGTAGTCGAGATGCAATGAGTTCTTTACCTGTTCCTCGTTCACCGACAATTAGTACTGGTTTATCAATGGGAGCCAGTAATGAAACCTGTTCAATGACTTCTAAAAAGCTAACAGCTTCACCAATAAGATTGTCTTGGTTTCGATTCATAAGCAGACTTGAGTGGTTTCGATAGATGGTTTACTTATTTTGTGTGATTTTATCGTATCTTGCTCAGAAGTAATATTCTTATCTTTAGTCATTTTGACTAAATTCTGGGGCAATTTTTCACTAAATATATTGGTTAATAAACAGATGAGAAATTATATTCTTATATTTCAGTAAGTTAGGAGGTTTTAATAAGTTGGCACAGATATTGTTAATACTAAGTAAAATGAGTGAATTTAGTATTTCTAACCAAGCTGGAGCAAAACCATGTTAGCCAACAAACCTTTAAATTCTTTAACTCGACGACACAGCAAATTGCTGGCTGAGTTAATTATCGGAATTATCGGTGTTTTTGGCATAATGCTGGCCGAAATTGATAGCAAAGATAGAAATCATCTGGTGCAGTTTCAGAATCAACAATCTGTTGTTATGAAAGTCTCTCCAAGCAAAATTGATTGGTTAGAAGTGTTGTTCAATTAATTAAGAAATACAAAATTCTTTAATCAAAAGTATTAAAACAGTCTGAGGTGAGTCAAATGGGTATTTTTTCTAGATTTGCAGATATTGTTAATGCCAATATTAATGCGCTGCTTGATAAAGCGGAAGATCCTGAAAAGTTAATTCGATTAATTGTTCAAGAAATGGAAGATACGCTGGTTGAAGTTCGCACATCTTCCGCACGCACAATTGCCGAGAAAAAAGAAATTACTCGGCGTATTGACCATTTAAAAAGTGAGTCTCAGGAATGGGAAAGAAAAGCCGAGCTGGCTATAGCGAAAGGCCGAGAAGATTTAGCAAAGGCAGCCTTATTAGAGCGTAACCGTGCCCAGGAAATTGCTGATGAATTGCAGGTAGAACTCAATAAGCTGGAGGAAGTCTTAGCAAAACTTTCACAGGAAGTTACTCAATTGCAAGACAAACTCAATGATGCCAGAGCTAGACAAAAAGCACTGATTATGCGTCATAAAACAACATCTTCTCGATTAAAAGTAAAGCGCAGTCTATACGATACAGGGACCGAAGATGCAGTATCTCGTTTTGAACGATTTGAAAGCAAGTTGAACGAGTTAGAGTCAGAAGTAGAATCTTATGATTTAGGTCGAAATAAAAATTTGGCTGATGAGATTAATGACTTAGAAAAAGAAGAAGAAATTGATAAACAGCTCGCAGAATTGAAAGCTCGTGTGAAAAAAGAATCTTAATTTGAGGGGGAGATAAAGGTAATGGGATCTGATATGGCGTTTATACCACTTATATTATTTATGGTTTTTGTTGCCCCTATTTGGGTAATTATGCACTATCGTTCTAAAAGTCAAAAGAATTCGGGTATTTCGGAGGCCGAACATAAGCGTCTACAAGAACTGGTTCATGTTGCAGACTCGATGCTTGAACGTATTGAAACGCTTGAAGCCATTCTTGATGAAGAAACCCCTAATTGGAGACAAAAATATGGGCGAAAATAAGCGTAAGCTATATAAGAACCCCGATAAAGCCAAAATATTTGGGGTGTGTGCCGGTATCGCAGAGTATTTTGGCTTCGAAGTTTGGGTTGTCAGAATTATCACTTTGGCGCTTGCTGTACTGAATTGGTTTAACGGTACAATTGTATTTGCTTATTTGGTGTTATTTTTTGTGCTCGATCCCAAGCCAGAAAGTATCAGCAATAAGGGATGTTTTGGTAAAGAACGCCACCGAGCGCGACCGGACAAGACGCCATTTGAAAATAAGCCCTACAAACCCACTGTAAAAGATGTATGGCGCAGTGGGTCCAGTCCGAAAGAGATGCTTGATACTATTGAATATAAGTTTTCAACCGTTGAGTCGAAATTACAACGATTAGAGTCATTTATTACTTCGAAGCAATTTGAACTGGAACGCGAATTTAATAAAATGAATTGATCATATTGAATTTATATTGAAAAAAAATGATTTATTTAACGGGTTTATTTAATAAAATCTATGTCGGGTAATAATTAATTTAATAAGTTATCTTTAATTTAGATTTAATATTAATTGATATGTTATTGAATTATAAGACAATAGGTTGGTTTTTATCTAAAATACAGTGCGTTATCTCATAAATAAAACTTATGCCAAAAAGTAATATATTCAAATTGCAAGGTAATAATCAATAAATGTGATTATTACCTAATGCGTTGATCACAAGCTTCTTCTCTTTATAAAATCCTTTCCCGGCGGTAGTCCGTCAATTTTATGCCTATAATTAATACCGAAATTACGCTTGATAGTTTTGAAGCGCATATAGCGTGTCAATTTATTAAGAGTAATTGGGGTTAATAAGAAATACCTTCCATAAAAAACATGGGGAGAATCAAATTGAAAATAACTAACAAGTGTGATCCAATCGCGAAAGCTGTGCGCAGTGCATTGCTTGCGGGTGTGACAGCATCTTTGTTGGCCATTCCAAGTGTTTACGCCGCTGAAGAAGAGGCAGAAGCAGAAGAGGAAGAAAAAGCCAATACGATCGTTGTAACCGGATCTCGACTCCAAAGAGCAACTTATTCAAGTATTGCTCCACTACAAGTCATTACCGCAGAAACGTCGAAAGAAGCGGGTATGATAAGTACTGCTGACATTATTCAAGGGGCTTCTGCTTCTGCTGGGCAGCAAATAGACCTAACTTTCTCTAACTTTGTATTAGATAATGGTCCTGGTTCAACAACTGCTGATTTACGCGGTTTAGGGAGCGCCAGAACACTGGTACTGCTTAATGGCCGACGTTTAGCGCCTGCAGGCGTTGAAGGTGCTCCTTCTGCACCCGACCTCAACCTGATCCCTGGTGCTTTGGTACAGCAATATGACTTATTACTTGACGGTGCTTCGTCAATTTATGGTTCTGATGCGGTAGCTGGGGTAGCTAACATTAAACTACGCCAGGATTTTGATGGGTTAGAGTTAAATTTATTTGCTGATATCCCTGATCAACCTAATGGTGAAAAAACAACATTTTCTGCTGTGTGGGGACAAAACTATGACCGTGGTTTTATCGGTTTTGGTGCGGAATATGTTAAAGAAGAGTCTGTTGCTCTAGCTGATAGGGAGTGGACTGAAAACTGTAATCGCCACGTTGAAATTGATGAGAATGGACAAATTCGTCATCTAGACTTGTTTGCAAAAGAAGTTCGCAAACAAAAAATCAGTCCCTACGGTTGCCGAATTGGTAACTTGAGTGGATATATTGCGAATGTTCCTGGTGCCAACTCGATATTTTATACACCTAACTTTTCAAACGGTGGATGGGGCAATTACTCTGACTGGTCACAGTTCAGCGTAATACCAGACTCCGATCGTGACGGCGTTGCGGATATCAGCTTTATTGACTACAACCTGAATGGCGATGAGTATGCGCAGCAAGGACACTTATTCCCTGAGCAAGAACGAATTAGCATTATGGCTTATGGTGAATATACTTTTGATGGCTCTGCAAATCTGACACCTTTCTTTGAAGCGCAATATAACAAAAAAGAATTTTTTGTTAATCAAGGCATTTTACAGTTATTCCCAACTGTACCAGCTAATAATGCGTTTAACATTTGTAACCCAAATGGTGCAAATGGAGTTGATTGTGGTCTTGCATATGACCAGTTATTAACTAACCCAGCCTATGTTGAAGACTTTATCGCTCTTTACGGTGCATCGCCTGCTGATTACGGATTATTGCTGGGGGCTATTGGACCAGCTGCAACACTACCTGTAGTTGCTGTTCGTGGTGACAGAAGCCAAACTAATACCGAAATTGAGCAAGCTCGTGTTGTTCTGGGTTTAAAAGGTGATTTACCATTTATCAACTTTGGTGAGGTTACTGATTGGCAGTTTGAAACCTACTATTCATTTACAGAGTCCAAAGGGATTTCATCGCGTGAAGGTATTCGTGATGATCGCTTAAATCAAGCGTTTGACACTATTGAAGATCCAAATAATCCTGGTAGTTATATCTGCCGTGACACTTCAGGCGGATGTGTGCCGGTTAACATGTTTGCACCTTCTTTGTATAGCAGTCTGGTTGGCGACTTCGCAACTCAAGCAGAAAGAGATTTCTTATTTGATAGCCGTGACTTCGATACGGTTTACAAACAATCTATCTTTGCCGCTTTTGCAAATGGTTTTATCATGAACTTGCCTGCGGGTGATGTGACAGCGGGTATCGGTCTCGAATATCGTATTGATGATATTGAGTCAATTCCTGATGATGTTGCCAGAGATGGTCTATTCTTCGGCTTCTTCTCTGATGGTGGGGCGACTGGTGATAAAGCAACTAAAGAAGCCTATGCTGAAGTTGAGATTCCAATTTTAGCGGGTATGCCAGGTGCTCAAGAATTAGTCTTGAACTTGTCAACTCGGTATACTAAAGATGAGTTCTATGGTGGTAACAATACGTATGCTGCTAAATTAGGTTATCGTCCAGTTGAATCTCTATTAATTAGAGGTACCTATGGTACGTCTTATCGTGCACCTAATGTGCGTGAAAACTTCTTGAACCCACAAACCGGATTCAGAAATATTTTTGACCCTTGTATCGTTCCTGAAGATGCGCGTGATCCAATCACTGGTGATTATGTTCCAGCAAATGACCAGCGTGCGCCCGAAATAATCACAAACTGCGCAAATAATGGAGTCGATGCAACGACTTTATTTTTGGCAAATCCGACATACAGCGTAGAAGTTGCTGGACAAGGGGTTACTGGTCTTGAAGAAGAAGAGTCAACTTCATTGTCATACGGTTTTGCGTGGGAGCAACCTTTCTCAAATGAGTTTGATTTAACCGTTGGTGCAACTTATTATCAAATTGAAGTTGATAACACTATCATCCGTCCAATTGCTCCTTTTATTGTTAACGATTGTTATACCCGCTCAACTTTAGATAGTGTTTTCTGTGACAGAATCACTCGCGGCGATGACGGCTTGTTGACCATTGTTGATGAAGCATATATCAACCGTGATAACGAGACTGTGCGTGGTGTTGACGTTAATATCAACTTTGCAAAATCAATTGATATGTTTGACTATCCCGTTCGTTGGACAGTTGATTTGACTGCAACACATATGAAAGAGCGTTCAGAAATCTTTACTGATGCTAATGGTAATCGTACAGCAGATACCGACCAAGGTGAGTTTGGCTATCCTGATTGGAAAGGCCGTTTACAAATTGGTGCTAAAGTAGGTGACTGGCGTGCAACATGGCAAACCTACTATGTTGGCTCTGTAGGTGAAGATCCGGATGATGTTGATGAGTTTAGTGATATCAGCGGTACATCTTCTACCTGTTTAGGTGGTGCTAACGATGTATTATGCCGCGACTTTGGTGAAGCTGATAAATATATGACTCACACTGCATCGTTATACTACTACGGTGACTCGTGGACAGTTGGTGCTGGTGTTAGAAATATCTTTAATGAAGAACCACCTGTTGTTGACGGAAACTCAATTCTTGCAGTTAACAACGCACCGATTGGTGCAGGCTATGACTTACAAGGTAGAGCGTATTTCTTAAATCTGTCTAAAACATTTAAGTAATCACGCGACTAGCTATAGAGTTGTGTCACAATAATAAGTAATAAAAAATACCCGTGAGATATTCCGCGGGTATTTTTTTACCAGATCGATTTGTTGAGGAAAAAATGAAACCTATTACCACACTTAAATTAATTAGCATTATGTTGGTGCTCTGGGTGACATTCATCAGTTCAGTGGCTGATGCGAAAGTTTATCCACTAGAATATTTTGCCCTAAGAGAAGTTGTTAAAAATGTTGAAGTTTCGCCTGATGGAAAAAAGCTGGCATTAATAAAAATTGCGGGTGCGGGAGGCAATCCAACAATTGAAATTTATGATACCGATAACTTGCAAAAGGAACCTTTTCGTTTTAACTCTGATCCTATGGAGATTCAAAATTTTTATTGGTTGAGTAATTCACATATTCTAGTTTACAACCGTCAAAAGGTTAGAGATAAAATTGAAGGCTTTAACCAAGGGGCATTTGAATATTTATTTGCACTATTTGATTTAGAAAAAAAGAAGTTTAAGACTTTTAAAGAAACAAATGCTTCTGTTGTTAGTGTTTTACCTGATAAACAAGATAAAGTTATATTATCTTTTTCGCCAGGAAATTCTAAATCAACAGTTGATGAGAGATTTCGACCTCTAAGTTATTATGAGTTCGATTTAAAGAAAGGCACTAAAAAGTTACTTTATCGCGGTAAAGTTGCATTGGGCCAAATTCAATTTGATCGAAAGGGTAACCCAACATTTGCTCGTGGTTTCGATATTACTAAAGGTAACTATCTATGGTTTGTCAGGGATCAAGAAAAAGATGAGTGGATTGAGGTGTTTAGTAATCATGAAGATTCATTCGAGACCTTTTCCATCTGGGGATTTGATCCGCTCGATAAGAATATGATTTTGGTTACCGCGCATAACGGAAAAGATAAAGTTGGTTTTTGGTCTTACGACTATAAAAATAAAAAGTTCGCTGAACTGATTTATTCGCGGTCTGATGTTGATGTCACAGGTGCTCGTTATCATAGTAATACTTGGAAACATCCTGGTCTGGTAACTGCCATTGCTTATGCTACCGATAAAGTTCACTACGAATATTTAGATGGCAACGAAGGTGCGATTTATCAGCAATTAGATAAATTAATTCCTAATGCTCACCGTATCTCGATTGAGAGCCGCGCTATTAATGAACAGACTTTTGTTATCTCAAATCGAGGTCCTCACGATCCCGGTTCTTACTATTTGCTTAAAAATGGCAAATTGCAACTAGTGGGCAGTCAGCAACCTTTATTTAATGCGGAAGATCTCGCTGATGTTAAATATATTCAGTACAAATCTCGGGATGGAAAAGATATTCGAGCTTACATAACTATACCTAAAGGTAAAGGTCCATTTCCTACTATTGTGATGCCACATGGCGGTCCATTTGTTCAAGAAGTCGTAGAATACGATGAGTGGGCGCAAATGCTGGCAAATAATGGTTATCTGGTAATACAGCCTCAATATCGTGGCTCATTGGGTTATGGATTAGAGTTTTACAAATCAGCATTTATCAAAGGCGGTGAAGGTGGCCGAAAAATGCAAGACGATAAAGATGACGGTATTGCTTACTTAATTAAAGAGGGATTAACTGATCCAGACAGAGTGGCACTTTATGGTTGGTCTTATGGTGGATATTCAGCATTAACTGCGGCAACACGTACACCACAAATTCATCAATGTGTGATTGCGGGAGCGGCTGTTTCTGATCCACTTTATCAAGTTAACTTTTATCGTGACCGAGCTCGTGGCGCTCAACTGAAAGAACAGGAAACGATGTGGGTCGACAGTGTCTCGCCTGTTAAGGAAGCTGAAAAA
The DNA here is from genome assembly GCF_040719265.1 of Aliikangiella maris. Lineage (NCBI taxonomy): Bacteria > Pseudomonadati > Pseudomonadota > Gammaproteobacteria > Oceanospirillales > Pleioneaceae > Aliikangiella > Aliikangiella maris. The sequence goes on along the minus strand of NZ_JBFDAH010000007.1, from coordinate 75,927 downwards.
GTCAATGTACCGCTCTTAATTATTCATGGCAGCATTGATCAACGAGTGCCACCAAAACATGCAGAGCTATATATAGACGAGTTGAAAAAACATAACAAGTCATATAAATATGTAGAGCTTGATGGAGCTGATCATTTTTATAATACGTTAAATTATGATCATCAATTGAAACTCTATCAGTCTATTATTGACTTTTTGAAAAATGATTGTGGACCTGGTGGTTTATAAACATATTTAGTTTATCTAGTTTTAGCGATGCCTACAGTTAGTACGCATCGCTTCAAACTCTTAATGAGATAAAAATTATTAATTATTTTTGGTGCCTTGCATCAAAAATTTCCCCTTATATTTATTCTAAATTTTACATTTTGTTGTTCTATTTTTTTGTTGTAAAAAAACTCAATTTAACCGCATTTTGTCAAGGTAAAAAAGTTAACTAAATGTTGACCTTAAAGATTAATTGCGGTTAGTATCGGACTTGGCAGATCAGGCCGAAAGGCTAAGAAAGATATTTTTTTGACTTATCGAGCATAACGAAAAGCAAAGAAATAACTAACATAACAACCTCCATGACAACCAGGGAGAATTAAAATTGAGTACATTAAATAAATGCAATCCGCTTGCAAAAGCGGTGCGTTCTGCTTTATTTGCAGGTGCCGCTACTGCTTTGACGTTTGCCCCAAATGTTTTTGCGGCAGAAGATGGAGAAGACACTGAAGAACAAAAAGTAACGATAACTGGTTCACGTATTAAACGTGCCGATATCGAAACTTCAAGTCCTGTGCAAGTGACTTCATCTGAAGAAATTAAATTATCAGGTTATACGCGAATTGAAGATCTGATGAACAGCTTACCTCAAGTAGAAGCTGCTGAAACTTCCTTCCTTTCAAATGGTGCTGCTGGGGTAGCAACGCTAGATTTACGTGGTATGGGCGCAGAGAGAACATTGGTATTAATCAATGGTCGTCGCTTACAACCAGGTGGTGTTTATTCACAAAATCCAGATGTTAACCAAATCCCTGCTGCATTGGTTGAGCGTGTTGAAGTAATGACCGGTGGTGGCTCTTCAACCTATGGTGCAGATGCGGTAGCCGGTGTTGTTAACTTCGTAATGAAAGACAACTTTGAAGGTTTAGAAATTACTGCTGGTGCATCGGGCTATCAACATGATAACGATAATGACTACATTCAAGGTTTATTAGATGATAAGGGCTTTGAATATCCTACAGGAAGTAGTGGCATTGATGGAAAAACCTATAATTTAGATATTACTGTAGGTGGCTCATTCGACGGTGGTAAAGGTCATGCTACTGCTTATGCAACCTATCGCCGTGTAAATGAATTAAGACAAGGTGCGCGTGACTATTCTTCTTGTGCATTAAGTGGAAGTGGCCGTGCTTGTGGTGGTTCGTTTAATGCTGTCGTTCCAAACTTTGATATATATCCAATTGACCCAATTTCTGGTGATACAGTTTATGGTTATGCACAGTATTCGCCAGATGATCCCAATTACAATGATGCTGAAGATGCTGATAACACGATTTATGGTGTAAATGGCCGACCAGGATATTTGGATGACGATGAAAATTTTGTAGAGTATCCATGGGCAAATCCTGAATCAGGTGCAAACAAATGGTATACCTTAACTCCAGATAGTGGCTTTACTGGGGTTGGTAATAATCTTTATAACTACGCACCTGTAAACCACTTCATGCGTCCGGATGATCGTTATACATTGGGTGCCTATGTAAATTATGAAATTAACGAGCAATTCCGTCCTTATTTAGAAATCAGCTATATGCATGATTATACTAAAGCGCAAATTGCTGAGTCTGGTACTTTCTTTGCTGAAGAATATACCATTAGTTGTGACCCCGATACTTCTCCGCTTAATGCTGATCAATTAGCGGCAACTTGTGGAAACTACGGATTAAATGCAAACTCAGGCTCTACTGATAACATTGCTGTTTACATTGGTAAGCGTAATATTGAAGGTGGTCCTCGTGTAGGTATTTTAGATCACAGTTCATATCGAATCGTTTTTGGTACCGAAGGTGATATTAATGATCGTTGGGCATATGATGCATCTTTGCAATATGGTACAACTTCATCGTCAAATGCTTATATTAATGACTTCTTCGGCCCACGTATTACACAAGCTATCAGTGCTAATGGTTTAACTTGCGATGGTAATTGCGTTCCTTACAATGTTTTCACCTATAACGGTGTAACGCCTGAAGCTGCTGCACAATTAACAGGTACTGCAATCCTAAATGGTGTGACCAGTCAAACTGTTTTCAATGCGTTTGTAACGGGTGAATTAGACGCTACATTACCCAGTGCAGAAACACCAATTGCTGCAGTTTTTGGTGTTGAGCATCGAATCGAAGAATTTGAGCGTATTGCTGATGAAGTTTTCGCCAAAGGACAACTTTTAGGTCAAGGTGGTGAAACTCCAAGCATCATGGGTGAATATGATGTTTCTGAACTATTCACTGAGTTGAGTGTTCCTCTGGTTCAAGGTGTTGAAGGTGTAGAGAGTCTAACCTTAGATTTAGGTTATCGTTATTCTGATTATAGTTCTTCTGGCAGCGAATCAACTTATAAAGTTGCACTTGATTATATGCCGGTTGATGGTTGGAAAGTACGTGCCAGCTTTAACCGTGCTGTTCGAGCGCCTAATGTTGCCGAACTGTTCCAACCTCAAGGTTTAGGTTTATGGCAAGGTGCTGATCCATGTGCTGGAGCAATTGACCCTGATACCGGCCTAGTTGGTTCTGGTTATACTGCAGAGCAATGTGCTAGAACGGGTCTTTCTACTTCAAGTTATGGTGCAATTTCTGCTAGCCAATATAATGGTCTTCAAGGTGGTAACCCTGACTTGAAGCCTGAAATTGCTGATACCATGACTTTTGGTGTTGTCGGTAGTCCATTTGAAGATTTTAACTTCTCTATCGACTACTTCAACATTGAATTAGAAGATGTAATTGGTGCGCTTGGTGGACAACTTATTATTGAGAAATGTGCTGAAACTGGTTTGGCATTATTCTGTGATAAAATCAACCGTTCAGGTAGTGGTAGCTTATGGCTGGGTCAAACTGGATTTGTTGAAAGAACGAATATTAACCTTGCAAGTCGTCATTGGACTGGTGTTGATTTAAGTGCAAACTTCCAAATGGAGTTGGGCGATGGTATTTTAAAAGCGAATATGATTGGTACTTATATGACCAAAAAAGAATATATTCCTTTACCTGAATTACCTGAAGAGTCATATGATTGTGCTGGAACAGTTAGTACTGACTGTTTTGCTCAACCAGATTGGAGACATAGTTTAAAAGTATCTTATAGTACTGATAGCTTCTGGACCGTTTCTGCTAAATGGCGTTATTACGGTAAGGTTGACTATACCGGAACTGCTGATGAATTAGTGGGTGAAGGTATTTCTTCTCAAAGCTATTTCGATATCAAAGGTTCATTTGATGTTGCTGATGGTGTTGGTGTGTTAGTCGGTATTAACAATGTATTTGATAAAGAGCCCCCATTAGTTGGTGGAACTTTATCTAACAATGCTAACGCAATCGCTGGTTTCTATGATGTATTAGGTCGTTATATTCACGCTAGCGTGACATTTAACTTCTAATATTTTTAGAAATTATATATACAAATAGCGGCAGTAATCTGCCGCTATTTTATTTATGAAGATTAAAAGTACTTATTTGATAGGTTATTTTTAAACTATCTTATTTAAATTTAATTAAGAAAACAGCTTAACTATTGCTTATTGCTTGGCAAAAACAAACGGCATTATATTTTATATGGTATAGCATATTATATGGTATTACGTTTTTATATCGTTATATAAATAGGCCTATTTTTAGATCGGCATCAGATCCACGGGTAGCGTAATTCTAGATTCATCTGATTCAAATGGATGAGTACCGTGCCACATATAACTCGGAAATAATACACTTAATCCAACTTCAGGGCATAGTTCCTTTCCTATCATTTCTCGACTGCCTAAATTCAACGATGTTTCGCCAAACTTTACCCAACCAGCTTTTGTTTTATCCGATGGTGAAATGATGGAAGGTAAGCTGATATAGGTCGGACCTGAAAGCCAACCAAATGGGTGAACATGATTGGCATGAAAGCCGCTCGCTGCTAGTTTAACTGACCAACTACCTTCAAAAATAAATTGTTTTTTAATACGGCTTAAAAAAGGATGAGTGCTATCTTTCGGTAATCTAGAAAGAAAGCGGTTTACTCGCTCCTCTAATATTTTTCGATATTCTTGAATAATTGGAATTGGATAATCTAATAAGTGGCCAATGGATTGGGTTCCCCCACGAACACTCTGATCAAGTGGCTGACGACTACGGGTATGTAACTTTTGTAACTCATCATTTAGCTGTGAAAAAAAATGTTCACTATTATCATAGTTTGAAGGCGGTTGAAGACGATCAATGTCGATTAAATTTTCGTAATCATTCAACCAAAAATATTTATCATCATTAAGCAGTCGCCAACATACGCCTTTGTACGCCCAAACTTCCTGATTTAATGGCTGATTCTGATGAGCAATATCGAGATGATTGAGCGCTTGTAAATATGCCTCTTGCTGAATATAGAGGTTTGCCATATCGATTTGAAATCTGTTTTCTGTAGGAGCAGATTTGACAGCCTCTTCAATAAGAGAAAATGCAGTGTCAAAGTTGTTATTTCTGAAATAGTAGACTCCAAGGGCATGGGTAAACTCTGGTGCTCTCCCTACAGTATTAATCGCCGTTTCTAAAGCTTGCTTAGCTTCTTCAAATCGTGATGCTTGTGTTAAATTTGCGATATAGGCAAACCATAAGTGTCGTGCAGTAGGGAGTGTCTTTAGACTATGCTTATAAGACAAAAGAAACTCATTATCTTGATTACTTTCCCATAGCATATCGTTTAGTGATTTGTGCGCATCGAGATAGTCTGGCTTGAGTGTTATGGCTTTTTCAAAATAAATCTTAGCATTAGTTAATTCGTTTAGATCTGAATAAGTACATCCCAAGTTATAGCAATATTCCGCAATATTTCGGCCCTGAGGTAAAATTTTTAGAAAATATTCGAGCGCTTTTTGAGGCTTTTTCATTAACTTTAACGTTAGGGCTTTATTGTGTATTACATAAAAGTTATCTGGAGAAAGGGTTAGCGCTTTGTCATAAAATTGAAGCGCTTCGTCGTGTTGCTCTAATTCTTTATAACAACTTCCTAACAGGTTTAAAGCCAAATAGTGTTTATTATTAATATGTAATACTTGATTTAATTTTTTAATGGCCAAGGTAAAGTTTTTTTGTTGGAATAATAGGTCTGCCCAGTTGTAAAACGCATCGACATTGTTCTTTGATGCTTTAATTGCTCTGTCATAATATTCTAATGCCAAATCTATCTGATTAGTCTGTGCGAGCATATTGGCATAATTTGTAAGTACTACCGGGTGTTTTGGGTTAAGACTGAGACATTGTTGAAAATAATGGATTGAACGATCAAATTGACCTTGTTGCTTGGCCGATATCGCCAATAAATGTAATGCATCAATATTTTTGGGGGCTTCAGCCAAAATGCTACGGCAAATTTTTTCAACCTGATTGAAGTTTCTTTGCTGAAGCTGTGTAAAGGCTTGTTGTAGATTTTGATTAATGGCGATCATTGCTAATTCGTAAAAACTCTGTCTTTGTGTTCAAGTAGTGTTGTTTTCTGTTTGCATCAACAGGTAGGATCACTGTTTTACAATATGCTATCTTTTCGTTGAATTTATTATGTCTTATTGCTGAGTTGTTTGGCCACATAAATCATTGACTATCTGTGAACTTATATTTTTAGCAACGATATCTTGGTAACTGATGTAGTCGATTTAATAAAGAATTAAACTCAAATAATCAAATAAGTAGTTTGGCTCTAGCTGTACGATACTACTTGCTTATATTTAAGACAATTGTTGCTAAAAGTGGAGCTACCTCTGGCCTCAATCAAGTACTTCGCGTGTTACTTTAATTAAATGCCAAAGTACAAACTCTTTTTATATTGACTCTTTAAAAAACAGGGCTAGGGACAACCCAATATAAGTTAGTTATAAAAGCAATTCGCCATCTTTCTAATGTTTGATTTAAGTAGATGTTTTGAATGAGTTAGCTTATTTGAAAACCTTTTCTTAACCCATATGATTATATACATCCTTCCTTAGAATAAAAATATTGGTATCGACCATAATTTAGAATTGATATATTTACTGACGTAGCAGTTTAAATTTAAATAAATTATTCAAAATTATAAATTTCTGTTTCTTAATAAAAGTTGTACTAGAATATAGATTGCTTTGTTAAAAGTAAGAGATATGGACCGAAAAGTCGGAATCTCAGTATCTCGTATTTTTGTACTAAAAATCAGAAATATCGTAACCAATTAAAACAAAAAGGTTTTTTTTATATTTTTACGGAGAAATCTCCGAGTTTTGATGGGAAAATATTGCTGTTTCAAAGTACGAACATTTCGTTTAACCAATTGACTCATCAATATTTTCTGTTTATAGTCGGCATTAATGTGTACAAATGTGAATGACCTAACACTTTGGTAGCTCAAAATATGTACACGTAAATAATAATAACAGACCGAATCTCGTAGCGAAAAAGAAAGGAAACCTTCGGCTTTCTATTCAATTTCGATTTGTTTTTAACCCTAAAATAAGTTTGGAAACAATATGCTTAATCGCAATAAAACAACAAGACTTAGAACCATCATAGTGGGGCTGATAGCAATTTTATCAGCGGGTAATCTGGTTGCTCAAACTTCACTTGATAAATCAATTAAACTTGAGAACCAAATCACTAACGCCTCTATTCAATCTCAGAAAAAAATCGATCGATTTGCTGAGCAAACTCTTAATATGGCTGCTGAATATAAAAGTACCTTAAGAATTATTGAGAGTTTAAAAATCTATAACAACCAGTTAGAAAATCTAATTAACTCTCAAGAGCAGGAAATGCTAACAATTCAGGATGAAATCGATAATATCGATGAAACTGAACGCGGTGTTGTTCCTCTTATGAATGAAATGATTGCAACCCTTGAAGCATTTATTGAAATTGATCTTCCGTTCCATCGTGAAGACCGTCTTGCACGCGTAAATAGACTGAAAAACAATATGTTACGTGCTGATGTTGCAACTGGTGAAAAATATCGAACCATTCTTTCTGCCTATGAAGCAGAAATTAAATATGGTGAGGGTTTTGAAGCTTATCAAGCCGACATTCCAGGTGAAGATAGAAAAGTTGAGTTCTTAAGATTTGGAAGAGTATTATTGGTTTATTTAACATTAGACGGCACTTCTGCTGGCTTTTGGAATGCTGAGTCAAAAAGTTTTGAACCTTTAGGTGAAGAGTATATTCGTTCTATTCAGTACGGTATAAAAATGGCTAACAAACAAGCGAGTAATAACTTAATTAAATTACCTGTTCCAGCAGCAAAAGGGGCACAATAACATGAAATTAAAAACTCTATTGGTCGCCACTTTACTAGCCGGCGCATCTTTTACTGCGGTTGCAGCAGAGCAAACAAATGATAATCCTGGTGCTGTACCAAAGCCTGCAGCAGAGACTTTAGATCAATTGTTTCAATTGGTTAAGCAAAATAAAATTAAGCAAGATAGTGTGAACCAAAAACGTGAGCAAGCCTTCTTAAATGATCGTAATGCTCAACGTCGTCTCTTGAATGAAGCTTTGGAAGAGCGTAAGCGTGAAGAAGATCGTTCAGAGCGCTTAAAAGAAAGAATGGTTCAAAATGAAAAGAAATTAGCTGAGCTTGAAGAGCAAAAACTTTTAAAAGCTGGCTCTTTAGGTGAAATGATTGGGGTTGTACGTCAGTTTGCTGGTAATACCGCGGCTGGTTTAAAACGCTCAGTTGTTACTGCACAGCACCCAAATCGACATCAGGAATTAGAAAATCTGGCACAAGCTAAAGTTTTCCCAAAAATTCCAGAGATTCGTAACCTATGGGTTGCTATGCAAAAAGAAATGACCGAACAAGGGAAAGTGGTTAAGTTTTCTAATGACATTATTAATACTGAAGGTAAAAAAGAGCCTCGTGAAATTACTCGAATTGGTGCTTTCAACCTGATTTCTGGCGGCGAGTACTTAGTATTTGATGGTGCTTCACAAGACATTAAAGAGTTAACGCGTTCACCGGTATCTCGAATTACTTCATTAATTCCAGAGTATGAAAGCGCAGCCTCTGGATACGCACCTTTAGCTCTTGATCCAACACGTGGTGGCATTTTGACTCAAGAAGTTAAACGTGAGTCTTGGCCTGAGCGTATTGAAAATTATGCTGGACCTGTTGGTACCGCAATTGGTGTTGTTTTAGCCATTGGTTTAATTATCGTTCTTGAGCGTTTAGTGACTTTATTATTGCTTAAGGGTCAAATGAACAAGCAAGCTAAATCAAGCACGCCAGGTAATAATCCGCTTGGTAGAATCATGGCTGTTTATTTAGCGAACAAAGATGATGATGTTGATAACCTAGAGTTAAAACTTGACGAAGCCGTGTTAAAAGAAACACCCAAGATAGAAACTCGAATTACGATTATTAAAGTGTTTGCTGCGGTAGCGCCATTAATGGGTCTATTAGGTACTGTTACAGGTATGATCGACACATTCCAAAGTATTACACTATACGGAACAGGCGATCCAAAAATTATGGCTGGTGGTATCTCTTCTGCATTGATTACAACTGTATTAGGTATCGTTGCAGCACTACCATTAATCTTACTCCATAGTGTTGTATCTGGTATTTCAAAGAATCTGATTCATATTTTAGAAGAACAAAGTACAGGTTTAATCGCACAGCACCAGGAAAAATCAGGAGCATAATCAATGCTGTTTCTTGAAGAGCTATTAGAAACTGTCACCCGGTTTATTGAAGCCGGGGGAGACGTTTTATGGTTCATTGCCGCAGCACTGGTTGTCATGTGGTCAATGATTATCGAACGGCTATGGTATTTCTCGAGAACTTATCCGAAACAGGCAAGATTACTGGTCGCTCAATGGGACCAGCGTGAAGACACAACTTCGTGGCATGCTCACAAAATACGTGAAGCTTGGATCTCACAAATGAGAGAAAAGCTCCACTCCGGTTTACTGGTTATAAAAACCATCGTGACAATCTGTCCAATGATAGGATTGTTAGGGACAGTAACTGGAATGATAAATGTATTTGAAGTTATGGCGTTGTCTGGGACCGGAAGTGCAAGATTGATGGCTGCAGGGATTACCCAAGCTACTATTCCAACAATGGCTGGAATGGTTGCCGCGCTATCAGGTCTATTCATCAGTTCTCGATTAGAGTATTCGGCAAATGTGCATGCACAGGAGTTAGCCGACCATATGCCTCATCACTAGATTAGGAAGTAAAGTATGGCGAAAAAGAGCTTAAAGCCAAAAGAGGAAGAAGCATCAATTGATATGACACCTATGCTTGACATAGTATTCATTATGTTGATCTTCTTCATCGTAACCACTTCTTTCGTAAAAGAGGCGGGCGTGGATATAGTTGAGCCAAAGGCTAAATCCGCGGAGAAAAAACCAAAAGCAAATATATTTATTGGTATTAATTCAAACAGCGAAATTTATATGCTTAAGAAGAAGATCAATAAAGAAGATGTGAGAACGACTGTTGAGGGAATGCTTTTAGAAAACCCCGAAAGTACTATTGTAATCCAGGCTGATGTATCAGCTAAATCGGGAATACTTCTAGATGTTATGGATGCAGCAAAAGCAGCAGGCGTTAAGAATATCTCTGTAGCGGCGGAAAATTAATATGCAAAGAATATTACTTGGAATAGGAGTTGGTGGCGGGGTAACGTTCTGCTTGTTCGTTTTGATGGCATTTTTAATTAAATCTGATTTAAAGCCACCAAAATTAACAGACGATAAAACGATTGAGTTTGTTATTGCGGCACCCGAAGATGATTTAAAGGTGCGTAATAGACGGTTGCCTAAACCACCACCACCACCTAAAAGTCCACCACCACCAGAACCTAAACGGGTGGCTAAAGTGCAAAAACCTGTTAAAAACCTTAATATTAACTTAGGTAAGTTCGATGTTAGTGTTAACTCTGGAACATATCTTGGAAATGTTGGCGGGGGGAATTTGTCCGATGGTGATGCTATACCAATGGTAATTATCGAGCCTCGCTATCCACGTAAAGCGGCGATGGAAGGTATTGAAGGTTGGGTTAGATTTGAATTCACCGTATCACCAGATGGTTCACCCAAAGATGTTAAGGTTATTGACGCACAGCCGAAGCGAATCTTTGAGCGAGATGCTCGAAAGGCCATTTATAAATGGAAATTTAAGCCTAGAGTTATTGATGGTAAGGCTGTGGAGCAACCTAACATGCGTTACACAATGGAATTTAAACTGGGTCAATAGTAGAGGTAATTAACAATGAAATATAATTCAGTAGTTAAGTTAATTGCTACAACGTTGGTAGGTGTATGCTTATCGACTTCAGTATTGGCTCTTCCTGAAACGCAATTAACTAAACAGTGTAAACCACTGATTAATAAAAACCAAAAAGTTCCAAAGCCACCAATTCGCGGTATGACAGAAAAGGTGCATAAGCGTTTGACTCGTGCAATGGAGTTACTGGCAAATGACCAATACCCAGAAGGGATTCAGGCACTTAAAGCTTTATTCGAGTCTTCATCAGATGAGTATGTGAAGTCTGTAGTAGCAATGAATATCGCTAGCGCTTATTCTCAGCAAAGTGACTATAAGTCAGCGCTGCCTTATTTTGAAAATGCTTTAAGCTTTGGTGAAGGACAACTTGATCATGATAGGCTGCAAGGCTTGAGAGTTAATGTTGCAACATTAATGTATTCGGTAGGAAACAAGCAAAAAGCTGTCGAGCTAATTAACGATTGGCTTGCAAAATCGATAAAGGATGATCCAAAAGTTTATTATTTGTTAGCTGCAATGAAAGCAGAAGCTTCAAAATTTAAAGAGGCTCTTTGTCCTGCTTATTTGGCGGTAAAACATGAAGATAAACCTAAGAAAAGCTATTATAATATTCTTCTATTAAGCCATTATGAACAAAAAGATATTATTGGATCTACATCAGTTTTAAAAGAGATGGTCGAAGTTTTTCCTCGAGAGAATTCATACTGGCGTCAATTGTCGAGTATGTATCTTCAATTGGATAAAACTAAAGATTCTTTAGCTGTCATGGAAATGCTTTATTTAAATGGTGGCTTTGAAACTGAAACTGACTATAAAACTTTATCTTCATTGTTTGCTTATGAAGAAGTTTCTTATCGCTCAGCAGAAATTTTGGAGGAAGGTTTAAATAAGGGTATTGTTAAACCTGAAGAAAGAAATTTAAAAGCGATTGCTAATAACTACCGTGTTAGTAAAGAAGTTGATAAAGCGATAGTTGCGTTCGGTCGTACTGCTGAAGCTGCGGATGATGGTGAACATTTTCTCACTCAAGCTGACTTATACGTAGAGCGAGAAAAATGGACCGATGCGATTAAGTCTTTGAATAAAGCACTAAAGAAAGGTGTTGAAGATACTGGGCGAGTTTATTATACCAGAGGTACGGCACAGGCGAATCTTGGCCAATGTAAGTCGGCCATGGACTCTTTGGAAAATGCCACTAAGTATAAAACTTGGCGTAGTAGAGCAAACGCTTGGATTGCGTATGTAAAAGATAAACAACAACGCAACAAATGTAGTAGCTAAATTCATTTTAAGACATTATTAAAATACCGCTTTTAAGCGGTATTTTTTTGTCTAATTAAAGTTATTAACTTATATTTTACAACTCGATAGAGTAGTTACATAAGTTATACATAAGTTATACATAAGTTAAATTAAATTAAATAAGTTAGATTGATAGGGTAAAGACTAGACTAGTCAATTTAAATAAAAAGACTAGGCTGATGTTTTCAACTCAGAGGATTCTTTAAAATACATTATATTTTTATCTCTTTCTTTATTGCCTTAATCTTTTAAATTCTGATTATTTATTTAATATTTTTTTAACTTGTAGTCTATTAGTATCGTTAAGCTTTAATTTAACAATCACTTTATTTAAGTCTTATTCTATTAAATAAGTGTTTCCACAAGACAAGTATATTCTGACGTCAAGTATATCCACATGACTATGCTTATATCTTTATTCGTAGCGCAATGCGTCGATTGGATCTAGGTTAGCTGCTTTAGCCGCAGGCAAAATTCCAAATAGAATACCGACAAAAGCACAAAATCCAAATGCAATTCCTATTGCCCATAAAGGAATTGTTGCTGGTGGGAAATTTGGAATTGTTGCTGCCGCGAGAAAGCCGAGTCCATAGCCAATTATTATGCCGATTATTCCACCTAGAAGTGATAAAACGATTGCCTCTATCAAAAATTGGAGCAGGATGTGGTGTCGTTTTGCACCAATCGCTTTGCAAATACCTATCTCTCTGGTTCGCTCTGTAACTGAGACCAGCATGATATTCATAATGCCAATGCCACCAACAAATAATGAAATACTCACAATTCCGCCAAGTACAATTGTTAAAGTGTCAATAACTTGTGATATTCCTGATGTGAGCTGTTCGGGTGTTTCAACTTTAAAGTCATCATCTTCGGTAGTTAATTTATGCTGCTTTCTTAAAATTCGGGTAATCTTTTCTTTAATAGAATCTAGATTTTCTAGACTTTTTAGTTGGAGTTGTACGAATATATCTGGTTCGATCAGATTTCCATTTAATCCTTGCATTGTTGAGTAAGGCATTACCATAAAGTTATCTTGATTGAATCCAAGAAATGCGCCTTTTTCTTCAGCAAGTCCAATGATTTTTAGCCATTCGCCGGCAAATTGAATGAATTCGCCTACGGGGTTTTTGGGCAAAGCTAATTCGGTGCGAACTTTTTCACCAATAACCACAACTTTGCGCCGCGAGAGGTTGTCGCTATATGAAAGGAAGCGTCCATATTTCATATCGATATTTTGTACGGATTGATAATTATAAGTAGAGCCAGAGACCTGTCCAAAAGTCTCATTGCCAGCAAATTTTATTGAACTAGTTGAACCGACATTTGAACCTAAAATAGGGGTGATAAATTGAACACCCTCGACTTGTTTGCTGATAACCTCAACATCGTCAGGCGTAATTCGAGCTATTTTCCCCTTTAAACGTTCATTTCTTGGTGTATATGAACGGATAGAGATGGAGTTTGAACCAAACCCTTCAAACTGCTGATTGATGGAGTAACTGAGTCCCTGAATGACTGAAACTACGGCAATGGTTGAGGCAACCCCAATAATAATTCCCAGGGTTGTTAAAAAGCTACGGAATCCGTGTGCTTTAACTGATTGTAGCGCACTTCGAAAGCTTTCTATCAAACTAAACATTACTTCGCTCCTCAGAATTTAAAAAGTCCTCGATTATTTTGCCATCACTCAGTCTGACAACTCGGTGACAATGTTGCGCTATTTCATCTTCATGCGTTACCATAATGATCGTTTGACCTTCCTGGTGAAGTTCATCAAAGAGCTGCATAATATCTGTTGTTGTTTGCGAGTCCAGATTCCCTGTTGGCTCATCGGCTAACAAAATTGCTGGATTGGTTACCAATGCGCGAGCAATTGCTACACGCTGCCTTTGCCCTCCCGATAATTGACTGGGAATATGGTCTAAACGATCAGCAAGCTTTACTTTTTGAAGGGATTGTGTCGCCATATGGATACGTTGCTTAAGTGGTACTCCACGATATATTAATGGCAACATGACATTATGCAATGCGGTAGCTCTAGGCAATAAATTAAAACTTTGAAAAATAAATCCAATTTCTTTATTTCTAATTTCAGCTAGTTCGTTTGCATTTAGTTCCGCTACACTTGTCTGGTTGAGTAGATATTCCCCTTTAGTCGGTTTATCAAGACAACCTAAAATATTCATCATGGTGGATTTTCCCGAACCAGATGAACCAATAAATGCAATATATTCATTTGAATTGATCGATAAATCAATATGATCTAAGGCTTTAACTGTCGTGTCACCCATATGATAAAATTTACAAATGGCTTTTAATTCTATTAGCTTTTTCACTTTTTTACTCGCCGATTGTAGATACAGTGTCACCATCTTTTAAGTGTCGCAATACTTTATCTGGACCAGTGATAATCGCAATATCCGGCTCAATTCCGCTTAATACTTCTTGGTAAGCATCATCGGAAATCCCTGCTTTAATTTTTACCTTTTTAGCCACACCGTTTTCAATAGTAAAAACGAAATTTTCAACCGTTTCTTTGTCGTTATCTTCTTCAACTCTAATCGCTTTTAACGGTACCGCAAGCAACTGCTTTTCACCGCGGGTAAAAACTTCTGCTCGACAGCTCATGCCTGGTCGTAAATGAATGGTCGAACTATCAATTAATTTAAGCTTTATAGCAAAGCTCAAGCTTTGTCGGCCTCTAGCCTGTTTTGCGCTGGAAGCTATCGATTCAACTACCGCATTGACTGGATCATTAGGAAAAGCGATGGCAATAATTTCTGCTTTTTGATCAATGCTTATTTCTGAAATATCAGCTTCATCAACATTAATTTCAGCTAACATACTTGATGGATTAGCAATCGTCATTAATGCTGAACCGGCTATGTTAGTCGTGCTGGATATTGCGGTTTCACCTTCCTTTATATCTAGAGAGGTAATAATTCCATTAATAGGTGAGTGTATCTTTGTTTTGGACAGTTGGTCTTTAGCTTGTTCCAGACGCGCGAGATTTTGTTTTAGTATTTCATTTGCTGCCTTTAAATCAACCTTTGCAACGTCAAGTTGATGATGAATTAAATCAAAAGCATCTTGATCTAATAATTTTTTCTCGAATAAGGTTAATTTTCTTTGCCATTGCTTATGCAAATTTTCGACAATCAATTTTTGTTTTTCGATGCTGACCTTTTGCTGATCAACTGCCGCTTGTTGTTGTTCTTCCGCAGCGCGATAGGTCTGATCATCAATCGTTAATACAAGCTCTCCTTTGCTTACCTTATCACCTTCCTTGACAAATAATTGGGTCACTCTGCCAATAACTTCTGCCGTTAGTTTCACTTCATCTTCGTGTTTTAGTTGACCTGAAGCTAAAATTGACGCTTTTATCGTTTGCAAACCGACTTGTTCAGTTTGTACTTCTTTAACACTCTCATTACTAAAATATTTTTTAGCTAAAGGGACACCAATTACAATCGATAATATTAAGATGAGGATAATACTTTTTTTCATAAGTTATTGGCCTTTGTTTTTACAATAAACTTAAACTGATACCGTAGTAAGCGGCGTAGGGCAAAATAACAATTAAAAATGACTTAATAAATGATTTTTTTGTCCATTGCGCATATCCAATTGTCAGGAGAGCAATTGTCCAGAAGATTGAAATATCGGTAGACGCAAGTATTTTTCCTGCACCTTTCATTCCATCCAGACCGAAAATTAATTCATTTAAACTTAAAGGGTTCACTGATGCCGGTGAAATTTGTCCATTTTCGCTCATTAGAATAAATATAATTGAAGCCAGTGCACCAAAAATTGCAGGAATACTGCTCCAGGAGACTAGTGATAACCATTGCTTAAATTGGTAGCCATCATTGGTGATGCTGGAAACAATCACTAGGTAAAGCGAATAAAGGGCAAAAACAACAAAAACGATAACGGCGACGGTTACCGCACTGATGGCTCCCATTACACCCGGTGACATCATCGACATTCCCTGGCGCATGGCATCTTGTTCTGCTTTTGATAAATCACCTGCTTCGGCTTCGACAAGTTGCTCAATAAACCATTGATAATCGATGTTGCTGTATAACAAAATGATAGCAGCAGTATTTAGAATTAAAATTAGCCCTAACGGAAATAAAATTGAATAGGACTGCTGAATATCACGATATGCCTGCTGAGGAGAGGTAAGGATATTGGTAAATATAGATAAACTATTCGCTGAATTGGACATTAAGTTTTCCCCTTTGATAGAATTTTCAGGTTATTTAGTCTTTATATTGTTAAATTTATTACACTGATATCGAACGAATTTGACATTTATTTCATCAATTCAATAAATTAATGATTAATTATTGGAAGAAAATGGTAATAAACTCGTCGATCTGAAGACTAATCTATATGATGGTGAAAATTACCCGAATTTTATCCTTTTATTGTCAGGAGTGCGCAGTGATATGCTCGAAGTAAAAAATTTGAAAAAACGGTTTAGACTAGATAATAAAACGATTAAGGAAAATAAAAAGAAAAATCAGGAAGTCGTTGATGTCCGTGAAGAAGGGCATTGGTTTAATGCCGTTAGAGATGTGAGCTTTAGCTGTGGTTCTGGTGAGGTTTTGGGCCTTCTTGGACCTAACGGTGCTGGCAAAACAACAAGCCTTAGAATGCTTTCAACAGCATTACAGCCGAGCGAAGGCAACATTATGATTAATGGTGATGATGTGGTTGCTCAACCTGTTGCTATGCGACGAAGAATTGGATTTTTATCCGGAACAACCAGTTTGTATCATCGCTTAACAGTCAGAGAAAATGTTCAATATTTTGGACGGCTACATGGTATGAATGAAGATGAGTTGGACAAAGAAATTCAAAAAGTTTTTGATTTGCTTGATATTCACAGCTTTGCCGATAAAAAAGCCGATACTTTATCAACAGGAATGAAACAGCGTGCCAATATAGCTCGGACGGTTATACACCGGCCAGAAGTTGTTGTGTTGGATGAGCCTACTACTGGACTTGATGTGATTTCAGCTAAAACAATATTGGACTTTATTGAATCATACAAAGGAAGCAATGTGCCCGTTGTTTTTTCTACTCACCATTTACATGAAGTTGAAAAACTGTGTGATCGTGTTGTTTTAATCAATCATGGGACAACCCAATTTAATGGTTCATTACAGGCGTTTAAAGCGTTGAGTGAAACAGGAAATTTATACGATGTTTTTGTTAGTCTGGTTGAAAAAGAGGTAGCCGTAACATGCTAAAAGTTTACTTAAAAGAGTTGTTAGAATTAACTCGCGACAAAAAGACTCTTATTTTTACCATACTATTACCGACTTTAATTATGCCGGTAATCATGCTTGGTTTTATAACACTGAGTACCAAGATTGCTAAAAAAGCGGTTGATGAAGATTTATCTTATGCGATAGTTGGTGGTGAATATTATCCTGAATTAGTTGAGCAACTTGTAAAGAATGACAAATTAAAGCAAGAGACCGTTAAGGATATAGAGAAAGCGAAGACGATGATCAACGCAAACGATCTGCGCTTTGCGATTGTAATTCCAGAAGATGCGCAAGCTCGCTTACGAGCAGGCTTAAACATCGAAATAAAAATGCTGTATAACGATTCAGCTACAACCAGCGCAATTATTTTTAGACGAGTCAACGATGCAATTAAGGATTTGAAAGAGCAAGAGGTGAATCGTCGCTATGCACAATTGGGGTTGAGTGAAGCGCAAGGTAAAGCAATTAACAATCCCATTGAGTTAATAAAAACTTCGACCGCCGATAAGCGTGAATCATTTGGTGAAAAAATTGGTGGGTTTTTGCCGTACATTTTAATTTTAATTGGGCTAAGTGGTGCAATGTATCCTGCAATTGATATTGGCGTAGGTGAAAAAGAACGCGGAACATTGGAAACGCTATTATTAACGCCTGTACCACGCTTCCAGTTGGTGTTAGCTAAGTTTCTGGTAATTTTTACAACATCCTTTGTTTCAGTGTTTTTTTCTCTCATCAGTTTTGGTTTGATGATAGGATTTTTAGGGCCAATGATGCTGTCGGGAATTGGTAGTCAGGGGAGTAGTGCCGTTAATGAAATTATGAAAGCACTGGCTACGATATCAAGTTTTGATGTGTTTTTGATGTTTTTAATGTTGGTACCAGTTGCAGCAATTTTTGCATCGGTTTTGTTAAGTGTTTCAATTTATGCACGTACATTTAAAGAAGCACAAAACTACATGTCTCCCTTAATGATGCTAGTCATATTCCCATTGATTTTACCTTTACTTCCCGGAGTCAAATTGGACTGGGTTTGGGCCTCGGTGCCGATAACTAATGTTTCGTTGGCGATTAAAGAGATTTTTAAGGGAACCATCGATATGGGCATGTTGGCTGTCATATTTGTTTCAACAACAGTTATTGCGGGGTTATTGCTTGGGCTTTGTAATTGGTGGTTTCAACGCGAACAAGTCTTATTTCGAAACTAATTGGCTTATATTTTCCGAATATTCTGATATTTTTAATATCAATCTTAGTCGGTTAGTAGATTAAAAATTAGCTTTTACATAATTAAATCTGGTTATCTGAGAAGTTTGTCTATACTTAAATAAATTTAGTATTGATAAACTTCAGATGTCAGATTCACCGCAGAATAAAGACGAGTGGTTAAAGTTATTAAAGCAGTCTTCAATACCCAGCTTTGGTGAAAATGTAAGGGCTTTATCAAGTGTCGAAGCTTATACGCAAAAACATTCCTCAGAGCTGGCCAGGACTATTTTAAAAGATCCTAATTTAACCGCTTCCGTTTTAAAAATGGCGAACAGTGCCTTGTTCAACACTTCTGGCCGTACGATTCGTACCATCAGTCGTTCAATTATGATATTGGGACACCGTTCCATTAAAGAAGTTTGTGCCAGTTGTATGTTGATAGAATCTTTTTTGAAAAAAGAATCTTCAAAAAGTTTAAAATTACTCTTATCTCGCTGTTTTCACTCTGCTATTCAAGCAAAAAATATTGCTCAGCTCTATGGCCAAAAAAATACTGAAGAAATATTTATTTCAGCCTTATTAATGAGTTTGGGCGAAGTTTCAGTATATTCGACAATTCATGAAGATAGTCCGGTTTATCAACCGCTAAATAATGCTTATCCATTGCATGATGGTAAAGAAAAAGACCTAATAGGCTGTTTTTTTAACGATTTAACATTAGGGCTTTGTCAAACATGGAATATTGCTCCAATGATTGGTGAGATGATAGGCGGGCACTATGCCGAGACCAGTCCATTGCGAAGCATATTGTTGGGTAACAGTTTTGCCAGCTATTGTGAAATTAAAGGTATGGATCAAGCGGTAGAAAAGCACATAAAGTCAATTTGTCGTTATACGGGTAAAGCACCTGAAAAAGTTTCAGAAAAAATTATTGAGGCAACAGAAGAAACCCAAAAAAGCCTGCTTAAAATGGGATTAGAGCTTGATTTAAAATTAGCCAATGAGCCTGAAAGAGAAAGCGTGAACGAGCCGCTAGAGATAAATATTGATAAAACCCTTCAACTTGAAATTATTCAAGAATTATCGGTTCTGTACCGAGAAAAAATTGATATTAATGTTGTTTTACAGCAATTACTTGAAGGAATTCAGCGAGGCGGCGGATTTAATTGTGCGTTGGTGGGATTACTCAGTCCTGATCGGAGTCGTATATCAGCTAAACATTCTGTTGAGCGAATGGGGAGTCAGATTAAGGAAAATTTTAAGTTTGATTGTTTTCAGGATATTCCCGAAATTCATCAAAAGGTGTTAAATAATAAGGCTATTTTGCGTCAGACAGAGCTGCGGGAAAATGGCTCAACGCGCAAAAAGATTCAACATCGTATTGGAGTAGGGCAATCACTGTGGGGACCTCTCATTGTTGAAGGTAAAGTTATCGGTTGTTTTTATGCTGATAACGGCGTTAACGGACCCCAAATAACTCAAGAGCAGCAAGAGGCCTTTCAGTTATTTGTATGTCAGGCTAAGTTAGTGTTAATGAAAATCAGGTAGTAGTGTCAGCGGTTTATCTATTTACTTTTGGTATATATTTCGAGTATATATGTAAATTCTTACGTATTGCCTTATATAATATTTTATATTGTATTTTATTTTATATTCGTTATTTAAATGATTAATACTGTTTTGTGGATTAAAAGATATGCAAAGTCTTGAGAAAATGGGATATATGGCGTTGGGTTCTCGTTTTAGACGAATTAGCGAGTTGTTGTACCGACAGTGTGATGAGCTATATTTGTCGCGTGGTATTCCCTTGCAAAGCCGCTGTTTTCCATTGTTACAGCTGCTATTGCCCAATGAATATCAGCAAAATACGCAAAGCCTTAACGAATTAACCGAAAATATTGGTATTGAATCTGCGCTGTCGATTAGTGAGCTTGCGGATGCCTTAGGCTTGACCCACTCAGCAATCAGCCAATTGAGTCGAAAGTTGGAGCAACAAGGGTGGATTCAACATACCATAGATGAAGCTGATGAGCGAAGACGATTATTGTTTCTCTCTGTAAAGGGTTTGGCGGTTGTAAAAACATTGCTTCCTCTATGGCTATGGATTGAACAAGCCATCATCGATATTTTCAAAGAAACCCGATTTGGTCTTTTGGCGAATATTGAACAGCTGGAACACGCTTTGCAAGAGCAGAGCATTAAACGACGGGTTGCCAATCTGGAAAGGAAAAAATTACAGCAGGAAATTCAAATTTTGGCTTACGATGCACAGTATGACAATGCGTTTTATGCACTGAATAAAGCCTGGCTGGAAAAATACTTTTATCTTGAAGAACATGACAAAGAGGTATTGGGCTGCCCACAAAAATATATTATTGATGCTGGCGGACAAATATTTTTTGCTCAATATCAGGGAGATATCATTGGAACCGTGGCACTTATTCCTGCAAATGGCGATCAACTTGAACTTTCAAAAATGGCCGTTGATGAATGTTATCAAGGACTTGGGGTTGGGAAAATACTGGCAAAAGCAGCAATTGATTATTATCAGCAGTCAACTTGTCAATTGTTGTACCTTGAATCGAATAGGAAACTGGTTCCTGCAATTAATTTGTATCATCAATTGGGCTTTTGTGAGCAACCACATCCAAGCGCTGAGTCAATTTATCAACGGGCTGATATTTATATGGTTTATCAGCCCAAATGAGTTTGCTTAACTTTTTATACGAAGTCTAAAACGCGCTAGAAAGTATTAGTTAATAAGCTTGATATTAAGTCTTTTTCAATTAGTATTGCTGAGTAATATCAACATATAAAGTCACTAAGTCGCCTGGTTGTAGATATTTTTTAGTACCCGTACTTTTGTTCCAACGCTTTATATTGCCAAGACTAACGTTAAATTTATTGGCAATTCGTGCCAGAGAGTCTCCTTGTCTAACCTTATAGTGTATTTTTTTTGTCTTCTTATTCGCTTGGGATAAACTGGCGAGCTTAGGCGTATATTGATTCCATATCACCAGTTGCTGTCCAACTTTGAGTGGGTCTGTTGGTGCCATATTGTTCCATTTGGCAAGTTTTCTCATGTTGACTTTGTATTTTCGAGAAATCTCCCACATAGAGTCGCCCGATTTCACCTGATAGATGGTCTTATGGCCTTTATGTCGGGTATTTTGCTTGGCAATTAATCTTTGTTCGGTGCTTTTATGATATTCGTCGCGTTTAGCCGATGCCACAGGAATTAACAGACTTTTTCCAGCTCGAATCATATTGTTGTGAATATTGTTGTTTTCTTTTAACAGAGCAACGCTAGTAGAAAACTTTTTGGCAATCGAAATTAAGCTATCGCCGGGCTTAATGGTATAGCGCTTATAAGAAATTCGATGATCAACGGGAATTTTAGCCAGATTGTTTTGAAATACTTCAATCTTATCAATGGGTAATAAAATATGATGAGGTCCTTGAGGTGCAGTTGCCCATTGATTATAAGCGGGATTTAACTGATAAAAATCATTCATTGAAATTTCTGCTAATGAAGCTGCCAAGCTTAAATCTATTTGAGAGTCTGTCGTTACTCTTGCAAAATAAGGTAAGTTAGAAATGGGGGTCCAAAACTCGGGATTATCGTGTTTATTGGCTAACATATCGCTTAGTGCTAGCAGTTTAGGTACATAAGCTTTGGTTTCTCGCGGCAAATTTAATGACCAAAAGTCAGTTGGTTTTCCGCGTTTTTTGTTTCTACGGATTGCACGACTGACGTTACCTTCCCCCGAGTTATAAGCGGCCAGGGCATGTAACCAGTTACCATCGAATCGTTTGTGTAAATAGGTCAGGTATTTAATGGCTGCCTGGGTTGATAGATAAATATCTCGTCGTCCGTCGTACCACCAGTTTTGTTTTAAACCATAATTCTTACCGGTTCCTGGAATAAATTGCCACATACCCGAAGCTCTGCCATGAGAGTAAGCAAAAGGATCAAAGGCGCTTTCTACAATTGGCAACAATGCCAGTTCGATGGGCAATTGCTGTTTTTCTAGTTCTTCTACAATGAAATGCAAATAAGGCGCTGCACGGCTAGTTACTCGCTTCATATATTCGGGATGTTTAGAGTACCAGGATTTTTGAGCGCGGACTCTTCGATTATCTGGAATTTGAAAAGTCAGTTGTGAATGAACACGATTCCATACGTCTAAATAGGCATCTTTATCGGTTGCATCTGTTTCTATTAAGCAAGAATTAAGGTAGTCTAAAATCTGCTCTGCCTCGGTGAGTTGTGGTGTAGCAGTATTTAATTGATCGTTCTGCGCAAGAATTTTGGGTTGGGCATTAAGATCTGTAGATTGATCTGCGGACTGTTGAACCAAAAGGTTTGACTGACAACCACTTAAAACGATAAAAAGGCTGGCTAGTGACAACTTGAACTTCAAATGATATTCCTCTTGATTGCTGATTTTGAACACATATTTTAGCAATGCATTTGTGTGTAAATATTATGCTATTTCTAAGTGTATTCAGTATATTGACAGCTAATGGTATTTTTTACTTCGATGTGTGTCAAATTATGCTTAAAAATTGTCTTTACACTGACGAATAATCTTAAATACCGCGGATGGTGTTAATGGCTGTTGATTTTCTTGAGATTGAGCAAACTCTATCACTTGCTGGATTTCGGCTCGCAGAAATGGGTTGATAGCTTTTTCTGTTCCTAATACTGTGGGTAACGAAGGCTGATGCTGCTTTCGTAGTTGCTCAACCTTTTTAATATGCTGGTGTATTTGCAAATTGCCGGGTTCTACCGATTTAGCAAAAGCCAGGTTAGATAAAGTGTATTCATGGGCAGAATAAATTAGTGTATCTTCTGGTAATGATGCGAGTTTTTGTAAGGATTGCCACATTTGAGTTGGTGTTCCTTCAAATACACGACCACAGCCTCCAGAAAATAAAGTATCTCCGGGAAATAGCAAATTAGCGTGTTGTGCATTTTTAGCAGAAAAATAAGCGATATGATCGAGAGTGTGTCCAGGGACTTCAATAATTCTTAATTGGAGTGAACCGTCAAGCAGTGTAATTTCATCGCCATCCTGACAGCGAATATCGGCAACGGTAATTTTGGTACTTTTGGGGGCATATACCGTCGCGCCAGAAAGCGACTTTAATGTCTCAACACCATTGGTGTGATCCCAGTGGTGATGCGTGATTAAAATACTTTTCAAGTTAAGCTGATTATCTGTCAAAAACTGCTTTACTGGCTCTGCATCGCCAGGATCGACAATAATTGCTTCTTTTTTGTTATGAACCGCCCAAAAATAGTTGTCATTAAATGCTTGAATCGGAGTGATAGCTATCATATTGACCTTGAGCTATGATTAATAAGTTGGTTTAGCCGATATTCTAGCGTAAATGATATTGCGAGGGCTATATGTCTGATTTAGGTAAAGAGAGTAATCACCGTGATTTATCTCTTAAAAGAATACAATTAATCGCAGAAAACCTAAACCCGGTTTTGGCGCAGGTCTTTGGTTATAATGCGCTTTTATACAGTGATTTAGCTTATCAGCTGAGTGGTGATGCGCTGCGCATTAAGCAGCAATTAGTCATTGGACCGCAAGGTAATCAATTGACAGTAAAGTGCCGCTTTGAAGAATTGCCGGTTGCCGCTGATTGTATCGATCTTGCATTGCTTCCAGCAATATTGCAGCAAAGTAATAACCCTCATCAGATACTGCGAGAAGTTGAACGGGTTTTAATTCCAGAAGGTGTGCTAGTTGTTATTGGACGAAACCCGCTGAGCTGGTATGGCATTAAACACTGGTTTGGTCAAAGACGTATTGATAAACTGAAAAAACATAAAGATATTAGCCGAACTCGGTTGGCTGACTGGTTTAGGTTATTAGGGTTAGAAACTGAAAGTACAATTAATATCAGTATGACCAATGAAAAGCTGCAGAAAAGTAATGCCTACCCATGGGTCAGGCGTGTAGTGCAACTGTTTTGTGATTATTTTTGCAGTTATTACATTATCGTTGCGCGTAAAAAGGTATCTACTTTAACGCCGATTCGGCCAAGCTGGCGACGAAACAAGCAGTTAGTTCCCCCTCGTTTGGCCGAGCCGAGTGTCACTTCACAAGTTGAAAACTGGTTTAAGCAGCTTTATAAGGCGCTTAAATAATTTGCTGAAAGACTTCAATCTGTCTTTGGTTCAAGTAATAATAGCAATCTGAAGTTGCAAAACAGTTTATAAATTAATTATTAAGGTTTAATTTTTGAGTTATATCAGTATTTTTACCGATGGTGCATGTCGTGGTAATCCTGGTCCTGGTGGATGGGGTGCAATATTACGCGCTGGAGAACACTTAAAAGAGATTTATGGTGGTGAATCGCAAACCACAAACAACCGCATGGAACTCACCGCAGCAATAAAAGCACTCGAAGCTATTAAACGCCCGAGTAAGGTGATTTTAACGACTGACTCTCAATATGTGCGTAAAGGAATTACCGAGTGGCTTCCCGGCTGGAAAGCAAGAGGCTGGAAAAACTCAGCAAAAAAGCCGGTTAAAAATGCCGACTTATGGCAAATTCTTGATCAATTGAATCAGCGTCATGATATTGAATGGCGTTGGGTAAAAGGGCATAGTGGACATCCTGAAAATGAAAGAGCCGACACATTGGCTAATCAAGGAATTGACGAATTGAACTCAAGCAAATAATCATTTACAGCCTTAAAACAATTAAATCATAAATGGCTAATCGCGTTAATACATTATTCAATCACTAATTGATTCTGAGTGACTATCAATGAGACAAATTGTACTAGATACAGAGACAACTGGTTTAGAGCCTTCTCGTGGCCATAAAATTATCGAAATTGGATGTGTAGAGCTGGTTAATAGACGATTAACTGGAAACCACTACCATGTGTATATTAATCCTCAGCGAGAAGTGGATGATGGGGCTATTGAAGTTCATGGTATTACCAATGAGTTTTTGGCAGATAAACCTCTCTTTCAGGATGTTGTGAAAGATTTTATTGAATTTGTAAAAGGTGCAGAACTCATAATTCACAATGCGCCGTTTGATGTGGGGTTTATTAATCATGAATTTAAAGCTTACGACCCCAATCTGGGAAAAATAGAGGATTATTGTTCGATTCTCGATACCTTGGTACTGGCGCGACAAATGCACCCAGGACAGAAAAACAGTTTGGATGCGTTATGCAAACGCTATTTTATCGATAACTCTCAACGAGATTTGCATGGTGCGTTGCTTGACTCTGAAATACTCGCCGATGTTTATTTGGCAATGACTGGCGGGCAGGTTGATTTGACCTTAACTCAGCGTCAAGATTATTTCTCGGCAAAGCGCGATGAAGATGGCGTTAGGCGCTTACCTCAAAATAGGCAACCATTTAAAGTGTTAAAAGCCAATGAGAGCGAGATCGAGGCGCATGAAGCCTATTTGGAAAAAATGCGAGAAACTTGCGGCGACAAACTGGTCTGGCATTAGAAAGTTTACTATCAACAATTGATATTTTTAATAGCTAATTGATTTTGAAAATAGTAGCTATTCGAAATTAAAATTATGATTTAACCGTTTTATCCACTATTATCCATCTGAGTAGATTGTTAACCTATCGAGAAATAGACTCAAAGTTAGGTTAGTTGCCATCTCCCGGATGGAGATGGCCTTTTTCTAAATTTTATATTAACCAATCACGAATTAACTCTCAGGTGTTTCAGTTGAATAAAACTTGAACTACTTGATAAACCGTCTTAGTCATCACTTATTGTTTGGTTTTTAACCACAAAAACTCAATTCAACAATCTTACAACTGATTGAGTTGGTTAAGTCATCCATCTAATTGGTTTGGTTCTATTTAATTAGCGAGCTTTGACACCCTTTAAACCTAAAATTTCTTTTCCTTGTTTAAAGGTAATATCCACCGGAATTCCTGACTTATCAATTCTTTGTAGATCTTTTTCTAATTGCTCGCCAATTGTTCCCCAGTTTTCGAGGATTTCTACTGCACGCTGATAATCGCCATTACCTTGAACGGTTAGCAATATATTTGATAATTCATTCATTGCAATAGTCATCGCGTCAAAGTTAATACGATATAATCCGGTCCGCTCATTGCGAGTAAATGCTCCTTTTTCTTTAAAATAGTTAAAACGTACCATATTGGCTTTGCCGTGTGCACTGGCTGCACCAAAGCGAATACTGCGGAATATACCAGCTAAAAAAGTCACATAATTATCCATTAATGAACCTTCGCTCATATGTCCGGAATCATATAGTTTAGAAACCATATAAAGACCCAGAATATCGGCTTTGCCTTCTTCAAATGCAGACGCAGCTTCTTTGAGAGCGGTACGTACAGTGCCTTTATTATTAATTGTGTTCTTTATTCCTAAACCATGGGCAACTTCATGAAACATGGTATTAGCAAAAAAAGCATCAAACTTCACGAATTGACGTTGATCTTGGGCAATCAGCTCGTTAGCAATGGGAACAAGAATATGCTCAAATTTAGCTTTCATGGCGTTTTTTAATTGTAAGCGACGAGTTCCTTTCTCTAGTTGAACTTGCTCATCGTTGGGTAAGTTGATGGCAATTGTTTTTGAACCCGCATTACTATGTCCGGCGTAATAAATCACATCATAAGCGTTTAAATCTGAATTGGAGCCGGGCTTTTCCTGTTTATATTTCTCATCGACAGGCAAATCCCGCTGTAACGCAGGTAACATGCCTGCATATTTTGTCAATCGCTGACTCCACTGTTGATCTTTGATAAGCACATAGGCTTCATAAGCACTGCGATAGCCAAATAGCAAATCTTCATAGGTTTCGATTGGACCTATGACCAACTCGATAGGATTATCTTTCATATCCATCCAGGCAAAATCACTGGGCTGATAGTTATCGGTTAATAATGCGTCTGCTCGCATATTTAAATATTCAGCAAACTGAGTATTGTCGGCATATTTGGCCGCTTGCTGAAGCAATGTGGCAGCTTGGGTAAGTTCAGTCTTGTAAGCTTCGTGATAAGGAACCGCATACAAAGCGCCATCAGCATTGCGTTTAATTAAGCTATAAAGTGATTGAGCGTCTTTAAAATTGGCCGTTTCCAGCTCTGATTTTTGCATATCTGCTGGATAAAACTTGGCACCTTCAGGTTTTTCACCGTAGCCTTTGATAAACGGCTTATTATTATTTAAACGATCCCACGGACCATAATTGATTTCAATGAATTCTCTGGTTAATGGATCGGTTATAGATTCAAGTAATTCTTGTTTATTGCCAAATGCCTGTTGCCAAAATAAATCATCCATTATTTGGGCCGCATCGATTAATAATCCCAACATGGTTTTTTGGTTTTGACTTAAATGGGATAAATCACTGGTCAGCGCTACGGTTTGGTAAATGTTAAATCTAGGATTAGCTGAACGTAATGGAATCTGGTTGTTGATCGTCGCGCTTTCTGCTAATTGATTGTTTTTCGTGTTTTGTTCAGCCGAAGTTGAATCTGTCGTTGAGGGCTGATTACAGCCTAAAATAAATAGACTGAAAATAAAACAGTTGATTAATTTAAGCTTCATTTTAACTCCGAAATACAAAATTAAGCATAATAGGCTTTGAAATAAACAGCGCTCATTCTAACATCTCGTTGATTAGAATGCAGAGATTAACGATGAAATCACGTCAAAATTTATTGCTAATCATTTAAATACGGTTCAGTCTCAATTCAGTCTGGTAGTGTTTTAATCACTTCAAGCTGATAAATGTTAGGAGTTTACTCATGAAAAAACTGATACCGACAATATTATTGATAGCATCTCCGCTTGGTGTATTACACGCTAGTTCTACAGATAACACTCTCAACGATTCTACTAAAAGTCTGAACAATAGTTCATTTAAACTCGAATCCGTCGTTCCAAATGTTTCCGTTATTCAGCAAGCTGCAAGTCGTTCAGTTCAAGATGTTTCGATTGCGAGCAAAAATAATAGTGCTAAGATAAGTCGCCGTAGTGTCGTAAAAGAGAGCGCTAAAAACAATACGGAAAAACACGCAAGCGCACTGAATAAACAGCAAATTCAAAAGCAACCAATTTACCGTAGTCAAACACCTCAAAAAAGCCACAACGCTCATAACTTTGTCATTTATGAGGCATGGACCAGTTTGGATTATGATCATGATGGTGATGGTTATTATTCAGAATTTACGGTTAACTTTGATCCTAACTATTCTGGTGGGTATGCTGAGGTGTTTGCAGATTT
Source organism: Aliikangiella maris (assembly GCF_040719265.1). Taxonomy (NCBI): domain Bacteria; kingdom Pseudomonadati; phylum Pseudomonadota; class Gammaproteobacteria; order Oceanospirillales; family Pleioneaceae; genus Aliikangiella; species Aliikangiella maris. The sequence continues at coordinate 47,371 of NZ_JBFDAH010000007.1, read as the reverse complement.
GTATTTAAGTAAAAATGGAGGCCCTTGGGTTTTATATAAAACTACAGATACTTTTACGATTTATGGCAATGATAGTGATGATTATTATTCGGTAACAACACGTTTGAATTATGATTTTCCGACTGACCATTATGATGTGTTGATTGATCTGTATGAGTATGGAGATCCTGATTTTGTTGATACCGTTGATGCTGACATTTTTAATAGTCTTTATGCGCTGCCTTTAGAAGATAATGAACATGAACTAAATAGTGATAGCACGCTGATTACTTATGTTTCATCGGAGTTGTCTGAGGATGGTGACAGGGATGGCTTTTATACACATTTATCTTTGACCTATGATATTGACACTTACGCTGCTGGACGCAATGTTTATGCAAAAGTGGTTTTGTTGGATACATTGACATTTAATTCATCATATGTCGAAACGGAAAACTTTGTTTTAGGAAATCAAACGGAATATATCGATATTTATTTTGAAAATGGTCAAATACCTGGTTGGTATGATGTACAGATTCAATTGATCGATGTCGTGACTAACCAAATTATTGCCAATGCGGCGCAAGACTTTTCCGCTTTATCGCAGCTAGGTATTGAGTCTCATAACTATGATTTTGATTTTGATGTTGTCGGTACTGATTCCGATCCGATTCACCGAGAAGAGGCAACTCATAGTCATGAGTCGGGTGGTGGTGCGATGGGGTGGTTTATTGCTTTGCTGAGCGGATTGATAGTCATTTCAAGAAGACAAAGTAAAAACTAAAACTCTGGCATATATTTAAAATTAAAAAAGCCGTTTTGCGGCTTTTTTTAATGGCAACAAGCGAGTTCGAATGGAACCTGTTTTTGTTGAGGAATTTTTTTGTAATCTTGATTAAACGATTTAAATATAATTGTACTCCGATGTTTTCCTACGCTAAATTCAGGAAAAATATGCAAGGTTTTTTCAAGCTTTACACGAATTAATTGAAAAGGCGGATCGGTCGCTTCAATTAAAAATGTCCCCATTGGTGCTTCTTGATGTTGCCACTTTGTTGTATCACGCAATAGTTTTAAGATGACTTCTACGCTGGTTTTTATTCCTTTTATATTTTCGAGCCAGTTTAATAAAAGTTGTTGTCGCTCACTGTATTCTTTATTAAGAAATAAAAATAATTCTGGGCAATCAAATTGACAATATCCACCCGGAATACTGGTTCGATATCTCACATTTTCAATAAACGGATGTTTACGAATTTTTTCACCGAATCGTCCTTCATAACCAAATACCCAATCTTTTAGTTGGTTTATTTGGACTAAAAAGGTATCTAATTTTTTCACATCAACTTCTGGATTTTTTCTTAAAATAGAAAATTGTTCAGAGAGTCTTGCCAGTTCCTTGGTCAATTCTGAACGAGTATCACCATGCTCAAGTATTTCGACAATTTCCAATAAAATTTTAAGTGCAAATAGATGATTATCAGGGTGGGTTGCTAATCGGTTTCTTTCGAAACGCTTGAAAAGTGATTCTAACCTGAGAAAACTGCGAACTTGTGGTTTTGCCGGGTATTCAAAAATTAATGTTGAATCTGTTTGAGTGTTGCTGGTCACATTTAATTTCTCGATTTTGATTGGCTTGCGAGAGACAAGTAAACTCTGTGTAATTCATTGACTTGTCTCTCTAGTGTAGAAAAATCTGTGTTATTATCAATAATATCATCAGCAAGTGCTAATTTTTGTTGGCGGGTTGATTGATTATTAATAATTGATAATGCTTGTTCTTGAGTAATATTATCGCGCTTACACAAGCGCTGTATTTGTATTTCAGGGCAAACATCAACCACTAAAACACGATCGGTAACGGCTTTTAAATGTGTGGGAATGATGCCTTGTTGATTGATTAATAAGGGAATATCTAAAATCACATAATCAGACTGCACTTGAGTCAGTTGTTGACTGATTTTATCTGCAACCAGCGGGTGAGTTAATTCGTTAAGCCATTTTAGAGCTGCTTTGTTATTAAAGACTATTTTTCCTAAAGCACCGCGATTTAACTCGCCACTGTCAAAAAATATACCATCGCCAAACTGATGTCTTAAATCTTTGAGTAATACAGCTTTAGGGGCAAATAATGCTCGAGCAATTTTATCTGCATCAATAATATCAATACCGAGTTGAGAAAATAGTCGAGTTACTTGTGACTTACCTGAAGCTATACCGCCTGTTAGTGATATTTTTAATGTTGAGTTATTGGTTATTGGCGTCATCAATCTGAATGTCTCTTAACAAGTACTTTCTAATGAAAGGTGTGATTATGCGACGCCAATCAGGTTTAAATAGACTTGCATCATTGGTTCTCCCCAAAGGAAAGTGCACCAGCCTGCAACCACTAAATAGGGACCAAAAGGGATTCGCGTTTGCATACCTTTTGCCTGAATTAGTAATAAAGTGCCTCCAATTATGGCACCAACGCCGGCCGAAAGAATAATCACCAGCCCCAGCTTTTGCCAACCTACTAATGCACCAATAACGGCTAACAGTTTAAAGTCGCCGTGTCCCATGCCTTCTTTTCCGGTCAGTAACTTATAGACCCAGTAAACGCTCCATAAACTTAAGTAACCAGCAATTGCGCCAATTAGTGCATCGTTCAAAGACACATATAAAGGCTGCATAGCCGCAATAATAGCCAACCATACCAATGGGAGCGTCATTGTATCGGGCAAATATTGATGATCGATATCGATAAAGCTCATGGCAATAAAGTAAGCCGTGATTACCAGCGAGATGACTAATGGCCAACCGTAGCCAAACTGATAAGCGCAAGCAGCAAAACACAGACCAGTTAATAGTTCTATTAATGGATAGCGTATTGAAATAGGGGTTGCGCAGTTCCTACAACGACCTCGCAGAAAGAGATAGCTAAGAATTGGAATATTTTCTAAAGCTGAAATTTTATGATCGCATTTAGGGCAAGCTGAGCGGGGGGTGACTAAATTAAAATTTGCTGGATAGTTATCAACAGGTTTTTCAGGCGCAGTTATTTGAAATCCTCGCTCAGTGAGCATGTCTTTCGCCATGTTTTCCCACTCACGAAACAACATGATTGGATAGCGAAAGATGACAACATTTAAAAAGCTGCCAACCAAAAGTCCAAATATTAAGGTGACTGTAATGAGAATGCTGGGATAAAACTCAAGTGCCTGAATTATTTGATTCATAAATTATCATTTATAGTCAGTAAGTTATTGGACTAACTTACTGACGCATTTGGATGTTATTTGAGTTGAATTTAAGTAACTGAACAAAAGGTTAAATCGCTACTCTTCAATTTTTGAGTAAAATCGACTAAACCACACCGCCCAATTGGAATATAGGTAAATACATCGCAACAATTAAGCCGCCGATTAGTATCCCTAATACTGCCATGATCAGTGGTTCAAGTAATGCACTTAAACCATCAACAGCATCATCGACTTCTTGTTCATAAATGTCAGCTATTTTTGAAAGCATCGTGTCAATTGAACCAGATTCTTCACCAATTGCCACCATTTGTACCACCATATTGGGGAATACGCCCGTTGATTGCATGGCTAGGTTCATTTGCATACCGGTTGTGACATCATCGCGTATACGTAAAATAGCATCACGATAAAGTGCGTTGCCAGAAGCGCCAGCAGCAGAGTCGAGTGCTTCAACCAGTGGTACACCGGCTGCGAATGTAGTTGATAAGGTTCGAGCATAACGGGCAACGGCAGCTTTATGCAAGATTGCACCAATAACAGGGACTTTCAATAACAACTTATCTTCTCGATCTCTTAAGTCCTTAGATTTCAAAAGTAATTGTTTATGCAGCATAAAAAAGCCAATAGTACCAAATAGAAACATCCACCAGTATTCCTGCATAAATTCGGACATGGAAATTACCATTAAGGTAAATGCGGGCAAATCTGCGCCAAAACTTTGGAAAACTTCCTGAAACTGTGGGACAACCTTAACTAATAATATAGCCGTAACCACAACCGCAATAACAACAACGGCAATCGGGTATGTTAATGCTTTTTTAATTTTTGATTTAAGTGCTTCAGTTTTTTCTTTATAAGTGGCAATTCTATCTAGCATTCCTTCAAGAGAACCGGATTGTTCACCCGCTTCCACTAAATCACAAAAGAGATCGTCAAAATATTTGGGTTGTTTGCGAAGTGACTCTGCTAGAGTATTACCTGCTTCAACGTCACTTTTAACACCAAGTAAAAGATCTTGGACAGAAGGCTTTTCATTACCACGACCAATAATGTCAAAAGATTGCACTAAAGGGACGCCTGCTTTCATCATTGTCGCAATTTGACGCGAAAACAGGGCAATATCTGATGCATTGACTGGTTTGCCTTTACCACCACCAAATAATGGCTGTGCTTTTTTTACCACCTTTATTGGGCTAATACCTTGTTTGCGAAGGTGCGCTTTAACGATTGCAGGCGACTCACTAATCATTTCGCCTTTGACACGCTGGCCTTTTTTATCAGCACCTTCCCAACTAAAGCTAAACTGCTTAGGCGCTTTAGCGGCTTTTCTCTGTGTGGTTTTTCTTTCTTTCTTAATTGCTTGAACAGCCATAAATTAAGTCCTGCTGATTAATGCTGAGTGACGCGACTAACTTCTTCAAGAGAAGTAATTCCCTGAATAACCTTGAGCAGCGCAGAACGGTGTAAGTCATTCACCCCTTCTTTTCTTGCCTGATCGGCTATATCAATGGCATTTCCGCCTTCCATGATAATTCGCCCCATTTCTTCGGAGACCTTCATAACTTGGTAGATCCCAACTCTACCTTTATAGCCATTTGTACAATTATCGCAACCAACTGGTTCAAATATTTTAAAAGATCCTAGTTCTTCTTCTTTAAATCCGGCACTGATTAATACTTCGCGTGGTAAATCAACCTCATGCTTACAGGATTCACAAAGTCGTCTTGCCAACCTTTGTGCAATTACCAGGTTAACACTGGTGGCGATATTAAACGGAGCCACTCCCATATTTACCATACGTGTTAATGTTTCTGGCGCACTATTGGTATGCAAGGTTGAAAGTACCAAGTGACCGGTTTGGGCGGCTTTAATGGCAATTTCTGCAGTTTCAAGGTCTCGAATCTCCCCAACCAGAACAATGTCGGGATCTTGACGTAAAAATGCTCTCAATGCCGACGCAAAAGTTAAACCTGCCTTGGGGTTAACGTTGACCTGATTGACCCCTTCGAGGTTGATCTCAACGGGATCTTCTGCTGTTGAAATGTTTCTCTCAGCCGTATTGATGATATTTACAGCGGTATAGAGCGAGACGGTTTTACCACTCCCAGTTGGCCCAGTGACGAGCACCATACCTTGCGGTTTGTGGATGGCATCAAGGAAGAGGGCTTTTTGTTCTTCTTCATAGCCCAATGCATCAATACCTAACTGAGCACTGCTTGGGTCTAAAATCCGCATAACGACTTTTTCACCAAACAGGGTGGGCAGTGTACTGACACGAAAGTCGATAGCTTTGTTACGAGATAGCTTCAGTTTAATACGTCCATCTTGTGGGATACGCTTTTCTGAAATATCCAGCCTTGACATAACTTTCAAACGTGCAGCAATACGAGTTGCCAAAGTGATGGGGGGCCCAGCGACTTCGGAAAGGATACCGTCGACACGAAAGCGAACCCGATATCGTTTTTCATAAGGTTCAAAATGTAAGTCTGAAGCACCTTTTTTAATGGCGTCTAATAATATTTTGTTAACAAAGCGGACAATAGGTGCATCATCTGTATTGGTATCGACTTCGTCATCTTGTGCATTTTCATCGACAGCGTCTAAATCGAGATTTTCAAGATCGGTATCATCAAAATCACCCAGCTCTTCACTTTCTTTTTCTTCAATAATTTTGGTGATAATTGATGAAAGTTTTGACTCTTCAACCAGCACCGCCTCGGTGGTTAGCCCTGAATGAAATTTAAACTCATCTAGTGCCGATAAATTAGTAGGATCGGAGACAGCAACATAAAGACGTTTACCTCGTTTAAATAAAGGGATAGCATTATGCTTCGAGATGAGTTTTTCACTAACGGCGCCACTTGGAATTTGTGACATATCGATGGCATGTAAGTCAAACAATGGTACGCCAAACTCAATGGATGCCGCTACAGCGATAGACAAGGAGTCGACGAGGTTATTATTAACCAGATATGAGACCAGATTTTGCTTATTCTTTTGAGCGCTACTGATAGCATCCAGAGCGGTTGGTTCATCCAAAAACTCATCATGAATTAGTCGACGTGCTAACCCGCTTAGTACGATATTAGTCTGTGGTGCAGCCATAGCTCTCTATATTTGTTGGGTTAATGACTATTGATTTTAATTTAAATACGCAAAATTGCGAATTTTGGGTGAATCTCAGTCATCTACATTTTACTCTATTTATTGAGTATAATTGCAACGTAAAGAAAATTCATCTTTTTTATTAAAAAACAAATAGATATACGCTAAAATTCATAACTTACATCACATTTATATCTACTCATTCACAGAGTTTGATATTGGTACAATAAATCGGAAGTTGATCACGATGCTTAACAAGACCAGTGTTGTTATTCCCGCCAAAAATGAGGCTGTTAGCCTTAAGATACTGATTCCTCAGTTAAAAACGATGTATCCAGATCTGTTGGAAATAGTTATTGTTAATGACGGCTCCGAAGATGATACCGTGAAAGTTTGTGAAGAGTTAGGGGTGACTTTGGTGACCCATATTTTTTCTCGAGGCAATGGTGCGGCAATAAAGGCTGGTGCAAGAAAAGCGAAAGGCGAAATTTTATGTTTTATGGATGCAGATGGGCAGCATAAGGCAGAGTCGGTAGGGCGGTTGTTAACCGAGCTTTCCCAAGGGTTTGACATGGTTGTGGGCGCGCGAAAACGCCATGCGCAAGCCAGTAAAAGTCGCATGTTAGCCAATGGATTTTACAATTGGTTTTCCTCAAAGATTACAAATTATCCAATAAAAGACCTGACTTCGGGTTTAAGATGTGTTTATCGAGAAAAATTCAATGAGTTCCTACACTTACTGCCAAATGGTTTTTCTTATCCAACCACGATTACCATGGCTTTTTTGAGAGCGGGTTATCAGGTTGGTTACCATTTTGAAGCTGTTTCAGGTGATCGAATTGGTAAAAGCCATATTAATCCGTTGAGTGATGGGCTTCGGTTTTTGCTTATCATTTTTAAAGTTGGAACGTTGTATTCGCCGCTAAAAGTATTTACACCATTTAGTGTTTTAATGTTTTTAACTGCCACTTTGTACTATTTATATACTTTCATCTCCTCTGGTCAGTTAACCAACATGAGTGTGATTTTGTTCACAACCTCAGTAATTATTTTTTTGATTGGTTTGGTTTCAGAGCAGATCAATACCTTGATATTTATGAATAGTCGGCGAGATTAATCAGAATTATTCATATTTATAGCTTTAGCGATAATTTATTGATGATACTTGTGTGAAAAAATTATTAATCACCACAACGACCTTTCCCACAAACCTGCAGGATAATCAGCCTGGATTTATTTATCATTTGGCTTCATACCTGCAAAATGATTTTCAAATTTATGTTCTCGCGCCACGCGCAAAAGGGGCTTTGGAAAATGAAAAGCGCGGAAAAATACGGATTATTCGTTATGCATATGGTGTTTTTCGGCGATGGGAAACCTTGGCCTACGGTGGTGGTATTTTAGAAAACTTAAAAAGAAATCGGTTAAATTACTTATTAATACCTTTATTAATGCTTGCCCAACTGTTCGCGTTACACAGAACGGTTAAACTTAAGAATATTGATTTGATTAATGCGCATTGGATAATCCCGCAAGGATTGGTCGCTATTTTGGCACGTAAGCTTTTTAAGTTGCCGATAAGAGTTGTTATTACATCACATGGTGGTGATCTTTATGGACTGAATAGCCCCTTTTTGAATCGAATTAAAAAGTGGGTGATTGAAAATGCTGATCAGCTCATTGTTGTAAGTGCTGCAATGAAAGACTATTGTTACCAATACTTAAACGTTGACAGGAATTGTTCGATTACCGTTCGTTCGATGGGGGTTGATTTAGTTAATACTTTTAATAATAAAATGAGATTTGCTGAACGCCAAAATGTTATTTTTGTAGGTCGTTTGGTTGAGAAAAAGGGATTGCCTATACTGTTACGGGCTGTTGCTATTTTAAAGCAAAAAGAAATTTCGTTAAAATATACAATTGTTGGAGATGGGCCACTAAAACAAGACCTTTTGGCTCAGGTTCAACAGCTGAAAATTGAAGATTATGTCAAGTTTGTTGGTAGCAAAAGTCATCAGCAATTACCTGAACTTTTAACACAACACCAAATTTTAGTAATGCCTTCGGTTGTTAGTCAAGGTGGTGATCAGGAAGGTTTAGGTTTGGTTGCAATTGAAGCAATGGGGTGTGGATGCGCTGTCATTGCTTCTGACTTGCCTGCTATCCGTGATGTTGTGCAAGATGGCTATAATGGTCTTATGTTCACTGTTGGTGATGCCCATATGCTCGCCAATAAAATTGAATTTTTAATGGAAAATTCGAAAGAATTGCTGCGATTGTCTAAAAATGGTCGAGAAAGTGTGATACAAAGGTTCGACTGGCAAAGTGTTGCAGGAGATTATCAAAAATACTTTGAGCAATATTAAATTTACCTCATAGTTTTTAGGACGTAGAAATAAATTTGTACCAAACTGATTAACTATAAGCGAGTATTAAACATTGAAAAAAGTTGCGTTAATTACCGGTATTACTGGACAAGATGGCTCTTATTTGGCCGAATACCTGCTAGCTAAAAATTATGAAGTACACGGTATTAAAAGGCGTGCTTCTTCATTTAATACTCAACGAATTGATCATATTTATCAAGACAAACATCAGGAAAATCCAAGCTTCTTTCTGCACTACGGTGATTTGACAGACGCTTCAAATTTAACCCGAATTATTCAAGATGTGCAACCCGATGAAATTTATAATCTTGGTGCGCAGTCGCATGTAGCAGTATCTTTCGAAAGTCCTGAGTATACCGCTGAAGTCGATGCCTTAGGCGCATTGCGCTTATTAGAAGCTATACGTTTTTTGGGTTTAGAAAAAAAGTGTCGTTATTATCAAGCTTCAACTTCTGAGTTATACGGGCTAGTTCAACAGATACCACAATCTGAGCGAACACCTTTTTATCCTCGTTCACCTTATGGTGTTGCTAAACTTTATGCTTATTGGATAACCGTTAATTACCGTGAAGCATATGGAATGTATGCTTGTAATGGAATTCTATTTAATCATGAATCTGAACGACGTGGTGAAACTTTTGTGACACGAAAAATTACCCGCTCATTAGCGAATATTTCTCAAGGACTAGAAAAAATACTTTATCTTGGCAATATCGATGCTAAAAGAGATTGGGGCCATGCAAAAGATTATGTTGAAATGCAATGGCTAATGCTTCAGCAGGAAAAACCAGATGATTTTGTGATTGCTACGGGACAGCAATATTCTGTCAGAGAGTTTGTAATGATTGCGGCTAAAAAATTAGGCATAGAATTAGTCTTTGAAGGTAACGGTATTGATGAAGTTGCTCGAGTTGTGACAGTCGATTTAACCACAGATATTCAAATAAAGCCTGGAGATATTATATTAAAAATTGATCCTCGTTATTATCGACCGGCAGAAGTTGAGACTTTGCTTGGTGATCCGGACAAGGCAAAAAAATTATTGAATTGGCAACCCAAAATTAGTTTTGAAGAAATGGTTGAAGAAATGGTTGAACACGATTTACAAGTTGCTAGAAAAGACCGTTTATTGAAACAGCACGGTTTTGATGTTCATCTAAACCACGGTGAATAAAACTGAGGAAGTCATCACTTGAGTAAAAAAATATTTGTTGCTGGTCATCGAGGGATGGTTGGTAGAGCAATTGTAGATAAACTGCGACAAGATAAAAATAACCATATAACAACAGTTGGTCGTGATAAGCTTAATCTATTGGATCAAAATGTAGTAAACGATTTTTTCAAAAATAATCCTTTTGATCTGATTTATATTGCTGCCGCTAAAGTTGGTGGAATAGGGGCCAATAATGATTTTCCAGCAGATTTTATCTATCAAAATCTGATGATAGAAAGTAATATTATCCACGCAGCTCACCAAAATAATGTGCCGCAATTGCTATTCTTAGGTTCATCGTGTATTTATCCCAAATTGGCTAATCAACCGATTAAAGAAGAGTATTTATTAACTGGAAAGTTAGAGCCAACCAACGAACCTTATGCGATTGCAAAAATTGCGGGAATCAAACTGAGCGAATCTTATAATCGTCAATTTAAACGTGACTATCGTTGTATTATGCCAACAAATTTATATGGGCCTTTTGATAATTTTGATAGCGAAAATTCACATGTTATTCCAGGTTTAATGGCCAGAATTCACCATGCGAAGAAAACAAATGCACCATCAGTGACTATTTGGGGAAGCGGTAAAGCTTTACGTGAATTTTTACATGTTTACGATTTGGCTGAAGCTGCTGTGCATTTAATGTCAATTGATAAAATATCATATTCTAGAGTAGTCAGCCCGATGGAATCGCACATAAATGTTGGGTCAGGGGAAGAAGTGACAATTGAGCAGCTAGCAAAAATGTTAATTGATATTATCGACTACAAAGGGGAGTTAAAGTTTGATTTAAACAAACCCGATGGAACGCTTCGTAAATTATTGGATAGTGGTAAAATAAATCGACTGGGTTGGAGAGCCAAAGTCAAAATTCGGCAAGGCCTGGTAGAAACATATGACTGGTATTTAAAGCAAGTTCTTTAAAAGTAAATAAAGATTTAGGAAGTTTTGAAGAAATGAAAAAAAGATACTTTGAATCTGATTATGTTGCTTCGTTAGGAGAATCGTTATTTTTAGATGAGAAAGAGAATAAGCTATATTGGTTAGATATAGAACAGCAGAAGCTAATAAGATATTGTTTTTCAAAGCAGAACGAAACAATTTTTCAGTTACCTGAACGTGCGAGTGTAATTTTAGATTGTTATGAAGATAAATTAGTTTTGGCAACAGCTACTGGGCTTTATAAGTTTTCGTTGCTGAGTAAAAATTATGAGCAAATCATTACATCACCAGAAAAATATAGGTCAAAACAATATCGTTCAAATGATGGTACTAAAATAGATGATGATTGGTATATTTATGGAATAATGAATGAGAAATATACACCTAATGACGGAGCGGTTATTCTTGTAAAAAATAAGACTTTAACTATTTGCTATGAAGGGATTTCGATTCCTAATACTTTTATCTTATTAAAAGATAGTTTTAGTATTTTAATATCGGACTCGTTAGAAAAGAAAATATATCGATTTCAGTTTAATCAAGATTGGTCACAAGTGGTTAATAAAAAGACCTGGTTAGATTTTAGTCATTTTCAATGCACGCCCGACGGAGGGTGTATCAACACAAAAGGCGATATTTTTATCACCTTTTGGGATGGGAATAAAGTAGTTCGATTCTCTAAAGATGGAACCGTATTAGACGAATATTTTTTAGCTGCGAAAAGACCAACCAGTTGTATTTATAACGAAAATGAAATGTTATTTGTTAGTAGTGCAAATATCAAACTAAATTCGATTGATTTAAAAAACTATCCACTATCAGGTAAGGTGTTCACCGTTGATTTAAAAAATGATTGAAGTAATTAGTATAATAATTAGAACATACAATGAGTCTCGGTACTTAAATGAATTGCTGTGCGCGATCGAAAATCAGATAACTGATAAATATAAAGTTGAGGTTGTTTTAGTTGATTCTGGCTCTTCCGATAATACTTTAGATATTGCCAAAAAGCATCAAGTTAATATATTACATATTGATAAAGAAGATTTCACTTTTGGTCGTTCTTTGAATTTAGGATGCCATTTTGCATCAGGTAAATATTTAGTATTTATTAGTGGGCACTGTGTTCCAAGTAATAATGCTTGGTTAGTTAATTTAGTCAATCCACTTAAAGAAAAAGAATATAGTTATGTTTATGGAAGACAAATTGGTAGAGATACAACTAAATTCAGTGAATATCAATTGTTTAAGAAGTACTTTCCGGAAAACAAGGATAAAGCACAAGGGAACTATTTTTGTAATAATGCTAATGCAGCAATTAATAAAAGCACATGGGAACAATATTATTTTGATGAGTCTCTTACAGGACTAGAAGATTTAGAGTTAGCCAAGAGAATATTTAATTCTCAGGAAAAAATTGGCTATGTAGAAAATTCATGTGTATATCACATTCATAATGAAAGTTGGACTCAAGTAAAAAGAAGGTATGAAAGAGAAGCTCTTGCTTTGCAGAAAATCATGCCAGAAATTCACTTTAATATTTTTGATATGTTCAAATATATATTTGTGGCTATATATAACGATACCGTTATTGCACTCAGACAACAGTGTTTGATTAAGGAAATTAGTTCTATTGTGAAATTCAGGTTTTTCCAATACTGGGGAGCATATAAAGGGAATCGTATGCATAGAAAGTTATCTAGACAAGCTAAATTAAAATACTTTTATCCTAAAAATAATTGAGAACTAAAATGAAAAATAAAATGGTCGCGTTACTTCCTATTAAGGCAAATAGTGAAAGAGTTAAAAATAAGAACTTTAGAAAATTTGCAGGAAAGCCACTTTTTAAATGGATGCTTGATTCTCTAGTTATTAGTGATAAGTTTGAAAAAGTTATTATCAATACAGATGCTAAAGAACTATTGATTGATAATGGCTTGAATGAAAGTGAAAAAATAGTTATTAGAACGAGAAAGAAAGAACTCTGTGGTGATGATGTGAGTATGAATCTTATATTAGAAGATGACATAAACTGTATTGACGCTGATGTGTTTTTTATGACTCATGCAACTAATCCTCTAATTTCTCCATCTACTATCAGTGACGCAGTACAATGCTATTTAGACAACTTAGATAAGCATGATACTTTGTTTTCAGTTAATAAATTTTTGTCTAGATTTTATGATGAAGACAATACTCCATTAAATCACGATCCTAAAAAGTTAATTAGAACTCAAGATTTAACGCCTTGGTATGAAGAGAATTCATGTATTTACATCTTTACTAAAGCGTCTTTTAAAAACTCAAACTCACGTATCGGTAAAACGCCAATAAAATGGGAAACGCCTCCTCTGGAATCGATAGATATTGATACCGAAACTGATTGGTACTTGGCTGAATCAATTGCGTTAAGGAAGAGCTAAAATGAGAGTGTTAATTACCTGTCCTCCTATGTATGCGTTAAAAGATAAGATCGAACAGAACTTTTTAAGATATGGTATAGACGTTATTTTTCCCAATATTGTGCAGACAATGAAGGAGTCACAATTAATAGAAATTATCCATGAATTTGATGGTTGGATTATCGGCGACGATCCTGCGACAAGATGTGTATTTGAGAAAGGTAGTAAAGGAAAGTTAAAGGCTGCAGTAAAATGGGGTGTTGGCGTAGATAATGTCGACTTTAGTGCTTGCGCTGAATTTGGCATATTAGTTGATCATACACCTAATATGTTTGGTAATGAAGTTGCAGATTTAGCTATTGGTTATTTGATTGGATTAGCAAGAGAAAGTTACTTTATAGATCGGCAGGTAAGAGCTGGCTATTGGCCAAAAAACAGAGGAATTTCTTTAGATAATAAGGTTGTTGGTTTAATTGGTTATGGTGATATCGGTAGACAGGTTGCCAAAAGAATAAAAGCATTGGGAATGCAACTTGTTATTTATGACCCACAGTATATGCAAAGCGAGAACGCTCATATTAAAGCTGAAAAGTGGCCTGATAAAATTGAAAACTGTGATTTTCTAATTTTCACTTGTTCACTTAATAAATATAATCATCATATGATGGATAGAAAAGAAATGGAACAGTGCAAAAACGGTGTTAGAGTAATTAATGTAGCAAGAGGAGCGCTTATTAACGAAAGCGAACTCATTTGTTCTTTAAAAAATAATAAGGTTCACTCAGTGGCGTTAGATGTCTTTGAAATTGAACCGCTACCGAAAGATAGTTATTTAATAGCGCATCCTTACTCAATATTGGGGTCTCATAATGCTTCGAATACAGTTGAAGCTGTGGAAAGAACAAATAAAATTGCAATAGAAAAATTATTGAAATTTTTAGGAGAAAACTAGTTTGAAAGCTGTTTTGGTTACTGGATCAAATGGCGGGATAGGTCGAGCTATTTGTGATGAATTAGCATTGCAAGGTTATCTTGTAATAGGTTGCGATAAAAGCTCTACTAAAAATAATTTAAAAAACTTTATTTGTTACGATTTACAAAAATTAATTGATAGTGAAATAGACAGAGAAAAATTTGTTGCTCTGCTGGAAGAAAAACTATCTAGTAATCAGCTATCTGCTCTTATTAATAATGCAGGAATTCAAATTTTATCAAGTTTGAGTGAGTTATCTATTGAAGACTTTCAAAAAACACTGGATATTAATTTAACAGTTCCTCTGGTTTTATCTAAATTACTATTTGATAAGTTGAAGTATTCCTCTGGCTCGATTATAAATATTGGTAGCATTCACTCTAAACTTACCAAATCAAGGTTTATTTCTTATGCAACTAGTAAAGCTGGACTAAATGGTTTAACTCAATCTCTAGCTGTTGATATTGGTAAATATGTGCGAGTGAATTCAATTTTACCTGCCGCAATTAAAACTGACATGTTAATTTCTGGCTTTGACACTGAGCAACAACTCAACCAACTTAGTTTGTATCACCCTTCCAATAAAATTGGTACACCAGAAGAAGTTGCAAAAGCTGTTTTATTTTTAATTTCTGATAGTTGTCCTTTTTTAAATGGGGCAACTTTAGAAATTAATGGTGGTATTGGTGCAAGACTTTATGATCCATCATAGCTGAGACTATTACATGAAAACACTAAATCCATATAAAAGAGCTGCCTCACTCCTTTGGGGGAGAGTGGCTTGGGACTTTAATTTAAATTCTTGGCGTTCTCGCCGAAAGTTAAAAAGTCTTAAAAATAGTCAGCTAGCAAAAAGTTGTGTTATTTTGTGTAATGGTCCATCTTTATTAGAAGTTGATTTTGATCTGCTTAGCTCATCTAATATATATACATTTGGTTTGAACAAAATAAACCTCTTATTTGAAAAAGTAAAATTTCGACCTAAGTCTATAGTTGCGGTGAATAGGTATGTTTTAGAGCAAAATAAGGAATATTTTGCCAATACTTCAATACCTTTGTTTCTTGATTCTTATGCGGATAAATTAGGGTTAAGTGCACGTAGTAATATTTGCTATCTGCATTCATCCGATTTTTCAGGCGAATTTGCCCCAGATTGCTCAATGAGTATCAATCAAGGCTACACTGTAACATTTGTAGCAATGCAATTAGCTTTTCATTTTGGATTTGAAAAAGTTGCACTAGTTGGGTGTGATCATAATTTTGAAACAAAAGGTGAGGCTAATAAAACAGTCATTGCAGAGCAATCTGATCCTAATCATTTTGATCCAAATTATTTTTCTAATGGTGTTAAATGGCAACTACCAGACTTAGAACAAAGTGAATTAGCATATCGAGTAGCCAAGCTAAATTATGAATTAGCTGGGAGAAAACTATATAACTGTAGTGTTGGTGGTCATCTTGAAGTATTTCCTCGTTTAAGCTTAGCTGAATTTTTAAGAGCTTAATCAATGCTACGAAGACAAGCGTTGGTTTATTTAGTTGGAGCGAGTATTCAAAAGTTAATCCCTTTTTTATTATTGCCACTTTACACGAGATTAATGCCAATAGAAGAGTTTGGAAATTATGCAAGTTTTATTGCTTTTTTGGCGATGTTTTCGCTGCTTGTTGGTCTAAAGCCTGATAGCTATTTGCTGAGCTCATATTCAAGGGATGGTATAGCTGAGTTTAATGAAAAAGTTACGATTTGTGTAATCCTTATCCCTATTAGTTTGGTTGTTAGCTTCCCATTAATACTATTGCTAGCTCCATTTTTTTTCCAACATATTGACTATTTGACTTTAATACTACTTGTTCTTTTTTCATCACTACTACTTGCATTTATCCAAATCTGTAGTGTTTTATTACAAATTCAGGAGCGTGCTATCTATTTAGTAAGCCTTCAAACGCTATCTATATTAGTTGCTAATGGAATAGGTGTTACTTTGCTTTATTGGAATGATACTTGGAGTTCTCGCGTATTTGGCGATTTGGTGGGGAGTATTTTGCTAGCGTTTCTTCTATTAAAAGTGATTAAACCACATTTAAAGCTAGTCGAATTTGCTAACTTAAAAAATGCTCTTACTAGTGCGCTAACATTTCTTTTACCTGTGTTTGTGCATGTTGTATCTTTTACATTTTTAAATGTTGGTGATAGGTTAATCATTCAATCTTTGTTGGGTGCCGATGCGGTTGCGAAATACTCAGTTGCATATATGTTTGGTATGATAGTTGGTGTTTTTCATGATAGCTTCTTAAAAGCTTGGAATCCTTATTTTTATTCAAAAGTTATTAAGTCACTTAAAGATGAGCGAGATGTTAATCGACATGCTAGGATATATTCATTGTTTTCAATTATCCTAGGTGTTATGGTCGGCGGCTTTTTTTCAGTCGTTTATCGATTAGTTCTTCCAACAGAGTATCACGGAGTTGAATATATTATAATAATAGTTTCTTTAGCTTATTCTTTAGAAGGTATCAGAAAAGTTTATTCTGGATATTTGTTTCTCCAAAATAAAACCAGAATTATTGCAAAAATTGCGCTAGCTAGTGTATTAATGAATGTTCTACTAAATTATATTCTAATAAGATTAATAGATCTAGATGGTGCAGCAATTGCTACACTGATTGCATTTTTAAATATGATGATATTTACGGTATATTATTCAAGAAAAAGTAGATTGGAATTTCAGAGCACTTTGGAATGATTTAGGTATTTTATGAAACAACAAAGTCCCCGTATTAGTATTATTAGTGTAGTTTATAATGGGCAAAAATCTATTGAAAATTGTATTTTAAGTGTTGCAGAGCAGACTTACCTCAACAAAGAACATATCATTATTGATGGCGGTTCAAAAGATAATACTGTTACCTTAATTAAAAAACACGAGAAAAAAATCGCGTCGTGGATTAGTGAGCCTGATTTAGGTATAGCTGATGCAATGAATAAAGGTATTAAGCTAGCATCAGGTGAATATTTAATTTTTATACACTCGGATGACCTGTTTTTAAATAATAACAGTTTAGAGCAGGCTATGTATCGAATTAATACTTCAAATTGGGATTTAAGTCTTTTTGCGGTGTGCTTTGGAAAAAACAACATTTTATTAAATCCAAAAAGCACAATGTTTTGGATAAATTTTAAAATGCTTTCATGTCATCAAGGAATTATTTATAAGCGTGAATTGTTTGAAAAATATGGTGGCTATAGTCTTACCTATCGGATCTGTATGGATTATGAACATATGTTAAGGGTCTATAGAAAAAATATTAAGATAGGTTGTTTGTCCGAAGTTATTGCTAAAATGGGCGATGGGGGAATTAGTTCAAATAAATCCTGGCTGTTTTTGAGAAAGCGTTTTTTAGAAGAGCAATCAATCCATTATAAGTATTGTAATTCTAAATCTCTTTTTTATATCTATCATGTGTACTGGCCACTATATTTAAGCTATCGCTGGTTGAAAAATAAACTTTTGAATTGTTAAATGAGTTATTGGGGATGCTTTGAAAATTATTAGTCCAATTGCTAGCGGTAATGGTGCGCACGTCGTACATAAAATGTTGGCGGAAAATATTAAAAACTATCAGCTAATTAGCTATCATCCTTATCGTACGTTATTTCCGCCATCATTATTTTCAGTAGGTAAAAATATTAAAGCGGATCTTGTACATACTTATGCCGATTATGGATACTTCCATGCACACAGAAACGTACCTCTCTTTTTAACGTTTCATGGTTTCGCGTTAGACAACTTTATGCGACCTTATCTCACTAGACTGCAAAATTTACATCGTTTGACAGATTTAAAATTGTTTACCGCTTTGTCTTTAAAGCGCGCTGACTATATTAGCGCAGTAAGCCAATATACGGCTAATAAAGTTAAAAAGGAACTAAATCTTAATCAAGAAATCAAAGTAATTTACAATGGTGTCGACCACCAGCGTTTTATACCTAGTGAGAAAAGAATAAAACAATCAAATAAAATCAAAGTTCTTTTTTGTGGTAATTTAGGTTTAAGAAAAGGTACTCATTGGCTGCCATTAATTGCAGAAAAACTGCCAAAAAATATTGTTATACAATATACCAGTGGCCTGAGAAATATTCCTGCTAGCTATTCTCATTCTAATTTACAATGTTTAGGAAAGGTTAATTATCTTGATATGCATCAAATATATCAACAAGCTGATATATTTTTATTTCCAAGTGTACGAGAAGGATTTGGTTTGGTTATAGCTGAGGCTATGTCCTGTGGTTTGCCTGTGGTTTCAAGTAATTGTTCTGCTATACCTGAATTGGTGCATCATGAACGGGGTGGTATTTTATGCGAAATAGGAAATATTCAACAATTTGTCGATGGTATTAAAATGCTTGCTGAAAATCCACCACTGAGAAAAGAGTATGGCGAGTACAATCGAGAAAAAGTTTGTCAAAAATTTACATTGATGAGGATGGCTTTAGAATATAGAGAATACTTCGATGAAGCTTTAAGTATTCGTCAGTGATTCTTCTTTTGAACAGTTTCGCTTGAGCCTTTGTTGGTATTCTACTATTTCGTTTTGACTAGGATATAACCAGTCTATTAACTTTTCACGTTCGTTGAGTTTGAATAAAATTTCTTGATTATTTTCTAAATAATTAATGGCTTGCTCGCAAAAACCATTAGTTGCTAAAGTTGCCGAATGCAATAATAAAATGTCTGGTTTCGGTATTAATAAAAGTGCGCTTGAAAAGTCGTTAATTGCTAAATTAACATTTTTCTCTTTTAAGTATAAGAGTGCTCTTAAGTGTAAATACTTTTGTTGCTTAGCATCAGATTGATTATATGGATTGTCGATCATATTGTTAATCATTGTTTTAAGTTCACCTAATGAAAAGCTCAAGCACT
This sequence comes from Aliikangiella maris, assembly GCF_040719265.1. Taxonomy (NCBI): domain Bacteria; kingdom Pseudomonadati; phylum Pseudomonadota; class Gammaproteobacteria; order Oceanospirillales; family Pleioneaceae; genus Aliikangiella; species Aliikangiella maris. Next base: position 28,200 of record NZ_JBFDAH010000007.1, on the reverse strand, counting down.
TACTCGTTGTATGTAGTGTCACTGTCTCTAAAGCAACATACCAGTCTCGGTTAGATGGCGATGTTGTTTTAAATACTCCCGGTGAGACCGTAATATCATTTAATATAAAGTTCCCTTTGCATGCTAAATTGATGGCATTTAACAGTATAAATGGAGATTTTTCGAGTTCATAAGCTTTCTTTAAATAATAGATAGCTTGTTCATATTGATAGACTTTAGAAAATTTAACTGCTGCATTTTCTTGAGCTCGAATTGAATTAGGATTTAATTGTGCCCAAAACGCAGCCGCTTTTAGTGGTTTCCCCCATAGGTCGGCTCGTTGATATAAACAATATAAGTTTGAAGAAATGACTATTAATATAACAATTGCTGCCAAATTTTTTTGATACTTAAAAAGTCTTATTAATAAATAGGCAAGTGCTGCTGATAGTCCAATATAAGGGAGATAATTCCTGTGTTCATAATAGAGCTCTAATGCAATTACAGTTGATTCGACTAGATGGCAGGCAAAGAAAAATAATAAACAAAACGAAAAATAGCACCGATGCTTTACTAACCGATATATACAAAAACAATTTAATAGGATGATTATAATGCCTATGCTAATTGCAATAGCATACTCGAATGTTGACTGAACAATCATTATTTGATCGTTAAATAATCCCGTTGTTACAGGTCTTGGAAATAGAAAATAGGAAAAATGTTTGATAAATAGATTACTTTGCGTTAGCAACCTTTCCCATAAAGTAAAGTCTCTATAACGGTAATCTGCTTCTGCTGTAAATATAAACGAAGCTAAATAGCAAAATAATATGAGAACGAAACTACTGTTAATGAGTTTAATGACTTGAAATTGTAAATAGTGTTTTTTAGAAGGGCTTAATAAAAAGAAACAACAATAGTTAACTACAAGGATAGTAATGGCATTTTCTTTACTGAGGACTCCAAGAACCAAGAAAAAAAGACTAATGAGCCAAAATATTAAATTAGGTGTTTGCCTTTCAACTGAAAGAATATATTTAACGGTGAATAAAATTGACAACAGCCCAAATAGTGTTGCAAGCATTGTCATAATTTGAACGATATAAATGACCGTTGATACATGGTTGGGAAGAATTGACCATATAGTTGCAGTAAGTAGTGCAAATATAAGTCGTTGATCTTTGTAGGGAGTCAGCTTAGTAATTTGTCTAACGACGAAGAAGACTAAAACTGTATTTATTAAATGTATGACAATATTGGTTATAATAAAAGTTTGCGGTGATGATGGCCAAGCATCAGAATTAAACGCTAATACCAAGAGTGATATTGGCCTGCCTGTTGGGCCAGTTATTCCACTTAGTACATATTGAGTGAAGGTTTGAAAGTTAGTGACTAGTTTAAGTTCTGATAAAGTGGCAAAGTCATCGAATAGAAAACTACCAGAAGTACCTTGCCAAAATATAATTCCCGAAACAAAACAGACAAGAAATAAATATAAGTAGGTAAAACTATTTCTATGGAAATAATTTGTCAAAAGCATTTTTTGTTATGAATTATATTTTTATCGGTAACTAGTTTGTACGGCAGGCTTTTGGTGCATATTTAGCTTCACCATCAAAGGTACATAACCATGTGAATGAACCTCCATTTTCAATCGGTGAAAGTTTAACCGTTTTTCCAGTAATTGTCTGACTGGCGCTTTTGCCGATGGTGGCAATAATAACACCATTTTCGATTAATACTTGCTTGGTGTATTTTCCGGTTACAGATAAAGCTGGGGGGATATTTAAATAACCACTGTCAGCGCTATCAAATGAACCTTCATCGATAAAAATGTCACCCGCCATCACCTTAAGCGAAGTAGATAACATAAAGGCTTCACCCGCCTGTGATCTGGCAACGTAGTCTTGGTAAGCTGGAATGGCAAAAGCGGCTAATATTCCTATAATTGCGATAACAATCATCAGTTCAATAAGGGTAAAAGCAGACACCTTTTTATGCATATTGGAACCTCGATTGAATTAGGCTAAGAAATATTTGGATCAGCTTTAACACGAAGACTGTAAAAGCTGATCGGCTAGAACTAATTATTAATTGCGGCATGCCTTAGGGGCATACTTTGCCTCACCTGAAAATTTACAGGTCCATGAAATTGAACCACCATTATCAACTGGTGATAAAGTAACCGTTTTACCATTAATTTTATCACTAGCAGCCGGTTGCCCTAGAGTTGCTATGATTTTACCTTCGTCCAAGTTGACTTGGGAGACATATTTCCCCTGTACAGAACCTGAAGGAGGAATACCAAATGAGCCACTTTTAGCATTATCAAAGTTACCTTCATCCATAAAAATATCTCCAACCGAAGTTTTTAATCCTGAAGCTAAAGAATAAGCTTCGCCTGCTTGTGAACGAGCAACGTAATCCTGATAAGCTGGAATCGCAAATGCCGCTAAAATACCAATAATCGCAATAACGATCATTAATTCAATTAATGTAAAACCCGCTTGAACTTTTTTCATAGAGAATACCCTCAGTAATTTAAATGAAATAGATGGAGCATGAATATAAAGGTAGCTTGTTTTATAAAAACTACAAATATTTAATCATACTAAATTCTAGCAATTTCGATGCCAAAAAAAATAAGAGGGAGAAAATATATTTTAGCAATTAACGGTTTTACCCATTTAGATTAAAAACTAATAAAATCAATTGGTTAAAATGAGTTGTTTTTTCTTTGGGTTGTTTAATGTAGCCCTACAAAATTTATTATATTTCTAGGGTGACAAAAAATGTCACTTCTCAATGGGAGTGACACTTTTTGAAATGTTTTATTTGCTCATTTTATTCGTTTATTTGAAAGAGAAGTATCTCTAAGTACAAAGGGTATTTTGAATTATTGGGTAGTTTTATTTGCTTAAAAACGCTATCTCTAAACTCTCGAGCGTCGGCCGTTTTTTCTAATAAAATAAAACTATTCAGTGCCGCGCCTAATAGAAACCAAGCTTTATTTCGACTTTTAGGTGGATGACTATTAATAATTATTTTGGCATACTTTATTATTTCTTTGTGTTTGTTATAAGCGACTGAAAAATAAAGATTGACCCATAATTTTAAATGTTCTGGCCAATATTCAATGCAATTTGAATTAACAAGTTTATCCCAAAACTGGTTCACTTCTTGATTTCCTCTGAAGGGAATTAAATGTAGTGCTAGATAGTGTAGGTTATCATCAATAACATTATCTATTTCAGTCGACTTATGACATTGAGAGGTAAATTGTGATATTAATAATGCACTAGCCGATAATTTATTATTCAGATTTGTTTGATTTAATTCAGTGCTTAAAGAAAAATTAAATACACGTGCAATCTCTCTAGCATTGCTTTGTAAAATACTCGTTATGTTTTCGGAACCAATTGCTTCTTTGCTTAATTTATTAGTGAAATAAGGTGTTCGCATGGAAGGTGGAAACGGTGAACTGAGTAGTGCTGTTATATCAAAAATATTTTCTCTTAGGTATCTTGCTTTGGGGGCATTTAAACTCAGATAGGGAAAATAATCAGAGTTAGTCGGTGATTTAATCGAGTTGAAATAAGGTTGAAATTGTTGTTTGTTGCCAATTAGAGTGGCTTGTAAATCATCTCGATTGTTTATTTTCACTCTTTTTAATTGATTGCTTAAACTGGGGTCATCAAATAATTGGCTATCTAGCTGAAGAGTACTGCGGCCGTTTGAGGCAATAATAATAATATCGCCAAAATTACTTGTGTAGATAGCATAATCTTTAAAGTTTTTATCGAGTGCTTTAAAGACAGAGGCAAATAAACTTATATTGGTTTCATACAATTGAAGCCATTGTACTAAAACGCCATCATTGGCCAAGTATCGGTTGATATGATAATAAAACTCTTCAGAAAATAGACCGGCAACACCTGATACCCAAGGGTTAGATGGTTCTGAAATAATCACATCATATTGTTTTTTATTCCGGGAGAAAAAAGATTTAGCATCGTCAATGTATATTTTACTGCGCGAGTCTGTGTAGGATTTTTCGGTTGACTCACCAAAATAAGAAACGCCCTCAACCATAGCCGATTCAATCTCGATGGTGTCAAGGGTAATCGGTCTTCCAGAAGTCATGAGTGTATGCGATGTTAATCCCGAGCCCATCCCAATATTGGCAAAGCTTGTTGCTTCTGGATGTAATGATAGTGGCAAAGCTGCTGCTAAAATCATGGTGGCTTCGTCTAGAGAATGCTCTTGTGTGTTTGCTCTAATCATGGCATCTGGCTTACCATTTGTCGAAATGGATTTACTTCCACTTTTAAATTCATTTACTGAAATCGTTGCGGTCTTACCATCCTTATAAAAAATTGTACGAGTCGATTCGACGCTGTCTGCTCGTCCATGCCTATAAACCCCTGAAGCCATTTTCAATTGATCAAACTCAATCACCACCGAGATAGTCAAAAATGCAATAATTGATGCTACAGAATAAATTTGTACCTTTAAGCGAGGTTTATTTTCAATGAATTTAAAGACTAAAAATAAGCCGAGCCCAATATCGACCAGTGCGCCGGTAACGATAAGCCCCTTTGTGCCGATTAAGGGCATCAGTAAATGAACCGCAATTAATGTCCCAATAATGGCGCCGACTGTATTAAATGCATACACTCTTCCTATGCTGGCTTCACCTTGTTTCCATTTGAGTAGCGTAAAAGTGATTAATGGGAGTGTCATCCCTGCCATAAATGTAGCGGGTAGCATGATTAGCATTGATATTAAGTGGCTACTTAAATTAAAGAGTAAATAACCACCTTCATTTTTATTCAGGCTGTTGACCATAAAGCCCATAAAGTCGAACATATGGGTATAGAGAGGGAGGGTAGCGACTGCACAAAGCCCCATAATGATCTGAATTTTGCCAAGAAAAAATGCAGGGTTGGTGGTTGATTGTATGCGTTTGCGTATCCACAATCCGCCAAAGGCGAGACCGGTAATAAATGCTGATAACATCAGTTCAAATGCTTGCATTGACGAGCCAAGCACTAGGCTTAACATTCTAATCCAGCCAATTTCATAGAGAAATGATGCCAGTCCAGTGAGTAATGCAATGGCGAATAGCCAATTGGGTGAAAAATCCTTTTGAGGATTAACCGGCTCTGATTCGAGCGTAGTTAGATTATTGGCTAGGATATCTTCGGGTGTTCTTTCCGATTTACTTAGCCCCCATACAACAATAGCAATAAAAATATTAATAATTCCAGCTGTCATAATGGTACCAGGCAAACCAACTAAACCTATTAATACAAAACCACTGACTAACACTCCCATTGCTGCACCAATACTGTTGGTGAAATACAGCATACCCAATGTTGAGCCAGAATGTTTTTCGTCTAGTCGAATGACAGCAGTGCCAATGAGCGGAAATGTTGTGCCTAGTAAAATAGATTGCGGTAAGATGAGTAATGCTGCTAATCCCCAGCGAACTGTTTCAATTAAAATAACCGAGTCGAGTGCAGGAATGAGTGTTTCATGCAGCAATGATTCACTGGCCACAAAAACACTGTGAAAAGCAAAAGCGAAAATAGCGATGACTCCCTCAATTAGCGCGTAATATTTTAATGGCGTTTTTAGCGGTTTATCTTTATGCCTGCCAGTTAATGCTGCACCAATCGCCATTCCACCCATAAAAATAGAAAGCACTAAAGTTTGAGAATAGGCTGCATGACCTAAAATCAGCTTGATATAATGAGTCCAGATTGACTCGTAGATTAAACCGGAAAAACCAGAAAGAGCGAAAATTGAGAAAAGTATAATTTTTAATCGTGATGCTGATGCCTGCATAAGATATTGATATCCTAAGGTTAGATTTTTGTTTCTACTCAATCATATATGAGTTTTATATTTATATAAACGATACTAGAAAACTTAATAGCATAAGTTATCAATATCTCAAACAATATTATTTTGAAAGGCTAACTTGGTCTCATTTTGGTAATAATTATGATGAACTTAATATTCAATCATAAATATAGAGAAGTTTTTACCGGACAATTTTATCTATTTCTTTTACAATTAAATCAAATTGGGACTCTACAAATGAATTGGTAATATGTTGGTTGTCTCGAAATACGATTTCTCCGTTAGGCGTTCGTGCGCGACAGATTTTTTGCGGACATACAATATCATTTAAATCTAAAAGTTGTACATTCTTGAGATCTTTGATAGCCGTTTGAATGTAATTCGTGATCTGCTCTAGCTTCTGCAAATTAATCTTTTCTTGGCATTCTGCACCACTTGCAAAAATCCGGTAACTAATAGATTCAACTTGTCTAGTTAAGCAAGATATTGGATAGAAACTTAGGTTGGGGGTGCTTTTAAAAACAACAACTTGTTTAGAAAGCTCTGATAGTTGAGTTAAAATACTTTTAGAGCCCTTAACCCACTGTTCTTCTGAAAAACTGTAAGACATAGCACTACCGACGAAAATAAACTCGGGTCTTATTTGTTGTAAATAGTCAATGGCTTGGTTACGCCATGTGGTACAAACCGTGTAATTCTTTCCAATCATAGTGTAATAGAATTCAATATCGATAATTGGACAAGATGATTTCGTTAAAACAATGATTCGCCATTGCTCATTATCGAAATAAGCAAGAAAAAATGAAAACCACTGCGCCATTATGCTATCGCCAAATATGACAACTGTTTTTGAAGCTGTAGGGTTGCCAAATATGCAGGGTTCTAATTTGGCACTTTTGTACCATGAGTCACAGTGCAGATTATAAATAATGGGTACATCTGCTTTCGCGTTGCTAAACATTTGAATTGATTGATGGTGCTGATTATTTGCTGCTAACTCGATGTATTTATGCAAACCGTAAGTGAAAATTAAAATGCTTAAGATAGAAATAGATACGCCTAATTTGGCAGGCATATTAAAAATGTTACCTTTCCATATAGGTTTTTCAATATAACGGTAACTAATGGCAGCAAAAATAATAGTAAGAATAACGGCTGGAATAATATCTTTGCCGGTAAAACCTAGAGAAAAACAAATTGTCAATAGTGGCCAATGCCACAAATACAAAGAGTAAGAACGGTTACCTATCCAAACAAGTGGGCTTGACACAAAAAGTCTATATAAAATATTTTCAGTGCGGTTAGCGAGTATCAATGCAGTTGAAATTGAAGGTAGAATTGCCCAATAACCGGGATAAACTGTTTGGTCATCGAGTATTATAGAGCAACTGATAATGACAATACAACCAACAATTGACAGAAAAGAAATTAGTTTTAAAGTCGGCTCTGTCGATGAAATTTTTATCGAATGCCATAGATATACCAAGGCCCCGAGTGAAAACTGCCAAACTCTGGCAGGCATAAGATAGAAGGACCACTGTGAGTCTTGATTTAACCAATAAATCGAAAGCGAAAAGCTAGTAACTAGACTGATGAGTAAAATGAGTGTAAATGCTTTTAAATTGGTAGAATAAAAGTAAGCAATGATTAAGATAAAAATTGGCCATATTAAATAAAACTGTTCTTCAACACCTAATGACCAAGTATGTAAATACAGGTCAAGTTGTTGCTGTTGACCAAAATAGTTTTTTTCTGCAAAAGTAAAAAATAAATTGCTTGTCCAAGTTGATGCGTAGATTAGTGATTTAGTCTGCTCTCCTAATTGGACACTAGATAATAATATCGATGCAATCAGTAGTGTGCCGATTAACATGGCAAAAAGTGCGGGTAATAGTCGTTTTAAACGTCTAAAATAAAAATTAGAAAGATTGATGGTCTTTTTCTCTGAATATTCTTTTAACAGTAATCCGCTAATTAAATATCCCGAAATTACAAAAAAAATATCCACACCAATAAATCCTCCAGAAAATAAAGGAATTTTGATATGAGATAATAAGACCAAGATAACTGCGACAGCTCTTAATCCTTGAATATCTATGCGATACTTAAGTTGGGTCATTTATTGCGTTTGCACTTTTAAAAATTAAAATTATATCACCGGGAACAATTTAAATTGTCTTTCTTGTCTTGTATCTGATGGCGTTTTATTAACGATTTTCCGTATACCGCTTAAAATTATTTAAAATAGCTTGCCAGCCTTGTTGTTGTAGTTCAACCTGATTTTCATTTTCATTTTCATTTTCAGCTTCCATTCGGTAGCTAAATCTGCCGCCTACTTGTAAATCGGAGTGTGCTGCCGGGCAATGCCAATCGTCGTTGGTAAAATTCCAGGGAGTGATGTGCTCTGCTGATGTTTAAGTATCCCAAACCTTTTCTAGTGGAGCATTTACCAATACTTCGATTGTTACTTTCATTATTCTGCTCTTAAGTCTAAATCTGACGCCATTTTAAGACGTTATTCTTTTCGCACTTAACATACGCTGCACTTTCAATAATTACCAGATTTAATTTTTACAAGGTTTTAATTATAGCAAAGCAATTTGTGATGCTTTTTTAGGCAATGTCGTTGTTGTTAAAAATAAGCGAATGGTATGGGCTTTTTGGAGTCTTTGGAGTTGAACTCTGGCGGTCTCTTTTAAGCGATATGTGCCGGTAACGACTCTAAAGGTTGTTGGGGAGGTGGTAGAATCGTCAATTATTTGGTTGTTGATACCTTTGGTGGTTAGTATGGCTGACATTTTTCTGGCGTTATCTATTTTTGAGAATCTACCGGCTTGAATAATATACTTTGGCTCAGCTGCAAACAGCGGTGATTGGCTGACATCATTAGTTGCTTTCTGTTCGGTTTTCGCTGGTTCAACATTTGTTACCGATTTAATTTCCTGCTGGTTAGTCAGCGCAATCGATTCTACTGAGCTTATATCCTTTTCTTTTGATTTTGGCTCTAAGCTGCTGATATTAAATAGTTTTTCTTGTTGGCCTTGAGTAGGTTTTATTGCGTTAGGCATTGTTTGGGTTGAATTGTTTGAGGCTAAAAAAAATCCAGCAATAAAACTGAACAGTGGTATTAATGCGGCCGAGATCATCAAAAAATGAAATTCTGATTTTTGCAGGGTTAAATGCTTCATTGTTAAGCTCCGTATTGAATAGTTTGCCAACTGGGCTAATTATTGTTGTTTAGCATTTTGTGTGCCAATGGTGTTTATTTTTGATGTGTTGAATATTAGTCGTGTCAGTGATTTAAATAAATGGATTGAAATTTAGTTTTAGGAAAATAAAATAACGATAGAAAAGCTTTAATTCATTTTTTTATTGCGCTTATGATGATGTGGTTCGCCTTACCTATGAAGAAATAGAAGAAGAGAAAAAATGGGACTGCTATTGTTTAAAGCGTATTTTATTGGTGCGTTTTATCCTTCCGTATCTTAATTGATAAGTTGTTGGTTCAACTCTTACACCAATAATTAAAGAATTATGCCAATAGGCATTATTTTGAATATCGGCTTTTACCGTATAATCTGCCGATTCCCCCTAAGCTGCCAAAAAATCCGCCACACGATCAACAACTTTATCGTTAAATAAAGGTTTCTTATGGCCGAGTCCTTTCGTTTGATAAAACTCAGCTTGTGCCGTGTATGATTGCATGATTTTTAAACCTTGCTCAACTGAAACAACATCATCATCTTCGTCATGAATCACTAAAATTGGTTGGTGAAGTTTTTCGGGGGTTGTATAAGCTGAAAACTGATGCCAGATATCTTGTTCGAGATAAAATAAATTTTCCACGGCTTGCATTAATCCGTTTTTAACTTTTGGTGCTAATGAAAACATTCGCCCAAATTCATCAACCAGGTATTTAAATTCGGTAACACCGCCAATGGCAACAATTTTATTCACTTTGACTGATTGATTTTTTACCGCATAAAAAGCGCAGAGTACGCCAAAAGAGTGGGCAATAACCGCTTCGAAATCGCCGTACTTATTTTGAATATACTGACAGATTTCTTTACATTCTAAAATGGTCGTGCTGTTGCTGCCTGAGTCGCCGTGTCCGGGTAAATCAAAACTGATGGGGCTGTATCCTTCTTTTACGAGTCGTTCTACTATACGGTAGTAACGTGAGGCGCGCGATTCCCATCCGTGAATGAGTAAAACCGGTTTGTTATTTTCGACGCCCCAGCGATAAATTTTTACAACGTCATCCTTATAGGTCATTTCTTCACATTGTGCCGCATCATAAATGGCTTGTTCCTGCGGTCTGACCGGTGGACGACCCGCAGGAAAGCAAAATAGTTTAAAGGTAATGTCGACTGCTTTTTGCGTTGAGAAAATACTCACCAGTTTAATGACTATGCCAATTATTTTAATGATTGTATTTCTCATAAGACGCTCACAACTGATTATAAAATGGTAATTAAAATGAATTAAAAAATTAGTTAACCATACGTTCTTTATTTTTCCAAAACTCATCGCGTAAAATTCGTCTTAAAATTTTACCACTGGCATTACGTGGGATTTTATCGACAATTTTAAATTGAGTTGGAATTTTAAAGCTGGCTAATTTGTTTTGTAATGCCAGGCAGACTTGACGAATAGATTGTTCTGCCGACTCATCAAAAACGATAAAAGCTAAAATGGCTTCACCCCAACGCTCGTCTGGAATACCAATGACTGCTGATTCAACAACACCGTCACATTTGCCAAGTGCATTTTCTATCTCAGCAGGGTATACATTTTCACCGGCGACGATAATTGTATCTTTTATTCTATCACAGATAAATAAGTATCCGGCAGCATTTAAATAACCGGCATCGCCGGTGTGAATCCATCCGTCTACCAGTGTTTCAAAAGTCGCCTTGGGATTTTTCCAATACTCCAACATATGCGAAGGCGTTTTAATACAGACTTCGCCGACTTCACCCGTGGTTAAAATATTATTGTTACTATCAATGATCTTTAATGCAAAACCAGGATAAGGGCGGCCTGCGGCTTTTAATAATTCAGAACCAATTTGATGAGCTTCGGGTGGCAGACAAACCGCAGTATTACCGGTTTCAGTTAATCCGTAAATTTGTGCGAAATCACAATCCATTATTTCGATGCCGCGGCTTAATAATGTTTCGCCAATTGGCGAGCCGCCATAAACCACTTTTCTAAGTGAATGAAAGTCACTGGATTGTATATTTTTTTCACTCAAGATCATTTGAATCATTGCTGGCACAACACACATAGTGGTAATGGGATAGTCTTTAATAAGTTTGATTGCCAATTGAGATGAAAAAACCGGAATCGAAATATTGGTGATTCCCGCATTAAAACCTTGCGCAGACCACCATAATCCACCTACATGAAAACCAGGAATGCCAATTAAACTGTTGTCACCTTCTTGCCAGTCGATCCAATGTAACGATTCACTCTGTAGTGCATCTCTCACTTTAAAATAACTTTGATGGGGCAGTACCACGCCTTTGGGTAAGCCTGTTGTTCCACTGGTGTAAAGTTGCGCAACGGCATCTTTACCTTTTACTTTAATTTCTATATGAGTGTCGCTGGCGCTGTCACGCCAATTTTGATAAGTGTAGTCTTTAGTGGTCTCTACTAAATCGGTATTGTTCTGTGATTGTGTTGGTGAATTTTGAGAAAGTGAATGTGGGCTATCAGCCAGTAAAATTTTATTAAGGTGTTTTAGTTCGGACTTTATTGGATCAATAATAGCAGTTAAATCATGATCAACGACTAAAATAACCGATTCGGAATCAGACAAAATATGTTTAACTTCATCTGAAGTTAAACGCCAGTTAATGGGTACAATAACATTTTTGGTTTTTGCACAGGCAAAAATTAATTCAAAGTAGGCTTGACTTTCTTTACCGAGATAAGCAACTCTTGAACCAGATGGAATACCTTCTGCCAGTAATGCATTTGCAGCGCGACCGCTAAGCTCATTGAGTTGTTGATAAGTTACCTCACCATCCTTACTAACCAGCGCCAGTTTTTCTGGGGTTCGTTCGGCATGAAAAGGCAGTGTTTGGGCAAGTGTATTAATTTCAGCAAAATGAATCATGGTATATCCTATTTCCAGACATTATTAGTGGGCCATAAATGGGTAGTTGGTATAGTTGTTGATGATTGGCTACTTGAATTTCTATCATCAATATTAGCTGCGCTATTTGATTCCAGTATGACGTGCGCGTTTGTTCCGGTAAAACCAAAACTACTGATCCCGCATCGAATTGGTAATTGATGGCTTAGCGAGACGGGTTGTAAGTTAACTTGAATATGACTTTGCGGTTGGTCAATACACTCATCCAATTGCTCGATGGCAGTTTGTGGCGGAATTTCTCGATGTTGCATGAGTGCGATAGTTTTCATTACACTCAACAAGCCTGATGCCGTTTCAAGGTGCCCCCAGTTGGCTTTAGCAGAACCCACATAAATATTTTTTTTACTATCATATTTGTTGCTATCATAAACAGCACGAAGACTTTCTATTTCAATTTGTGCGCCTAATTTGTTGCCAACCGCATGTGCTTCAATATAGTCAATGTCGTTAGTTGTTAAACCGGCATCTTCTAGTGCCTCACACAAAATGTGTTGCTGGCTTTTTCCGGTTGAAGCTGACATAGCCGGGCGATTACCTTGCTGATGAATAGCACTGCCTTTCACCCAGGCTTTGATGTTTAGTTTTTCATTCTCTGCAATGGATTTTTTAGTAAGTAATATGACACCAACGCCTTCGCCTCTGACATGACCGTTAGCAGCCATATCAAAGGGGCGTGACTGTCCGTCAGGGGAGAGCATCCCGGCTTGTTCAAAAGCCAGTGAAGTAAACGGGGAAAGTAATAAATGACTAACCCCAACTAATGCCCAATCACACTCGCCGCGGCGTAAACTGTTTTTTGCGGTATGCAGTGCACTTAGTCCCGACGAACAGGCGGTATCAATGGCTAGAGTTGGCCCTTGACTACCCAGCATCATAGCCAGTCTGCCTGCCGTCGCACTGAGTGCAATACCCGTACCCATATAAGGTGAGAGTTGAGCGGCAGTTAGTTGGTTATGTAAACTGGCATGAAAAAATTCTGCGGTACTAATGCCAATAAAAATACCGACTTTTTTATTGGCTAAAGCATCGAGTGGGAGTCCTGCGCTGGCCATTGCTTCGTGACAACATTGCATTAGCAGACGTTGCTGCGGATCGAGATAGGTGGCTTCGTCGGTTTGCATATTGTCCATTTGATAAAGCGCATCTAACGACTCGAGATATGCGCCGTGCCGCAGTGTCAACTGGTTGCCATAGCTTTGGGGATTCCAGCGTGGCCTTGCTTGAGTGCCCGGTGGTCCTTCGGGGTAGTCTATAATATGAATGGCTTTATCGGTCATGCTCTGCCACAGTTTTTCGATGTTATTAATGTTGCCTGGAAAACGAAATCCATAGCCAACAATTGGCAGGGGAGCGGTTTCTTCTTGCTTTTTTTTCGCTAGTAATAAAACGAGTTGTTTATGGGACATCTGTTGTATTTGTTCTATATATTCTCGCATAAAATTTTACTTCTGTTTTTAAATGTGTGGTAACAAACAATATGCAACTTGCTTTTTGGGAGATAATAAAAAAATTAACCACTATTGATAACTGCGTTAACATCGTAATGGTTAATTGTATTTTTTATTGCTAAATTTAAGTTTATTTGCTTCTTAAACAATTTTCTCAATTTAATTTTTTGACTGATCTAAATCTGAAAATATTTTTAAATCAACATCTTCATCGGTAACCCGGCCACCTTGCTGTATACGTTTAACTAACTGATGATAATCTTCATCGAGCATACGTAATATTAAATAAGCAATGGATGTTGTGTTTGGCATACACGAAGCCCTTAAAGTAACTGCAATGGCATATTGTTCAGCATGGGTTTCTACCGTATGCCACCAGTAATTGGGTAGTCTGACGATATCTCCTGGTTCTACATCAAACTGTAATTTAGGAATTCGGGTATAAGCATCGTAACCACGTTGCCGCTGTGCTTCATTGTCCTCGCGCACATCAATACTGCTTCCATGATAAGTGGTAGTTTTCTTCACTCTTGGAAAAAATGCCGCGCTGTAATAAGGATGTGCCATAGTCCAGGTTTTGTGACCTGAATTGAGTAAAAAGAAATTGTCACCCGGTTCGAGATGCCATACTGTGTAGGCATAACTGGGCTGTAAAAATAATTGTTTTGACAAAATATGGCCCACTCTAAAGCGCGATTTTAGTTTGTCATGTTGGTAATCAATCCAACCGCTCATGCGTTCAAATTTAGGAATATTTAGGTCGCTAATTAATCGACCATCTTGCTGGTGCATAACATCTTCTACGGCAACTGAACGCAAGTTGCCGCCTTGTTTAATTGAGTCAATGACTTCTTTGACTTTACCCGGGCGAAAGTCATAGTAGTTTGATGCTTTAGTTTTTTCGAACTTATTTTGTGCGGGTTTATCTGGGGCGGTGTTAATGGGAATATCACAGTCACCAAAGTTTTGTTCAAAATAATCCAGATCCCAGTCCATCATTTTTAAATCGCGAGTCCCCCCTTTGAGCACAAAAGGAATACGTAAGTTCATTAAATAGGGCACTTCGGATTCTTTTATTTCATCGGCGTTAAATGTTGGAATTTGGATATGATGCTCTGTTTCGGGATAATTTTGGCATATCCACTGGTTGATCTTGGCAAGATATTTTTCGTAACCCCGCTTTAATCGGCCATCAGCATAGAGTGCATCTTGCGTTGTTGAGTGAACCGGTGTGCCTTTACGTGCTAACAAAACATAATAAAGCCAATAATTAAAGCGATAACGAAAAGGGATTTTTACACTGAGACTTTGTTGGTAAAAATTTTTAGCGATATGATCAAAATAATTTTTTCTATCGACAGACATTGTTTCCATTGTACCTCTCCTCGGTGTGAGAATGATTGATGGGTAAGTAAGTCATACTTTTTGTCTTCAGTTTTTATTAATTGAATATTTGATTTGCCTGACGATCTGCCAAGATAATGCGGATTGGCAGATCGATTTTTGTTAAAACGACTATTCCATCAGGGATGCGAGTTCTTTGTCGAGTTCATCATCTGATAGCTGGGTAACCGTATCGATGTCACTATTTTTTTCTACTGGTTTTTTATCGGACCATAACTCATTGAGCAGATGTTCAACCAATAATGGAATTGTGGGATAGTCAAAAATTAATGAAGTCATCAAAGGCACTCTTAAGTTAGCTTCAAGGGTATTCTTTAATTCAACGGCAACTAATGAGTCGAGTCCGAGATCTGCAATTTTTGCATCTCTGCTAACATCTTCAATATCTTCAAAATGCAATACCCCAGCAATACTGGCACGCACAAATTCTAAAATTTTATCGTGGCGTTCAGCACTGTTGGCAGTTGTCAGTTCGTCAAGATTAATCGTGGTTTTCTTTTGGCTGCCACCACCAAATGATAAGTCACTAAAATAACTATTAACTTCATTGCTGCTAGCGGTTTGTAAATCCCAATCAAATTCACAAATGGCCAGTTGTGCAAACTGGCTAGATAAACTGCGCATTAATAAACGTAAACCATCCTTCGGTTTTAGCATAAAAATACCTTTTTCTTCGATGCCTTTGATTTGTGCTTCGGTTAACTCAGCGGCCATCCCGATTTCTGCCCAAGGACCCCAATTAATACTTAAACATCGTCTTTGTCCTGTAGCATTTTCTACCGCGAGTCGGTAGTCGATGTAGGCGTTGGCGGCGGCATAGTTAGCCTGGCTCATTGAACCAAGCATGGCCGCAATTGAAGAGAAGCCGACAAAAAATGCATCACTTTGATATTTGTTAAGTGCGGCCAGTAATAAATCAGTTCCAGTAATTTTAGGGGCAAACACAGTTTCAATTGAAGTCAGTGTTTGGCCTTTAATTGGCGCATCAGCTAATACACCGGCTGTATGGAAAACGCCACCAATTGGTCGAGTATCATTCGCTAGTAGATTAAATAAATTATTGACTGAATCGGCATCGGAAATGTCAGTTTTGACCGGATAAAGTGTCACGTGTTGCGGCCAGTTTTGACGTAGTTGCGAGAGTTGTGATTCTTGAGGTAGGTTTCTGCCACACAATACAATATGCTGTGCGCCGCGCTCTATCAGTTTACTGGCGAGTGACTGACCAAGTGCACCAAACCCACCAGTAATGATGTAGTATGCATTGGCATTGATTGTAATATCTGTTGCCTCTGGTGCCTGTTGGGTCAGATTAATCACCAGTTTTCCGGTGTTGGCGCCGCGGCTAAGTATGGCAAATGCTTCTTGGACTTCATCCAACGCAAATTCATTAACGGGTAAGGGTTGATAATTACCGGCTTCAATTTGTTGTGCAACCTGATTAAGAATATCTTTGTTTAATTGATTGAGTTCTTGTTCGGGCAGTTCACTTAAATCGAAATTAAAATAATCAATGTTATCATGATAAGCTTTGACTTGATCATTACTCCAGATGTCAAGCTTGCCGATTTCAACAAAACGACCGCCATTGCCGAGTGCATCGAGTCCCGCGGGAATAAAGTCTTTATTAAGACTATTTAATACAATATCAACGCCTTCGTTATTGGTGAGTTCAAGTATTTTTTGTTTAAAGTTGAGATCGCGTGAACTGAAAATGTGCTCAATACCCTGGCTTTGTAAAAATGGCCATTTACGTGGACTGGCTGTTGCATAAATAATGGCACCTGCAGCTTTAGCAATTTGTACTGCCGCTTGTCCAACACCGCCTGCTGCGCTGTGAATCAACACTTTATCACCAGCTTTGATGTTAGCGAGGGTATGCAGTGAGTAATAAGCGGTAATGTAAGCCGTTGGAATGCCCGCTGCTTGTGCATGAGTTAGTCGCGCAGGCTTTTTGACAACATAGTCCTGCGAAATATTGAGGCGTTTTTTAAAACAGCCTAACTGGCTTAACATCACTTCATCGCCAACCTGAAAAGTGGTATTTGCTCCGCATTGAACAACAACTGCCGAACCTTCAAATCCCAGCGGTAGTGGCGTATATTCAATTTGATGTTCGTCTGCGTATTTTTTTAAGAGACCGAGAGCATTTAATACATCTTTAAAGTTTAAACCGGCTGAACGAATTTCGATTTGAACTTCGCCCGGTTGCGGAGCTTCTAGTGGTACTTCAATGGGCTTAATGTTTTCGAATAATCCATATTCTGTAATTTGTAATTCAAAATTTTTCTCGTCGATATTTTTAACGACAAGTACCTCTTGGATTTTTTTAATAAAGCGTTGTCCCTGTCGATAGGCGACAAACATATCATTATTAGTTTTTTGCAAAATAATTTCGTTGTCAATTTGCGTGATGAAGTTGTCAGTTGTCTCTTCTGCAGGCATATCGATCACTTTACCTTGCCAGCGAGGATATTCATTAATTAGCGTATGTACAAAACCCCATACTGAGGCAGCATGAAGGCTATCTAACTTATTCGAATTTGCTTTGTCGTTGCTTGTATGGTTTGCCTTAATTGCTTGAATGTCTTCAGGTAATAACTGTGCTGATTGTGTCACGGTCCAAAATCTAAATTGCAACTTGTTAAGTGAGTCTTGCTGCAAGTATTGAATCGTAGATAGCAATGCCCGATAGTTTTCTTCAAGTGTATTAGCAGACTGCCAGAAAAAGAGAATAGTTGATGGGGGTGTCGTTGGCGTAATATGGTGTGCTATTGTTTCACTGGTAATTAGTTGCCATTTACTTTGAGTATTCGCCAAAACTGTCTGATTGATTGCTTGTGGTGCGTTAATAGCGATAACCGCTGGAATTTCTGTTTGCTCACTTTGTGAAAATAAAGAGCGCTTTTTCCAGTTGACAGTATGCAAAAAACGACGAGCGCTTGTTGCAGTATTTACATGTGAGACAGGTTGCAAAGTAAAACCTCTCACACAAGCAACGGTTCGTTGCTGGTCACGAATAACAAAATCAGCTTTGACTTGATGTTCATTGAATTCGGTAATCTTTAAGTAACTGGTTAATAGGCCGCGGGGCTTTTTAAAAAAGCTTACTTTATCAAATGCAACCGGTAGATAGGTTTTGTTGCCTTTAACCACAGTGGTAATCGTTTGCATGGTGCAGTCGAGCAGGGTTGGTGTAATAAACTCATTGATTTGATAGGTTGCATTATTTTTACTGTAACCTAATTGGGCTATCGCAATTTCATTTTTATCAGTTTGAATATCGATAATTCGCTGAAATTCGTCGCCATAATTAAGACCAATACTTTCAAATTCAGGATAGATGTCATCGGCATTAATTGAGTTTAGGGTATTGTTCTGCTGTTTTATTTGCGAGTATTCAACCAGTTCATCACCTCTATTGATTTTTACTTGATGAGGTTCTTGCTCCTCACATGGATATAACGTCGCGGTAATATGCAGACGACGAATGGAGTCGCGCTGCTCGTTGTGGTTGACTTGATCATTCTGAGAGGCAATGGTTGTATTACTTGCTGCCTCATCTAATAGTTGTGAATGAATGGTTACCTGGTAGCCACCGTCAACCTGAGCCTGACAAGTCGTGGTATATTCGATAAGTGATTCAGTTAAATAAAGTGGTTCATGAATTTGAACTTGTGTGATATCTCCACCGTTTTCACCAAATAATTCTTGTTCAACAGCAATGAGTGTTTCGACAAATCCAGCACCAGGAAAAACTACCTGACCAAAAACCTGATGATCAAATAAATAGGCTGGTTGCTGTGAAGAAATTTTGCTCTTAAAAGTGATTAACGAATTACTTGATGTCGATGTTGTGGTCATTTGAAGCGGTGTGGCAATATCTGGGGCCACAATTTTTTCGCCAAGTAATGGATGGAGCTGACTTGTTTGTTGCTGGTTTCTAAATCGAGTTGTTGGATTGATATTTAACCAGTAAGGTTGCTTATTAAAAGCGTAGTAAGGGAGATTAATCGTTGGGTAAGTTAACCCATGATGGTAGCCTTGCCAGTCAATATTCAGTCCTGCCTGATAACAGTCTGCAACCGCCTTGGCAATAGTGATTCGATTTTCACTCCCTTGATTGGTGCTGGCAACCCAGTAAAATCCTTCTACAGTTTGTCGCCCCAATCTGCTTAGTGCGGCACTTGGACCTACCTCAATACATAAATGCTTACCACGCGCTTCTATCGCCTTGATTCCATCAGCAAAACGAACGGCTTCGCCAATATGTCTTACCCAATAATTTGGATCGGCAACTTGTTCATAGGTAACCGCATCACCTGTTAAATTTGAGATGAGTGTAATCTCTGCTTCTCTAAAGGGAATATCTTTAATTGCTTGATAAAACTCATCGTAAACAACTTCCATTTGTTGTGAATGGAATGCGTGTGAAACTTCGAGCTTCTTACAACTGATACTTTGGGATTCCAATGCGGATTGTAATGATTCAAGCTGGGTAATTTCACCCGAAATAACACATTGTTGCGGACTATTTATGGCTGCAAAGCCAAGGGCAGGAAAGTCACTTAAATAGTTTTGTAGTTGGCTTTCGGTGGCTTTTACTGCGAGCATTCCTCCTTGTGCTTTGACTGACTGCATTAGCATCGCTCGATTGGCGACCAGTTTAATTGCGTTTTCCAGACTGAGCATTCCGGCAACACAGGCGGCAACAATCTCGCCAATACTATGACCAATGACGCAACTTGGTTGAATACCTAAACTAAACCAATAGCGAGACATTGCATATTCAAAGGTAAATAAGCTGGTTTGGGTGAACAAGGTTTGGTTAATTTTTTGTGCTGCTTCGCCATCTTCGCCAAACATAATTGCTTTGATTGATGTCTGTAAATAAGGGGTAAACATGCGATCACACAAATCAATCGCAGCACGAAAGATTGGTGAAACCAGATAAAGCTCGGCGCCCATCCCTGTATATTGGGAACCTTGCCCTGTAAATAATAAAGCGACTTTGGGTGAACTTGACTCTTGAAATTTACCTTCAGCTAACTTTTCAATTTGCTTTGAGAGCCAGTTTAACACTTCAGTATTTTTTTCTGGAGATTGTAATGCATCAACATTGACTGGATAACTTAAACGCTGATTAAAATGCGTTCGTTGATTTGTTGCGTGGGCCAAAGCAGACAAATCAATTGTAGGGTTATTTTCCATATAGTTTTTGAGTCGGCTTAGTTGATTGCTTAACGCTGCTTTACTCTTAGCACTAACACAAATTATTGGTGTTGGATATTGAGTGGTTTGTTTATTATCCGCTGCAGATTGATTGTTATTATCAACGCGTTTTTTAGGGGCTTGTTCTAAAACAATTGATGATAATGTGCCGGCAAAACCAAAGGAATTAACCAGACCGCGGTTAACTTTAGGTTGCATGGGTTTCGATTCAAGTGGCACTTCAACAATATATTGTTGCCAGGGTATGTGCGTTGATGGTGTATGCATCGATATGTGTGAGTAAATTTCTGCATGATTTAATTGCAACGCAGCTTTAACTACACCAACAATACCGGCGGCTGCTTCGGTATGGCCTATGTTGCCTTTTACCGAACTAATATACAGTGGATTTTGTTTACTATGAGATTGTTTAAAGACATTATTGATTGCATTGACTTCGATTGGGTCGCCCAGACTGGTGCCTGTGCCATGGGCCTCAACAAAGTCGATGTCCTCTGGAAATAATGCTGCATCTTTCAATGCATTGCGCATGGTAAATTCTTGGGCAATTCCATTGGGAACGGTTAGTCCACCACTTTCGCCATCTTGATTAACGGCTGAGCCGCGCACGGTTGCATAAATATGGTCACCATCTTGCATAGCATCGGATAAACGTTTTAAGACAACAACACTGCAACCTTCACTGCGACCATAACCATCGGCTGTATCATCGAAAGTTTTACATCTTCCATCGGCAGAAAGCATATTGGCGTCGGAAAATATCATTAAATTACGTGGATGATGAATCACATTTACGCCACCACACAAAGCAATACTGCACTCTTTACGGCGTAACGCCTGCGTCGCCTGATGCAGTGCGACTAATGAAGAAGAACAAGCCGTATCTACACTCACACTTGGGCCTTTCCAACCTAAAAAGTAAGAAATACGACCGGCAACTGCGCTGTGTGATGTACCTGTACCGATTGGTGCTGCCAATTCATCATTAGGCAAGCTAACAACTTCAAGTGAATAATCAATTGAACTGACCCCCATAAAAACGCCACCATCACTGCCTTTGAGAGCCTCAATATTGACGTTGGCATTTTCTAATGCTTCCCAGGATGACTCTAGAACAATACGCTGTTGAGGATCAATATAGTGGGCTTCTTTGGGCGAAATGTTAAAAAATTTGGCATCAAAATCGGTGATGTTATTTAAGTAACCACCTTTATTGGTTTTTATTTTGCCTCTCTCTGGTGAATTTTGATAAAACTCTTTATTGTTCCAGCGATCGACAGGTATATCGACAATTCCATCACCTTTATTTTTTAAAAACTGTACAAAGTCATCGCTGGTTAAGTTATTGCCGGGAAGTCTCAAACCTATACCGATAATTGCGATAGGTTCATATTTTTCCATTAATAGTGCATTCAATTGCTGTTTTTCGGCACTAATAGTTGAATTGTCAATAGTTTCCATCGCGTGGAATCTCCTGTTATTAACAGATTTTTTAGATAACCGAACCAAATATAATAGGATATGACGCTTTGCTATGTATTTATGGTTCAGTCAATTAAATTGGTTTTTTAGCCTTAAATGGCATTTAGTTTAAGCACTTATCATCAATAAAAGTGATTCATTTTGAACAACAATATAATTTGCTTAACTTGATAATTGCTTATCTGAATTTTGTGTTTAATCTTGCTGCGCTAATTAAAAGCTAGCGCGGTAAAAAGTACTAAAATGGCGCTGTTATTAAACCTGTGTACGTTAATAACACCTCAGTCGTTTATTAAAAATTAAATAAACGACCAAGGAAAAAATAGCTTTATGAAATTATCTGCTAAATGATGTCTCTAATATTGATACATCGAATTTAACATGGCACTAACCGTTTCTCGCGTTTCGTCTTGCACCTGATTGAGCTGCGATGATGACCCAGGCGTATTAAATAGTTCGTTATATAAGCGCTCTGTTAAATGAGCAATAGTTGGATGATTGAAAAAGTCAACCGTATCAATCTGACAGTTAAGCGTTGATTCAAATGTTTGCTTTAATGCTTCTGCACCGAGTGAATTAAGGCCTAAATCAAATACACTGGTATGTAAGGGGATTTCTTCATTTTCTTGCATAAAAAGCGACTTCTTAAATTCACTCGATAAATATCGCTGAATTTCTTCTTTACGATCAGATTGCGGCTTGTTTTGAATGGTATCTAATACACCTGAAGACATAGATTTACTTCCTTTACATATTAACGATAGCTAGATCAACTGCACCTTCACAATAGCCATTATTGTCGTCCCAATAACGAATAATTGTGTTAACAAATTGAATATTTTTCTTGAATGTGGTTTTAATAAACTCCATTTCGCCACTAAATCGTGAAGCATTGATTGGTCGTTTAAAATTACTTTTGAAGTTGATAATTAAAATGTCAGGTAGTTGTTTTTGCCAGTATTTTTCCATTGTCCAGTCGGCAAACATCGGCGAGGCATTTTCTGCAATTGATTTAGCAATGGTGTAATACATCAACTGGTTATAGCAAATGTTAAATTCGACCGAATTAAAATGTCCCGTATCGTCGATATAGCAAGACTCCGGGATCTGAAACATAGCTGATGAAGCTAGATATTCTTCATTTTCACGATTACCTTCCGAAGTGACGGTAGCAATTTTTAAATATTGACAATGATCTTTATATGGAGTGAGAACTTTTGCCATTAAATCTGGATCATCGTTAAATTTGATTTGTTCACGTAAACTTTCTGAAACTATCATGTTCAATTTTCCGAGTATTTAATATTCAAGTTTAAAGTAATTGCGGTTTATTTAGGCAACCGCAGCGATTTGTTGGTTAAAGTCGTTAACACCTTCGTAAAAATCAAATTCATCATGTAGTGTGATTCTGAATGACTCCGCGGGTTCTGGTGCTGAAGTATGTAGTGCGCAATGAACAAGACTACGATTATCCCAAATTAGAATATCGCCTTTTTCAAAGGTTTGTAAATGGATAGCTGGATTTTTATAAGCTTTATCCTTTTGACCAGTAGCTTCAAGTAATTCGTCTAGTTCACCTTGGTCAAGTGATTTACCGTTTTTATCGATTAACCCTTCGCTAAATCCTTCAGAAATATAAAGGGTTTTTTCTTGTGTAATAGGGTGAGTAAACACACAAGAATGTTGAACTTCGGGTGTTTCTTGTTCAATTTCTTTTAGCACTTCGCTAATAGGTTTATAAATATCAGTTGGTCTTATTTTAAAATAACGACGAACACTATGACGACAAATTAATGATTCTGCTTTTGCTTTTAGCTCATCGGATAAATTGTTGTAAGCCTTTCCCATGTCGATAAAGAATGTACCTCTGTTTTGTTGCGGAATAACTTGTGGGTAAATCAGAGTAAACGCAAAAGGTTTTGGCATAAACGCATAATCTGCGTGCCAGAATTTGCCGGTTTTAGGTACACCAAATTGCTCACCATTTTTAGGAATATTTGATGAAACAAATATTTCTTTAACTTCTGGGTGGTGATACATTGGTTGATAATATTCTTCAGGCGTACCCAAGCGCTTTGATAAATTTATATATTGCTCAGGTGTTAAGAATTGATTTTTTAACACAGCAATTTTGTTTTTATATATAAGTTCTTTTAATTTTTTTAGCTCAGCATCTGTTACTTTTTCTGGATCAAAATCATCAACGATAACTTGATTGATAGTCCCATTTGTAATTTCATATTTCACTGAAAGCCTCCAGTTGAATCTTTGTTTGTGTGATTAAATTTTTTTAAGCAGATAAAGCAACTGCCAATATAGGTGAATTAAATTTATTTTCTGTGCGTCAGTGAGCAAATAAAAAAAGTAAGAAAATAAAAAATTGTTCGTTTCTTTTGTAAGCAACAAAGATGCTCTCATTGATTTGTGACAAGCTTATTAATTATTTTTTTACGAAACTGTTTAAAAAAAATCAAACGTTTTTGAATAGCTAGTTATAAATCTAAAAAAAGAGATATATTTTAAAATGTTTTTATTGGCTTGTTTTTCTTGGTCTAAGATTGCATACCAAGATTTTAAAATTAAAGAGTCTTGGCTTGTAATATTTTTTTCGATGAGAATTAGTTAACGGTATTGAAGTTGGAGATTTTGAAAAAATAATTAATAAAAATTGAATGCTGACCAGTTTGTGGTCACTACGTAGTGTTGCATAATTAAAGATGGTGTTATGTGAATTTATTTTGATCAATTTATTCAGAAGTAAGCTGTAGTTTGATTATTTTATTAATTACTGGACCGAGGTGCAGCGAAAATAAGTAAAATAAATAGTAAGTAAAGTCACAAGCTATTACGCTAACTAAATATCTTTTAACTTTTTTCATATTCAGAAGTCTCGTTAAATGTTTTTACTGATTATGAAGGCTTTTATATGGACACACATTTCTCGTGTGCTTATTTAATTATGATTTTTTGAACAGTGGTTGGTTGCTTAATGGTTTTTAAGTGAACAGGTTGAGTATTGATTATAAGAAAAATATTTTTGGGAGCGCTTATTTGTTTTAGCAATTGTTTAAATTTAATATTTGTGTTCACTAATTTTTGCAATTATTTGGCTTCAATTTATTTGAACAAGATAATCGCTTGGGTTGAAGTCTATAGTTTGAATTTTAGAGCATATCATCGGTTAGGCTAGCTATAGGCATTTTGAAAAATCTAGAAATCATACACTGGTACACTCATTCGACGACAAGGAATTGGTTATGATGAACTAGAGTTTGGTATTTAGTTAGGGCTAACAAAAATATTTTAAATTACAAAACCTTATGTTCAATTTGCTCGAATTAAAATCTAATAAATCTATATAGTTTCATGTTAAATAATCGTTTTAACAGATGATCTGTATCGGTATTTCCCACTTTGATTTGGAAATTGTATTGATTTAGATCAATCGAATGATAATTTTTGTGAGTAGCATATTCCTCAAATTGAAATCACTTATTGAGGAGAAAAGTTATGCCATTTTATATTCGTCAGGGAAAAATCCCACACAAAAGACACATTAAATTTGAAAAAGAAAATGGAGAGCTATATCGCGAAGAGTTATTTTCGACGCATGGATTCTCAAATATTTATTCAAATAAATATCATCACAATATGCCATGTAAAGTTAGTGAAGTGAAACCTCATCAGATATTTCATGGCGAACAATGGAGAGATTCTTTACTACAAAATTATAAAGTGCACACTTCACAATGTAACAGCGAAGGTAACTTTTTTGAATCACGCAAAATGCACTTGTTTAATGATGATGTTGCAATTTATACGGCAAAAGTTACAGAAGATACATCACAGTTTTATCGAAACGCTTATGCCGATGAAATTGTATTTGTTCATCAAGGAAGTGGTGAGCTGACCTCTGAATACGGCAATATTCGTTTTGAAGAATATGACTATCTGGTTATTCCTAAAGGTACGACCTATCAACTTAAATTTGATGACTATAGCGACAATAAGTTGATGGTTATTGAGTCAGCGACAATGGTGACGATTCCTGCACATTATCGTATTCCGACCGGTCAACTGACTGAATCGGCACCTTACTGTGAGAGAGATATTCGTACGCCTATTCTACAAGATGCAAAAGTTGAAGAAGGTGAGTTTGAGCTGGTGATTAAATATGGCGCTCAATATCAGGTTTCAGTTTTGCAGTGGCATCCTTATGATTTGGTTGGATGGGACGGTGCTTGCTATCCTTGGGCATTTAACATGAAAGAGTTTGCCCCCAAAGTTGGACAAATTCATTTACCACCTTCTGATCACTTGGTATTTACGGCGAATAATTTTGTGGTATGTAATTTTGTTCCAAGACTTTATGATTTCCATAAAGAAGCAATCCCAGCACCTTACTATCACACCAATATCGACAGTGATGAAGTACTTTACTATGTACATGGTAACTTTATGAGTCGTACCGATATAGAACCCGGCTCTATTACTTTACATCCAAAAGGTATTCCTCATGGTCCTCAGCCCGGTAAAACTGAAGAGTCAATTGGTGTTGAAGATACATTTGAATATGCCGTTATGGTGGATACTTTTGTTCCACTAAAGTTAACGGATAATTTTAGAAATTGCATGGTTAAAGACTATAACCAAAGCTGGTTAGAAAAGTAAGTTAAGGGGGGAAAGATGACAGCAAATAATAATCCATTGGGGCTGACAGGTATCGACTTTACCGAGTTTGCATCACCAGATAGTGGTTTTATGCATGATGTGTTTCTTGAGTTCGGCTTTTCAAAATTGAAAAAGTTTAAAGGTAAAGATATTGTTTATTACAAACAAAATGATATTCACTTTTTGCTTAACAATGAGAAAAAAGGTTTTACAGCAGACTTTGTAAAGTCGCATGGGCCTGCGATTGCATCAATGGGATGGCGAGTGAAAGATGCCGACTATGCTTTTGAAACAGCCGTAAAACGCGGCGCAAAACCTGCTGATGATGTAGCAAAAGATCTACCTTATCCAGCCATTTATGGTATTGGCGACAGTTTGATTTATTTTATCGATCGCTATCAGCCAGGTAATGCTATTTGGGATACTGAGTTTGCAGATTTACCTGAGCCGATTATTGTTGAAGATAAAGGTTTTTTAAGAATCGATCATCTTACTAACAATGTTTATAAAGGTACAATGGAAACTTGGGCAAATTTTTACACAGAGGTTTTTGGATTTACTGAAGTACGTTACTTCGATATTAAAGGTAGCAAAACCGCTTTATTATCTTATGCACTGCAAAGCCCATGTGGTAATTTTTGCATTCCAATTAATGAAGGTAAGGATGATAATAACAATCAGATTGATGAATATTTGGATGTTTATAATGGCCCAGGCGTTCAACATTTAGCTTTTTTAACGGATGATTTGGTTAAGTCGTGTGATTTACTGGATGCTAATAAAATTGATACGCTCGATATTGGTGATGATTACTACCAAAATGTTTTTCAGCGAGTACCTTTTGTCAAAGAAGATAAAAAACGTATTCAGGAACATCAAATTTTAGTGGATAGTCAAGCGGATAATACTTATTTATTGCAAATTTTCACTAAAAATTTATTTGGCCCAATTTTTATTGAGTTAATTCAGCGTGAAGGTGATAACGGTTTTGGTGAAGGTAATTTTCAGGCACTGTTTGATTCAATTGAACGTGACCAAGAAAGGCGTGGTGTTATTTAATTATCTACAACACACTGAACCGTAGTTTACTTCAGGCGCATAGTTTTATGCGCCTTTTTTATATGAAATGAAACTGCACCGGCTTCATAAGTCTTTTTTAAAAGACTATATTTAGTTTAGTCTTCTGCTTTGTCTAAATAGTTTTGGTTGTTTGCTTAGCTTAATGAATTTGATGAAAGCAATACACTTAAAATCTCAATTGAGTTGTTTTAACTATTGAGCTTTAAGAGATTCAGATAAGAGAGGTGAGCTAAAGTCGATATAATATGATAATAGCTAGCATAACTTTAATAGCCAGCTATTTTTGTGATTTGTTTCACTGCTTTTTAATTAATTGGCTGGTCTAATGTGTTTTTAGGCAATAAGCTACATAAGCTAACTAAAAAGTGAAAGAGTGTTGTACTGCACACAAAGCAGAACACCAACAAGACATAACCGAACAAGACATAACCGAACAAGACATAACCGAACAAGACATAACCGAACAAGACAAGCTCGAACAATATAACGGAAACCAAAGTACTTTTTAAAAAGGAGTTTAACGTGCAATATCCCCCAGTTTACATCGCAGCCACCAATTTGATTACCGCCATTGGTGATAGTAGTCGAATGAATTATTTTTCTTTTAAAGCGGGTATTTGTGCCTACGCTGAAAGTGAGTTTTCTAATAGTCAGGGAGAGCCCGCCAAACTAGCTTTGGTTCCCTCTCAATTATTTGAACAAATCCAAATTGAAATTGACGAAGGTTTATATTTTTCAGCTCAGTATGAGCGAATTATTAAATTGGCGGTTTATAATTTACAGTTGCTTGCTGCCGAACCGGTGATTGCACACATTAAAACACCGATACCCTTGCTGTTGGCAATGCCTGAATTAAATGAGAATAATCCA
>NZ_JBFDAH010000069.1:0-3353 GCF_040719265.1 Aliikangiella maris | reverse complement strand
TAACTTAAGTCATAGTGGAAGTGTATCATTTTCTGTGAATAAGGTTAAGCGTGAGTTAGTTGAAGGCCAATGGTTGAGTGAGGTAAAGCAATTGGAAAGGGGGTTATATATTGTAAAATAGGCTTGACCCCTTGTTTTTCAAATTTTTCGCCATTGAAAAGCTGAAAGCCTAGTAACTGCTGTTGGGTAAGTGCGGTTTTATCGCCTTGGTAATAACGATCATAAGGACTATCACCAGAGATTAATGTGCGACAAAATGTGGCTAGTGCCTGAATAATTTTATTAAGTGTTGCACCAGTTGAACTTTCAGGAAAGGCATTTGCAAACAGTCCAATATACACATTATCATTATTAAATCTTGCTAGTACCTCATCGACATAAATGGGTGTCACACCAAGTTCAACCGGATCATCTGCTCTTATCGGTACTTGTAATTGATCTTCTATTTCAAGAAAAACTTTATTGGCCCAGGTCAGTGTCGGGTGATAAGCTGAATTGGCTAATCCTTGACTATTGCGCACGAGCTGCTCACCTGTTGAACCTTTTGGTGTCACCTTGCCATCACTAAAAGCTAGCGATTGTTTATGACAGGATGCGCAGGATTGTGTTTGATTTGCGGATAGTTTAGTGTCATAAAATAATCGTCGACCTAATTCAATTTTTTCACGTGTTGGAACATTGTAATCGGGTATAGGTGGTATGGCAAAGTGCTCCGGTACTTTTAGCAACTGTCGTAAATCGATTTCTTCATTGCTTGTGACAACTGTTGTTTCCGATGAGCTATCACATGCCGTTAAGCAGCTCACCGAGCAAAGTACTACAATACTAAGAATATTTTGCATTTGGTTTAACCAAAATTTTTTCTGGTATTTTTCCAACATTGACACTGTCAAAAAGTAATTATTCAGCATCGAAAACAGAGTTTGTTTGACTAGATGACTCGCCGGTAGTGAGTTCGATGCCAAAGTTAGGGAATATGGACTGACAGGCTTCGGTTGCTAATCCTGAATGGCACTGTAAACCAAAGTTCTGACCGGTAACACACCACTCTCCATCGCGCCGTTCATCGATACAAAGAGTCTCATCACCGTTATGTGCTTGCCATACATCGCTAACCAGATCAGTTGCTCGAATATTACTCAACGCTGACGCCACATCAAACACGATGATGTTTGATTCTGGGTTAAACTGTTCTAGCGATACCTGTGCGGTATTTAAGTATCCACATTCGTCGCGATCGGTTAGTGCATTAATACCCGCAGAAAAATCACCACCACAATCAGTACTTCCAATATGTATTGAGCTGTTATTTATAATTGCGGAATTACTGCTATTCATCATTGTAAAATTAATAACAAAATGACGATAACCACCAGCCCAGGACCAATTCAATTCATTTAATGGAGAGGGAGCATCTTCAACCGGGCCAGCAGCAATCACAGCCTTCATTAAAGCTTGAGGTACACCAATATCAAACGTCACTTTAGAAATAACTTCTCCATTGCTGATACCGGTAATAACGGTATTTGTTCTACCTGTTGCTTCAGCAACAGTATCACAAAAATTTGAACCAGCACCTAAAAAATCGATTAAAGCAACTGAGCCAGACTCGTGGTTATATTGAAATTCATTATTATCCCAAGTTACGGCAACCAGATCGTCGCTGGCATTGTATGCACGAATATTACTGACAAAAAAACGTAAATCTCCAATACCTATAAATGCTTCGGCATCAGGTCCAAAACCCGTGTAAACATCATTACAATTAATATCTAAATGATTGCTTCGAGCAGCAAATGACAATGTTACAGGCGTGTCAATTAGATCATCTATTGAATTATTATCGCTGCTACTACTGCTATTGCCACCACAGCCTTGCAGAACAAATAAAGAAATACACAGTGTATATAAACATCGTAAATACATACAATCTCCAGTAGTTAACTATTTTAAGGTAACGGAAATAAATCTATTTTGTGGATGATAAGTTTATTGCATACTATGTAGTATGAGAATGGTGGCAATTCTAATGAATCGAGCATGAGTAAAGAATGTGGCAAATTGTCACATTTATATGCTCAACTCACATGCAAATGGAAGAAAAACTATGAAAATCAACAGCAAATAATCTAGCTTCTCTCCTACAAATAATCTAGATTCTCTCCTATTGGGAGAGTTTAATAATGTATTTTCTATCGCTAGTTTGGAATTACAATATAATATATAATCTGGATACAATAACGAATATAAAAGAACAAGAAGAGTAGCTGTGTATAAGTTTATTGAATCTGATCTAGACCCTCAAAATCTAGATAAAAAACCTTTCAAATTTTTCCACAAGCTGAGAAATCATCCAGCGCTATCATTAGAAAATTTATCAAAGGTGCTGGTTAATTTACCCAAAGGCCAAGTGATGTACTCTAAAGGGCTAGATGATTTAAATGCAAACTTTGACCGCGCTCATATCGACCAAAAAAATGGTCTGACAATTGAGGAAACTATAGAAAATATACGCACGTCGGATTCCTACATTATGGTGAGAAGTCCTGAAGTTGACCCGTCATTTAAAGAACTATATCAGGATCTTATTCACGATATCGAAATTGTGATGAATGAAAAAGGTGTAGGTAAGAAAGCCATAGAACCCATGTTATTTTTATTTATCGCTTCACCTAATGCATTTACTCCCTTTCATATCGATAGATACTCGACATTTCTTTTTCAAATTAGAGGAAGTAAACAAGTTGCAGTGTTTGATCAATTTGATGAAGGGGTTGTTCCTGCTGAAACTAGAGAAAGTTTTGCAGACTATGGTCCGCTAAGACCTGGTTGGAGTGAAAGTATCGATAACCGCGCTCATAAATTCCAATTCAGCCCCGGAGAGGCGCTTCATATCCCATTTATAGCGGGACATTATATTAAAAATGGCCCTGAAGATGTCTCTATTTCGATGTCAATTATTTTTAGGACTAAACAAAGCAAAGTTTGGCTTGACGCAATGTCGGTGAATAACAGATTACGTACTAAAGCCAAAATGTCGGTTGTACCTGTTGGTAAATTTGATAAAAAAGACAAATTGAAAGCGCTATTATTTCCTGCAATTAACGTTCTTAGTATTTTAAAGAATGCTTTAAGAAATAAATAAAACATATGAACAGCAGGAAAAACCTAAACTTTTATGCAGCCACTACGTTAGGTTATGGGACAAGCTAATGTTACTTACGTTTTTTTAGTATTAGGTAACCCTGTAAAAAATTCTGTGTAACTGCCCTAGGTTAAACATAATCTTTTAATCGGTCTTCAAATTGAATCATAAATCGATTTAAGGCCGCTTTCCAATTTCTTATTGGCAT
>NZ_JBFDAH010000068.1:0-3423 GCF_040719265.1 Aliikangiella maris | reverse complement strand
TGGCAAGCACTAAAAAGCGGACGATGTTAATTGGGTAAAGTCGTTTAATTCTTGCACAATCTTATGATAAATAAATTGACAAGAAGTATGATGGTAAAAAAGTAAACTACATCCTGGCTGAGATCTTAATTCAGTATATCCTTTGCCAGTCCAGATTTCCCAAGCACCTATTTCCGATAAATTAATATGTATTGGTACTTTTTTTTACTAATTATCTCCATGTTTTAGTCTCTTTTTCTTAATTAGGAAGTTGTAAGTGAATGGTTAAAAGAATAAAAGTTGTCTTATCCCTCTTCTATTAACATGGCAGTATTGAAGCAATTAATTGGCTGCTCCTTAGCTATATTTAGCTGCTATTTTTTTCAGTTCATCCAATAAACCATCCTTAAGCATATAGTCAGGTATATTCCATTCGTGAGGAGGTATATCAGCAATATAATCTTTTCGACTTGAATTCCAAATGTTAAAACCATGCATATTTTCTGCACAGCAATGCATCATAACATTAACTCCGACTTTCTCTCCTTCAAACTCATTTGATACACTGCGCTCAAAGTCTGACAAACCACCGTCAGTTGGCTTTTTCCAAAATCCATTTTCTATTCTATCAATGATCCAGTGGAGAGATTTTAACGGAAACTCACTTTGAGAGTACATTCTGCATTTATCAAGCTTTGAATAAAAGTCTGTTGATAAGACTAGGTATTTCCCTTTCTTTATTAAAAGTGATACTTCATCAGGAAACATAGGATAATTTAATTTTAATAAAATCTTTTCATTACTTTCTAAGTTTGCTTGATCGATTAATCCCAATTGGCGTTTCATGTTGATAGTTGCATCCCCTTCAATAAGTTTCCTTTACTTAAAATTCCCCTCGATCATGCCTATCGGCTAAATCTTTCCAACAATCTAATAGTCCATAATCAAATAAAAAATCATCACCCATAGCAAACTCTTGATAATCGTTATACTTATTTTTACGAGAAAGGTTAACCAGTTTATAACCAGGCATTGTGGGTCCTCCAACACAAACACCACGTACTAAATAAAGAGTTTCACCATCTACATCTTGCTTATTTTTAAATTCTCCAGCTGGCAATCCCCCTTCATTTGGTCCTTTCATAAACTTATCTTCAATACCTGCAACCACCCAATGGGCTACATCGATAGGAAATTCAATCTGACCAAAGAGATGTTCTGCAACTCCCGTTATTTTGTTTATCCAAATTGACTCACTCAATATAATAAAATGCTTTCCATAAACAAAAAAAGTAAAAGGTTTATCATTCATTCTAGGATTAATAATCTTAGCAACTTTTTTTAATATTTTTGGCGGGCTTTTAGGATCCGTTATGATTGGTAGTGTTTTCATTAACTATTAATCTCTCCGATTTCATTTAAATCGATAATCTGTATCGCTGAACCACCATCGGCATTTTTTAATTGCTTAATCGTTTGGGGACTACGATCATAAGTGTAAGTTTCGACTACACCTGATGGTGAATTTTCTTTTAATCCAGCAATATCATTTTTAGTTAGTCCAGTACCCAAAAATAGTTCATTTGCTCCTAATGTACCATGTGCTTGGAATCTGGTTTTAAACATCGCTTTCTTCTGAGCATTAGATATATTTTTTTCAATAAAAGTATCCCTTTGTTGAACATCCCACAAATCAATACCCTGTTTATCAGCTAATTGATATAACTCCATATATTCAGCTTGCCCCTCAGGAGTCATTATTTCCTTAAGTATTGCAATATCAAAATCATCACCGACTTTTTCGTCGGTAAACTTAACTATATTTTTAAATGTCGGAGTTATTACCTCTGATCCAGATACATCTCTAGCTTTTTCCTGATCAATTATTACGAACACATATTCTTCTTCAGGATCATAATAACTCTCTAGCCCCATTTTTTGATGGGCAAGCTTGGGATCGGTATCAATATCTTCAACCTGACTAAATCCTGTAGTCCAATATTTTATACCATCAGTACCGGCAAGTGGCCCACCTAACTTACCACCTTCCTTAACTTTACTTTTATCAGGATTTCGATTGTCATCTAAATATTTAGCATTCATCATCCTAATTTGGAATCGCTCTTGTGCAACACTATCATTTTTAGCTAATTCTACCAATTCATCTTCTGAATAATGAAGAACGGGGACACCATTATTTTTTTCAATTTGTTTTCTTGAGTCTTTTAATCTTTGTACAACTTCTTCAAATGACTTTGGTTCCTCATGCTTAACTTTTGTTCCTTCATCTTTTTCAGGTTGCTCGATAGCTTGCCCACTAACATTCGGCAAATCAGCAACAACACCCGAAATTTTATCAATATCCTTTTGATCAACATTCATCGCTTCCGCTTGTGTCGTTAAAGCATTTAAAATTGCAGCTTGTGAATTTAATTGTCCTGTTGGATTAGCATCGGTAATATTATTGAGCTGTTTAAATTCAGCCATTAATTCAGCTGATTTTTCAGGTAAAATATTATTTAATGCACTCGATAGTTTTTGTTCACTTTCTTTACACACAAGCCCCAACGGGTCAACCCAACTCATTGGATTAGGCACATACCGATACTGATTACTCCCACCTAATAACCCAATCGGGTCCTGACTCGTAAACCGTCCATTCCTCGCATCATAATATCGAAACCGATTGTAATGCAGTTGAGTCTCCGCATCAAANAATAACCCAATCGGGTCCTGACTCGTAAACCGTCCATTCCTCGCATCATAATATCGAAACCGATTGTAATGCAGTTGAGTCTCCGCATCAAAATACTGCCCTTGGAATCTGAGATTACAAATAATATTTTCATCAGCTTCCAGGTTTTCAACTTCCCCATAAGGCTTAAAACTCGCCCGCCAAATGATGTTTCCTTGCTCGTCAGTTAATTGAGCGGGCGTACCCAAGTGGTCAGTATGAATGAATTGAATCTGCTCATCATGGACCTGCGCTATCGGAACAAAGGAATTCGGCTCAAACAAATAAAGCGTTTTATCTAAATCGGTCTGTTCACTCAGCAATACATCACCATTCCATAAAAATCGGGTAATGGCTTTTCCGGTATTTTTGGTGACTCGCCTGCCTAATGCATCATACTCATAAGCAATCGATTGCCCTTGATGGCTTGCACTGATTAACTGATTGGCCCCATCATATTCAAGACGGGTATTAATGGGTTTATCTTTACTGCCATCCTCTCGAATCTGTAATTGTTTGATTAACGTGCAGTTACCACTGTCATCATATTGGTACTTAAAGTTCTGGTAAGCTTCTAGCCGATTGCCAGCATTTTTATGGACAGGTGTTTGGCTTTTATCGGTTTCCCCTCTAAAACTATTGATAGGGGGTTGTTGCGCTGGAATGGTAGAAGGCTTTGTTTCACTGGTTTTAGATGAAACCGCTTCAAT
>NZ_JBFDAH010000067.1:0-3451 GCF_040719265.1 Aliikangiella maris | reverse complement strand
TCACGATTTGGGTTGACTCATATTGGTTCGGTGAGTTTTGCAACGACGACAGTTAGGAAAGAAATGAAAAATAATAAAGTATTTCAGCGGAAAATGAATAGGTTAAAAAAGTATATTATTGAAAAAGTGAACTGACCCCCTTATTCTTTTGATAGATAATGAAATTGTGTTAATAGATGAGATGATTCATGCTCTATTTCGGCATTCTGGCGGAAGAGCATCGGTAGGAGGCTAAAAATGAAACTAATTTCTTACGAAAAACCATACGAAAAAGTTGATTATATTGAAGTTGTTAATAACTATTTCAAAGAATCTAATATGAAACTTCCTGAGAGTTTTTTAGAGTTTCTAGTTTGCAATGGAACGGGGGAAGGCCCTCATCCAGGGAGTTATTTGAATGAGTTTCAGATACGTAGGTTTTATTCGTTCTCAGATGATTGTTCACAGAATGTATTTCATATAAATGAAATGCTAAAAGAAGATGGAAGAATTTCAAGAAATGTTTTTGCTTTTGCCGTTGACATGAGTGGACATGGAGTTTTTTGCTTGGTTTTGGATGGCGTTTTGGAAGGGCAAGTGTTATTGATGGATGATGATAATATTTTATTGAAGCAAGATTATTCTGAAAGCGATGTAAGTGATGATCTATTTTTAGATATAAGTTTTGAATCATTTTTGAATAATTTGGTTGATGAAGAGTAACGCGAGTTCAAAGAGGTGAAAAAAAGAAAAACTACGATGAGAAAGGACAGCCGTTACAATTACTTGCTTGGCATACATTCACTGCGCTTATGGACAGTACTTTGCATGGGTTCCAATTTGTTGGAAATGGGTTGATAACTTTAGGGGCTACGCAAAAAGATAAGGGGTCAATTCACTTGTTCAATATTGAGGGCTGTGATAACCTATAAATTATGCCTAGACCCCTTCGCATAGAATATGAAGATGCCTATTACCACGTCATGAGTCGAGGGCGTGATAAAGGTCGTCGAAATATCTTCCATTCAGAAAAATTTTATACCGCTTTCCTGGAGACATTAGCTGAGGCCTGTGAACGGTTTGAAATTGTTGTGCATGCCTTGATGACTAACCATTATCATCTGTTAGTACAAACCCCTTTAGGCAATTTGGGACGAGCGATGAGACATATCAATGGTGTTTATACTCAACGCCACAATCGTCTTAAGAATACTGATGGTCCATTGTTTAGAGGAAGATATAAATCAATACTGGTTGAGAAAGATAGTTACTTATTACAATTGTCTCGTTACATTCATCGTAACCCGATTGAAACCAAGCGGCCGATGGTCACTCAATTAGAAAACTATCCATGGTCAAGTTATCCTGCCTATGTTAATCAAGTAGAATCAGAGGATTGNATTTGTAATGCAAGTTTTACCAACAAAGTTAACGATAGACAATTTGTTAGAAATAATAGCCGATTTTTATAAAGTAGAAATTGATTCAATTTCAAATAGAGATATTGGTCAAAAAAATAGTAATCCTATCAGAAAATCGGCAATGTATATTTGTCAGCAATTAGGTGGTTTTTCACTCAAAGAAATTTCATCACGATTTGGGTTGACTCATATTGGTTCGGTGAGTTTTGCAACGACGACAGTTAGGAAAGAAATGAAAAATAATAAAGTATTTCAGCGGAAAATGAATAGGTTAAAAAAGCATATTATTGAAAAAGTGAACTGACCCCCTTATAACTCAGACTACATTGAAAATACTGCTATTGTTTTGAATAGATTATACCCACAGCATAATTTTGACTTTAGTAATCAACAACATAGACTGAACCTTGCAATAGGATTGATTAATGACCAATATGCTCGGAAAAATTAATGAGTAAGTTTAGATTGCTCATATTCTGTATTGGTGTAATTACCGTGGAATCGTTGGTTCTAGCTTTGCTGGTTCCTCTTTTCCTAATAATCTTTTCGATACCAAATAAAATTGACAGTGTCGAAGTGATAGGTGGATTATTTCTATTCTTTATGTTTTATAAAAGTATTATTGAGATTTGGTTATTTCTATTAGTTGTTATTAATAAAGTTAAAAGGAGACATCCTAAAATAACAGATTTACTTAGAGGTAAGTTTTTTGCATCTATTTTAATGTTTTCACTTCTCTTAATGATTTTGTATGAGTCAGATTTTCGGCTTGATATTTTCTTTGCGTATGCAGCTATGTATATTCCGTCAGTGGTTATTGCATTCTATTTGTTTAAGGAAGTATGGTTTAAAGCAGAAGAATGGTTGGTGAGTAAAGGTGATGAATGTTCTACATCTCAAAGAGCAAAAGCTATAACTGAGGAATATCCTTCTAAAAAAGTGCCGAGTCCTGATATTCTAGATAAGAGTAAGAATAAGTATTGGTTTTTTCTTGCTATTCTTCTTTTTGCTCTGGTTGAGTTGTTTATTAATGAAGAAGTTACTTCCCCTATAATAAGAGTGTTGAGGTACTTGCTTATTGTATTAAGTGTGCTCACATTAAAGTTTTTTTATACCGACAAACAAAAATATAAAAAAATAAATCATTTTATTTGGGGGGCTTTGCTAATTAGTATACTAGTTGATATAAATTGGGGGCTGTATAGAATTAATGGTTTAGTAGGTCTTCAAATGATGGAAGTTGCAAGGATGAATGTTGATATGGGAGAGGTAAAGTATATCTACACAGATGAGGGGGATTATAAATACTCTAGATTTGGAATGCTGATCTCATTTAAAGATAATGTAAATGATTACAGCGTGAACTGTAAAAGAAACTTTTTAACAGGAACTGTATATTGTATGTCAATAAAAGGAGAGAAGTCATATTATAAGTTTGGGTTTAATAAAATTGGTTTTTTTAGTAGTTCTAATATAGAAAGGAGTAGTGTGAATTTGCAAGTTCAGTATAAATTCAAACAAGAAAGCCCATCAACCGTTTTAATGGAAACGTTTCATGGAGATAAAATATTTTGTAAGAAATATATTGAGTTTATTTTAAACAATGTATCAAGTGTGAAGAAGTTTTGTAAATATGATAATGAATTTGAGCTTGTTGAACACTATGAATATAAAATTCTGGAAATTGATAGTGCGGGGAATTGGGTAGAAAGAGGAGTATCTAAGTATGAGTCAAATGATAATTCTCCTTCTGCTTATTTTGTAGATAAAAGAAAAATCATATATTATTAGTAAAACATGATAATATAAAAACTAAAGGACATCCATAACTTAAAACATGAACAAGGACAGCCGTCACTTAAAGATGAGAAAGGACAGCCGTAACTTAAAATAATGTTTTTTAAATGTGAGCGTCCGGGCATTCACACCTTCCTTAGGATTTTGTAGTTTACTTTTTTACCATCATACTTCTTGCCAATTTATTTATCATAAGATTGTGCAAGAATTAAACGACTTTACCCAATTAACATCGTCCGCTTTTTAGTGCTTGC
>NZ_JBFDAH010000066.1:0-3465 GCF_040719265.1 Aliikangiella maris | reverse complement strand
TTGGTTTAACAGAAGTGGTTGAGTGACATGGTTATGAAAATATTGGTAAAGTACAAATTGACGCAGTGAAGGCCCAAAATGATATCCTTTAACTTCTTCTGGTAATTCTCCTAATATTTCTTCACCATCAACTGTCTTCCACCGTTCTCGACGATAGCGAACTTGATGAGCAGAAATTTTAATCTCTTGAACATTAATACTCTTTATATCCTTTGAAGCGGGCTCCAGTTGGCACAATGGGTGGTTTTAATAGGATGGTTTGTGTTACGTCAAGTTGAGATTTCTTTGGGTTAGGGATTTGAGTTCGACGACTTCTCGAATTTTGATATTCTGTATCGGTCGAGGCAATCAAGCTCGGTTTTAGCTTCGGCCTTTCAGGCCTTCTGGTTAGCCGTGCATTTTCTGACTTGAGTAACTGACACTCATCATAATAACGTTGTGCCATCTCTTGCAAAACTTCGATTATATTAAACAGGCGATGTTCCAGCCAACTGCTACCATATCGAGGGGCTAAATCATGGGGAATACTTATCTTGCCATCTTTTAGAAAGACTAATTTCCGACTATCTGTATTACCATCAGTTAAATAACTCATGCTTTTTATTATGCCATTAACTGAATCTTTTAAATGTGATCGATTTTCGCCAATTAAATTGATCTTTTTCTGATTTTCTTGTGATCGATTGCTTACATAATGCCCCCGCTTTTTGAGCAATTACTAACCGTATTTCTCGATATGCCCAACTCTCGGGCAATTGACCGTTGGGAATGACCTTGTTGATGCAATATTTGTATTTTCATGAGTTCTTCTTTTGAAATCATGGTGCCTCATAAAAAAGCACCAGTGTGAACCAACTGGATCAGATTTCAATTGGTGAAGTGGATCATTTTTGCATTGGTGGTAACACTTAGAAAAGATGCTTTTTCAATTGTTGACTTTTCTTTTTGTTCACTGCCGCACAGGCAACTTAGAAACACAAAAGTATTTAATTAAAACACAATAATATATAAAACTTTCATGCTATTAAGTGATCAGATTTATCGCCATACCCCCTCTGTTTTTTATTTTGTGGAATAAATCACACCTTAATTAAGAGCCGAATAATATCTCAAATAATCAATAGACTCACTGGACCTACCTGTTAGACTATGGCAAAAAAATATACAAGGAAAAGGAAATAAGTTAATGAGCTACAATCGATTAGTTTCTATGCCTTCTGACACTCAAAAACGTGCCTGGCAAACACTGACTTGGGAACAAACCAAGCAACACCTGTCTAGCTTTGACCGAAAATTAACTGAAACCGCCAATCAATATGGTCAACAACTCAATAACATCAAATTTACCCGACAAGCAGTAGATACCTTAAGTGCCTTAAATGAGTTTGACCGAATGATGGTGCTGAAAGACTGTAAAGCATTATCTAAAAATCCGCAAAACCCTAAATCTAGAAAAAATCGTTATATTCCCTATCTTCGATTTATTAAAAGTCAGTATGGTTTTGGCAATTATCATTATAAGATTCGGTATTTGTTGACCGAGGGGAATAAGGTGGTGATTGATGATTTAGTATTGGATGATAATCTTTTAGGTTCTAAAAATCCAAGTCGCTTCGAAAGAACAGCATTATATAAAGTTAGTCGAATGGACAAATCTAAAAGAATTAACTCAAATATGTCTTATGAAGAAATTCAGACATTAAATAAAAGTTGGGATATAACTAATGTACTGCCATTATCGTCATTAAATACTCCATTTGCAGCAATTAATGGTATGCAGAATGATCTTACTAAAGCGGCATGGCTCATGGGTGTACATTTAGATTGGGCTTATCAAAACTACCAATTTGACAGTTATTGTCTTGTTCATAACCCTACCGAAGATTTCCTTCATGACCTTTGGGAATGTGGTTGGGATAAAAACTTTACAAGTTTAAATGCTAACCATCTTTCAGCTATCATGGTACAAGCAGCAAAAAGAGGAAAGTCGATAAAATGGGTTGCTCATAGTCAGGGAGGAATTATACTTTTAAGTGCCTTGAAGGTTATAAGTGAGCGAACAAATACTAGACTGACAAATCAGCAAGTTGCATTGCACTCTATAGGAACGAAAGCAATGGAGACACAGCGCTGGGCAAATAAAGTGGGATTGAAAATCATTGGCCATAATGCAAATCCATTTGATATAGTACCTAACCTAGCGGGTGGAAATGACTTTAGTATAAAATCACTTGATAGAAGTATACGATTTCTACCTAGTGTGATCTGGTCAAATAATGCTGTTAGCCCACATACTCTACCTTTTATGGGTATTCAAACTTACTATCGACATTTAACAGAAGCAGGAAAGCACCGAAGAGCAAGTTGGGTTAGACAGTATATGATAAAAAATAATATTTCATTGGTATAATCGAGGCAGAAATTGATCCTTAAAACAACTAGCAGATGGCCAAGTCTCCTTGGAATTACTCAAGGAGGCGCTATATTTTCTAAAAGAAATAGCTATTCTACCTCTTTATCAGGCATTCATTTTTCTTTTCAATTTCCAAGCTCAATATTAGGAAACTATAGTCTCATTCCTCCCAAAAACTCATTGGATATTACCACTATTAACTGGGAAGAAAGCATCAAGAAAGCAACTCGCTTCTTTGAGCCTGCTCTTATTGCGCGCGAAACTTGGTGGTACTGGGGGAGTTTTTTAAAAACAGGCTTTGACCCAATTGGCCACTTTAGGACAGAATGGCAAGTCGCTCAGTTTGAAAATAAATATTCTTTAAAATCAACACAACCAGAAGATGTCATTGATTATCTATCAGCATTTATTGATAACTTATATGAAGGACCAGATGGGAAAAATGAAAGAATAAGGCAAAGTTGTTACGAGTTTTATGTCGAAAATGGAGGTTATCCTGTTGAACACTATCAATCAGACATAGAAGAAATGATTGAAAGAAGAAGCCTCCCTGTTCCCAATGATTTTAAAATTATTAATATCAACCAAAATTCCTGGATTCAATTTTCAGCTAAAATGTATCACGATATGAAATTCCATATTTTACCTCTGAATAAAAATTACTTCTTAGTCAACCTTGCTCATTACGAATATGACTGTAGTGATCTTAAGCATAGATGGGTTGAAGATGCATCTAAAATTTTAGATGTTGTTATTCAATCAGCAAAAGTTGAGTTTCCAAAATAGATAACAGGAAGTAATTGCTCAAAAAAAAACAAGGGGTCAAGCCTATTTTACAATATATAACTCCCTTTCCAATTGCTTTACCTCACTCAACCATTGGCCTTCAACTAACTCACGCTTAACCTTATTCACAGAAAATGACACACTTCCACTATGATTTAAGTTAAATAACACTGCAATTTGCTTGAGACTCAGTGCTCCATATCGCTGACAGGCATACATCGCAAACGCTCGTGCGGGATTGCTCACTCGTTTACCTCCTGGACAGC
>NZ_JBFDAH010000065.1:0-3820 GCF_040719265.1 Aliikangiella maris | reverse complement strand
TTCTACAGAAAAATTAAGTTTCCCGAATTCACGTTATAAAGAAGAATTGAATGATCATGTTAATTTGGCTGAAAAGGATTGAATGGTTCGACATTAATGTGGGAAATCACACTTTGGCCTGTGAATTAAAGAACTTGAGGAGATGAAAGTTGAAGACCTTTTGGATAAACGAATTTTTCTAGAAAAGGATAAGCCTAGATATAGCTTTGAGCTACCTGAAGTTGAAGAGGATTTGTTTAAGATAGACTCAAACGAAGACTTAAAATTACAAGGAATTGATTTAGATAAATCTACTTTTGGTGAAGGATTTGGATTTGGTGTTGATATTGATGAGATGTTGACGGTAAAACCTTATGAAAATAAAGATTTGAGTTTGGAAGAGAGAGCTGCGCTTAAAATGGAGTATAAAGCTGCTAAACAAGCTGAAATGAGAGAGGCCAGATTAGATTTTGAAACTAGTGGGCTGGAAGCGATAAATAAATTTAATTCTGATGTCGATGAATATATTGATGAAATTGAAGCTGATCAATATTACGAAAGAGAAGCAGCGAAAGCTTATTTTAATTATGCTTTTGAACATGCAGAAATTATAGGTGGTTTAAAGGCGAAGTATGGAATTCAAGACCAATTAAAACATATCAAAAATACTAGTTTCTATGTTGAAGACCTTGATGATTTAATTGAGCTTGAAAATACTTATGATAGAAGTTGGGAAATATCAGGGCAAAAAGCATTTGTGAGTGATGTTGTTAATACTGGTATGACTGCTGTTAGCATCATTGCTGGAGGTATGGGAGTTGGATCCATATTTAATTTAGGGAAAATGGCAGTCTCTTCTACTTTTAGAATTGGAAGTGGACTTGGGAATTTTGTTGGTACTTCCTTATCTGGTGTTAGAGCTACATTATCAGGTACTTTAAAAAGTATAGGACCTGGCGTATCACCATACGCTGCACTGTTATCTAATGTGGGTCAAAATTATTATGCACTTGCAAGTGCTGGTTCTCTGACTATAGGCGTTGGTTCCATGTTTATTCCTGGAATGGATTATATGCCTGGTGTTGATGATGTTATGCGGCTTACTGCTAAAGGTGCAAAGGCTTCCTTTAAAGCAATAGATAATTTGTCGGATATTAATTTCACGCAGTTTGGAAAGTTTACTGATGATCTTAATGTAAGTTGGAAAATGGATGAAGGATGGTCGAACGTAAATTCTAAAGGTATTGTAGATGATTTAGCCGTTGATTCATTTAATCTGAAATCATTGGATAATGTTGCACCTATTCATCCTGGTAGGTTAGCTGCAGAATCGTTAGAAACTAACACAAGTTCATTATTACGAGCTTTGAGAACAGCTGGAACTCCAGAATCTTTAGCGACAGCTAAGCTAATTAGCAAAGGTAAAGTTAATGTTAAGATGTTTGATTCAGATCCGTTAAAACAAGGAGTAGGGGGACGATATTACTTTGGAACTAATAACATTGAGATATACCGATCAGCCTTTACTAACAATAATCAAGCAGCGGGTTATGCAACTCATGAAACTGTTCATTTTATGCAAGGATTAACTAGGAGAAATTATCATAGAGGTCATGAATTTGAAGCATTTAGAGCTCAAGGAGCCGTAGATAAGTCTCATTTTACTAATAGTTGGAATAATACCGAATTAACTGACTGGATTGATAAAGTCTATTATGATGTACGTAAGGCTCCTTCTGTATTTACTGATACTGGAAGACGATTTGGGTATTCAGTGGGAGGAAATCTTAATACTTTCGAAGTGCCGAGGGTTGATAGTGCGTTATCTAAAGTTTATGATGGAAATGTTCCAAATACCAATGCATTAGAAATAACACCA
This sequence comes from Aliikangiella maris, assembly GCF_040719265.1. Lineage (NCBI taxonomy): Bacteria > Pseudomonadati > Pseudomonadota > Gammaproteobacteria > Oceanospirillales > Pleioneaceae > Aliikangiella > Aliikangiella maris. The sequence goes on along the minus strand of NZ_JBFDAH010000065.1, from coordinate 1,962 downwards.
AATTTAAAAACGATAGACTCAACAACATTCTTTAAGGCAGATCACTTTAGAAGTGTTGAAACTCCTTTTAAACCTTTAGGTGAAAATGCTAAGAAAACTTTAAAGGCTAAAGTTGCGGATCGAAGTATTACCAAGGAAGAGTGGCATCACCTGCAATGGGATCGACGACTTAGTAATAGAAGGAGTAGAGGCGTTGCACGATATTGGAGTTTAGAGCGTAAACGTCTACAACAAGGGCAGCCCGGAACAAGAAATTGGAGTGTAGAACAAAGAGAAGCTATATTGGCTAGAAAAACTCCAAAATATAATGGTGAAGCGATGGAAGGTCACCATATGTATAATGTTGTAGATTATCCTCAATTAGCTGACTTTGGGCATAATATTTATCCTGCAACACCTGCTGAACATTTGTATAGATTGCATGGAGGAAACTTTCAGAATGAAACGAGAGGATTCCCATTAAATCCATTATTTAGTGAAGAGTTTTAATTTAGGTAATAGTTATGTCAAAAATTTCAATTTCTACAGCAAAGCCTGAAAGCAATGTTAGTGCTCTAAAGGTTATTAAAGATGTTACAGGTTTGTCTATAGACTCTGTTCGCTCCCGGCTCTCAGACGGGAAACGAGGAGTCTTTTATACTACGGAGCTTTTTTTAAATGATCACAAGGAAAAAGAAGCTCAAATAAGAAAATTGATATCGGAACTTTCAAAGTTAGGCATAGAGTTATTTATCATGGAAGTTGAACATGATGAAAACTGGGCGGATGTTCATGATTTTGACTCGATTAGAATATCAACAGCTGAGCTACTAAACATGTTAGATGAGAATACTGATAAGTTTAGTTGACCATCAAGTTTAGCTTTACCTTACCATTTATTTGGTAAGGTAAAGTTCCAAACAAAATTTTACTAGTAGTTGATGTATTATTGCCTTTAAAGTTTAGGAATAAAAGCGTTCTAATTGTAATATCTGGTATTAAAAATGTATTAGCTAAAAATGCTTTGTAGTCTGGAGTATTGGATTTAATAGGTATCTTGCTACCTTTGTCGTCTAGCCCAATTGATGAGTTAAACTCTTGTACAAATCAGTTGTATTCAAATTTATCAAAAGGAGGGGCAATAGTAGTATTCAGGTATGAAGGGTGTGATGAAGCTACAGAATGTGATGCTAAAAATTACGAGATATTATTAGTGGCTAGTAATTAAACTAGTTTGTTAAGTAGAGAAAGTTTTTAAAAGTTATTCCAGCCTATTTTGTTGTATTGGTAAAGGGTTCCATCTAATTTTGATGGTAACAGAGTTAACTAATGGAGTGTATGCAAATGCCTATTTGTAATAACTGCGGTTCTAATAATTGGGAAGTAACACCAGATATTGGAGCACTGGAAAAATTAAAGTGTCTAAACTGTGGTTGGGAGGGCTCTGCTCATGCAAACTCGCCTAAATCTCATGGAAACCCATACGAGGGAGAAGCACTTTTTAAATTACAAATATATTTAAATAAAAATATTAATGTAAAGCAAATTGCTGAATTAAAGAAAAAATTTAGAGTATTTGAGTTAATGACTACTATTGAAATTAAAAAGGCAGTAATGCAGGAGAAAGTTATTGAATTAGGGAATTTTCCAAGTACTTTGGTTGAATTATCCAAGCAAAAGCTTGCTGATATTCACTTACAAGATTTGCTTAAAATTGAAGCTATAAAGTGAGTGAAAAGCAAAAACAAAAACTAAACAAAAACCAAAGGACACCCATAACTTGAAACGCATTGAACAGGTGCATTTTTCTTTGTGATACTAAAAAAAAGATAAGGGGTCAATTCACTTGTTCAGTATTGAGGGCTGTGATAGCCTATAAATTATGCCTAGACCCCTTCGCATAGAATATGAAGATGCCTATTACCACGTCATGAGTCGAGGGCGTGATAAAGGTCGTCGAAATATCTTCCATTCAGAAAAATT
>NZ_JBFDAH010000064.1:0-4316 GCF_040719265.1 Aliikangiella maris | reverse complement strand
GCCATTTTGTGCGTAGTTTTGTGCGGTGACAGTGTACTCACTGGCATTGGCTCCCATGGCCATCGCAGTTATCGACGCACCGACAACTGCTGTGAGCGTTTTTATTTTAAAAGTTTTTATCATGTGATGTCTCCAAAATACACTTGAAAGTGTTTTTATTATGTTGACGCATATAAAACAGACTGCTTGGTTTTTATTTGTATTTTTAAGTTTCTAAATCCCAAATCAGCACTTAAAAATAATTTTTTTAAATAAAAACTAAAATGTTTTCTTTATGCCGAAAGTCTATTTAATTATTAATTTATGAATAGACTTGTTGAGATACTATTTGAGGTAGGTTCTGCGTGCAAGCAGTGGTGTGAATATGTCACAACCCTAGTTTTGTGAAAAAATACACAAAAATATTACAAAGAATTTATAACCATATGATTTCTATGGCAAAAAATTTTCTTCTTGAAATGAATTTTCTATCGTAGTTATTTTTGTTCTTGTTAATTTAAAAAATAGAACGTTGAGCCGTGTTTTATTTTTTGAAAAAGAATTTTCGAGTAATTTGAAATGTGTTTTTGTTTGGTTCCGTATTATTTTTATTATCATAAAGTTTTGAATGTTTAAGGTTGACGTTAGGGCGCTTAGCTAATAAAGAAATGTTTTTTGAAAAAATAATTTAATGTTAGAAAAGAATAGAATTCAAGAATATCGATGAATGCTTGGTGAGTTTTAAAGTGAAAGAGCATTGTTAAAAAAATAAGATCTGTATTTAAAATATTGATCAAGTGAATTTAATAAAAAGATAAAAAGGCAAAATGCCTTTTTATCTTTGGTGTTACATTATTTAATCTAACACTAAACTTATTTGGCTAGAGGAATTGCTTTTACATTTAATGTTGCCCCCGATGAACTTGAGTAGCCATATAAGTCGATATACCAGGTTCCTGCTTGCGGGTTGTTAAAGGTACAGACTTCGTTATTACCATTTTTATACGGACGGCAGTCCCAGTTTGATGACGTCGACTGTGAACCAAAGTTAGTGTACAGATCGATATCGCCAGTGCCGCCTGAAATGGTGACGGTTAATGATTCATAACCCTCTTCTAATTGTTGTGTGTAATGAGACCATTGTCCACGATTTAATGAAATATTGTTAATAGATTCATCAATTGGATCAGGGCCAGGAACAGGATTATCATCAATAACATAATTGGCAACGATGCTCACACCTGAAAAGCTACTGTAAGCTTTAATTACGACATGATAAGTACCATTTGCTTGACTACCAGTGCAGGTTTCGTTGTTGCCACTTTTATAAGGGCGACAATCATAGCTGGAGCTCGTTGGTTTGCTACCAAATTTAACATATAAATCTGCATCACCTGATCCGCCACTCATTTTAAATTCAATGGCTCCTGCGCCTTCGGGTACATCAAAAGTAAAGGCCAGTTCTTCACCGCGATTTGCACTTAGGTTATTTTTAGCAACACCATTTTCCAATACGTTGTCTGGTTTTGGGTCGGGATCAGGATCGGGGTTAGTACCGGTAGAACCTTTCGCTAACTCTGCGGCAAAAGCGACTGACAATTTAGCAAATTTAATTGCATGGCTCGAATCAAAAGCAGTATCGTTTGATGTGTGAATCGAACGATTTGAATCATTAAAGTTTGACTCAAATGGCATTGAAGCGGGGAAACCTGCATTATGCCATGAAGCATGATCAGAACAAGCATAGCCACAACGATCATTTCCATAGGTTACGCCTGGCAGATAAGTGTCGATTAGCTGTTGCATGAACTGTGTTTGTGCACTATTTGTATAGTCGGTCATAAAAACAATATCATTGCTTGACGGTCCTTTGCGACCAGTCATATCAAATTGTGCAACCCCGACAACATTTTTATTTTGATAACTTTGTGCAATTGCTTTTGAGCCGCGTAATCCAACCTCTTCTGCAGCATAGCCCATTAGTTGAATTGTTCTCTTGGGTTTAAATCCACTAGCAACAATCGCTTTTAACGTTTCAGTTACAACGGCAATACCTGAAGCATTATCATCAGCTCCGGGGGCGCGGCCACCGCTGGGGTTTGAAGAGTTGATTGAATCAAGGTGGCCACCAATAACAACAATTTCATCGGGATTAGTTGTACCAGTAATAGTGGCAATAACGGAAGGCTGGTTCCAACTATGACTGAAAGTTTCTACTGAAATATCACTGCGTGAACTGCTGATCTCTTGCCATTTACTTTTAATCCAGTTAGCCGCATCGACACCGGTTTGTTGCGTGTAGTAACGATTGTGATAATTAGACAGTGAGTTGACAGTTGAACTTAAACCCGAGGTTGAAAGTTGATTTAAAAGTTGATTAACGCTGGTAGCGTTGTCAATGCTGTAGCTGACCATGACAGATGGCGCCATTTGTACTGGTCGTAATGCGTATGATTGTGCTTCTTCTAATGATTCATGAAAAACAAATCCACCACATCGGTTAAATTCGTCATGCATGATTTCACTTAGTGTTGAAATTTGTGACTCAGGCACCTGAACAATTGCTATATTACCATGCGAAGCGTTATGAATTTTGCTTTGCGAAAATGCAATACTCGCAGTGTGCTTTTGGTTAATGAGTGAATAGGCATCACTGCCAATTGAAATCCAGACGTTATTATCATTTTGTAAATTGGCATCTTGGCTGGTCAGGCTATTACTATGTGCCTGTAGCTGACAAGAAAGTACTGCGCCGGTAAGTGCAGCAATCGGTATTAATTTTCTTATATTCATGTTTTTCCTCTGTCCAACAGTTGGTTTTTATTTGAATGAAAGTGCGAGGTTGGTTCCTCTTTTTTGTTGTTTTTTTAGTTTTTATTGCTTTAAATTAACAATTGAAAACTGAAAAATTTATTTGCTGTTTTTATTTTTAGCCGTCAAATTGTTTTTTTATTTTTTATGAAATGATTTGTTTAATGTTATTCTTTATTGTTCTAATGTGCAAATTTCGAGTGGGACTGTATCACATTTTTTGTATGTTAATAATGCGTCTGTAGTTTGGTGATTTTTACTATTAAAGTTGTTATTTTTTATTGTTTTTTTTGATTGAGATTGTAGTTATTAAAATAAAAAAAGAGGGCGGAAGCCCTCTTTTTAAAGACTTAAACTCAGTTGCTAATTATGGATTAGCTTTTAAGTTAAGTGTGATCCCTGAAGCTGCAGAGTATCCGTATAAATCAATATACCAAGTGCCTGCTTGTGGGTTGTTGAAGGTACAAGTTTCGTAATTACCATCTATATATGGACGACAATCCCAGTTGCTGCTAGTTGACTGTGAACCGTAGTTAACATACATGTCAGCATCGCCAGAACCACCAGAAATTGTTACTGTCATTGATGAGTAACCTTCACCAAGTTGTTGAGTGTAACGCTTCCATTGACCATAGTTAACTGAAACGTTTGTTAATGTTTCATCAATTGGCTCTGGACCTGGTGGGTTAGTGTCACCATCATAGCTCGCTGTAATACTTACACCAGAGAATGAACTGTAAGCTTTTAAGCGAACGTAGTAAGTGCCACCCGTTTGGTTACCGGTACAGGTTTCATTGTTACCACTTTTGTAAGGACGACAATCGTAGCTTGAATCAGTCGGTGCTGAGTCAAATTTTACATACAGGTCAGCATCACCGCTTCCGCCGCTCATGTTAAAACGAACGTTGCTTGCACCAGCAGGTACTGGGAAAGTGTAGTTAAGCTCTTCACCACGGTTTGCACTTAAACCAGTTTTGGCAACGCCATTTTCCAGTTCATCTTTACCGCCAGGAGGTGGTGGGGGAGGAGGATTACCGGTTGGACAACTACCCACACCAACAGCACACCATGCCGTTTCAACCGCAGTTTTTTCAGCCGCACCGTATAAATCGTTAGCTGCATTTGCGGTTGCCGTACGTGCACCAGAGAAATTAGTGTTTTGGTTCATGTAGGTGGTTGCAGCACGATAGAATATCTTTTCTGCTTTAGCCATACCAATTGAAGGTACTTGTGCATTTGATTTATTACGAGGATGTGTTCCACCATCAACTAATAATACATAAGCCAGGTTACCAATACCTGAGTTCCAGTGAACACCACCATTGTCTAGTGTACCGGTGTATCTTTCTGGATACCAGTCTGTTGAACGACCGTCTTTGGTTGGGTTGTTCATGTAACGTAGTGCTTTACCCGGTGTGTTATATAAACCATCACCTAATAACCAGCTTGATGAAGTGGTACCATTGCGATAAGACTCAATGGTTACACCAAAAATATCAGACCAGGCTTCGTTTAACGCACCTGAT
>NZ_JBFDAH010000063.1:0-4420 GCF_040719265.1 Aliikangiella maris | reverse complement strand
TATCAACTCTCAGCACTAGATGATAGTGATTACTCATAATGGCATAGCTAGCAATTTCAATCGCAAAAGTATTGGCTAGATAAGCTAATCGTCCAACAATCCATTCTCTTCGATGTTCATAGGATTGGCCTGAAAAATGGTCTTCACCACAGAGAAAAGCCCGACGAACGCAACGGGAAATACAATGGTAGTAGGGAGTGGTTTCTAAATCGATAATAGTTTTACGGGAGCGAGTCATAATTAATATCCTTATTAATACTTTATCCTATGAAATAATTTAACTGACTGGTGCTTGTTTGTCTAGTTGATATTTGAGAGTATTGAACGATAGCTATGGATGTCCCGTTTCGTGCGTTTCGTGTATTCTATAAATTTTCATCTTTAATTGATTAAAATGTCTAAATATTACAAGCGATTGTCCGAATATTGTTAAATCTTTTGTGTTTATTCATTTAAAATGGTTTTCATTAAATGTTGAGTTCCTTTTAAAATGGGTACTCAATAGCGCTATGTCTTATGACTAATGGCTGTTAATTATGTAACCAGACATTGCAAAATATTCAGGCAAACAACGCCTGAATTTTGAATTAGGCGTTAAAAACTAAATAAGGAAAATTAATGAATCGTGTTGCTTTATTTTTACTACTGAGTATTTTCTCTTTCCCTTCATTTTGTGCTTCTTGGTCGAATGGAACACAAACAGTAAAAAATATTATTTGGAGGCCTGGATATAAGGGGTTTTATGTGCCATCAATAACCTACCAGGACATCAATAATTGCGGGGATACAACTAATTTGTACGTAATTGATACTACACTAAGCGAAAAGGAAATTGATAGGCTTTACTCAATGATTTTGACTGCATTCACAACTGGTAAGAAACTGCATCTTTGGTTAGATGGCTGTCAAGGAAAATATCCCAAATTTACCGGATTGCAAATTAACAAATAGTTTTTTAACAAAACGCTATTGCAGATAAACTGCAAAGCTTGGCGTTATATCAAAAACTGAGGAAAATGATGAGAAAATATCTATTAATGTTAAGCCTTGTAGTATTTCCAATACTTTCTCAAGCTGGAGTGAGTCAAGTAAGTGGTGCAAAAGTCAAAAATATAGAATTTTATGGTAATCAATTCACAATAACTTTGGATCAAGTGCATTCATCCAAAAGTTGTGGCCACTCGGGAAATGTTGTAGCAATAGACACTTCGAAGGAGCCAGGCAAAACGCATTATTCAGCACTATTAGCTATATGGATGGCTGGTAAATCGGTAAATATGACAATCACTGATGCCACATGTAGTGGTGATAGACCTACTTTACTAAATTGGTCAGCAAATTAGTATGATATAACAAGGCAATGAAAATTGAAGTATTGGAAGACATACTCAATTTATTTTTGCGTTAGTTGAGGGAAGACATGTCATACGAACTACATATAGAAAAAGAAGAAGGGATAACATTAGAGGATTGGATAGAGGTTGTCTCTTCTACTGATAATGTCCGAATAAATAAAGAAGACTATGTTGCTGTCAACTCTCAGTCAGGAGCGGAGCTTCGAATGCCAGCGTCGGAAGGAGACGCAGAAGTCTATCTCGCTGAAGAAAATGAGTGGGCTCGAATCTATCGATTCAACGAGGCTATCTCTTTCAATGCTACTGAAACTTGGGATGAGCCAGAAGATGAGTTGAGGGCGATCACTTTTGCTCTTGCCAAAAAACTCGATGCTCAAGTAAATGGAGATGAAGGTGAAACCTACAACGAAGATGGAAGCTCAAACTGGAAAGATATGAGACCTGCACAACCTGTCAAAGTGAACTTAATGCCAGCGAAAAAATGGTGGCAGTTTTGGAAATAGCAACTAACCAGTCAAGGCAGCATATGCGATACTCGCAATTCTGCTTGAAGCGTTAACCCTCTAGGAGAATCATGAAGCATCTCAGCATATTTTTAATTCTTGCATTGACTGCTGTTAGTCAATCTACATTCGCTTGTTCCTTTGGTGGTGCGGATCTGTTTAAACCTACCTTGGAACGCTGGGAAGAGCATCCTGGACCAGCTCAAAAAGGTGAGAAAGGAGATTACTGGGAAAAAGTTCCAACTCCCATAGTAAAGGTTTCAGAAATCAAAAGAGGTTCTGCTAAACCGGGCAGCTCGTGTGATGACGCAGGGGTTATCCTTTTAGACATTTCGTTACCGAAAGAATCTACTTATTCAATTGAAGAATTTGCTATCTATTTCCGTGTTAAAGAGGGGCAACTGCCGGATGCTATATTTCCTGACGTTCCGCTAGTCGGTGAGTATAAAGATGGGAAAATGACGTTGTTACTTGCGTGGCTGGATGGGCACCCTTCGCGTCAAATACCACTTGATTTAAAGGTGGAGGCATTCTTTGTTACCAACAGCCTTAATATTGGTGAATCTACTACATTCAATATTGTGGCAAGCAAGGGTTAACAAGTGCAGGCAGCAGGACAAAATACTCGCAAGCTCGAATTTTGCCTCTGCTGCATGCGTTATACCTAAGGAGCATCATGGTCAAAAATTTTCAATCACCAGAAGACCTTTCGGGGCAACCCAAAGAAATCACTGCACTGTTTGAGTCAGAATCTGACCGTGGAGCAATCTTGATTATGGCGGCCTATCTAGAAGAAATACTTGGCTGCAATCTTGCGTCATACTGCGTTTCAGAAGATGCTGCGAATGACATAATGGATTTTCGAGGCCCGGCAGGAGGCTTTGATCTTAAGATCAGGCTCTCTTTCGCTCTTGGTCTACTTCATGAAGAAGAAAAAAAAGGGCTAGAAGCAATAAGGAAGATTAGAAACGCAGCTGCACATTTTGATCGAAAAAAGGGTTTTAACGTACTCTTTGATGCTGAGCGAACTCAGGCGCTAGTTCACAATCTAGCTGCAACTCAAAATATAGATACAAAGACTGATAGTCCTTCCGCCATAAAGCAGCTTTTCTTTTTATCGGTACGGCTTCTAGCATCAAAGCTTTTTGCCCGTGGTCTTGAAATAGTAGCACCCCAAGAACCTACAACACTGAAAGAGAAGGCTAATAAATTTAGAAAGCTAATGGCTGGAACGGAGCATGGAGATGCCTTAGCTAAAATGGAGGAAGAAGCTCGCAATGGAAACCTAGATCCTTTTATAAAATTAAATGAAGAGATAAAGAAACAGCTAGAAGAAAGATTAGGGAACAACCCAGATGAGAAAGATAAGGTATAACCAATCAATCAATGTCGCCTCGCGGCTGGACCTCTGCACTGCGTGCTCCGGCCCATTATTGAGGCGTTGGTATGACTCCCTTTGTCAATTAAAATGCACGAATCCCCCTCCTATTTTTCAAAGAGCCATTATTAAAAAAATGGGATGAATTCAATCACAGATTAAAGCCAGTAACTTTCGACGGTTCTTATGCTGGTATCCGTGGATTTTATCGCGAAGCGATTAACCTACCTTACTTATTTCGTCGTGGTGCCTGTCTTCAGTCTATGCTCGTGGGTCTAATTAATTTTCATAATCAGCCATCCTAACGCCCTCGGAGATTACACCACCTACTGTGGTTTAATCTGCAATTGAATCCAAAACTTTTAATCATGCTGGTACACGAGAGAGCCTATCTTTGGGATTAACAGGAGAAATAACAACTTCCCGTGAAATGGCCCAAATGTACGCAATCATTTCTCGAGCAATGGCGGTAATCACCACGTTGTAATGTTTACCTNATAACAACTTCCCGTGAAATGGCCCAAATGTACGCAATCATTTCTCGAGCAATGGCGGTAATCACCACGTTGTAATGTTTACCTCGTTTCATCAATCGTTGATAACGTTTACACAATCGAAGCTGTGCCTTCCAGGCAATATCGATAATGGTTTTGCTCAAGCCTTCTTGACGAATTTGTAGGTCATGAGAGATATTGGCTGGGTAGCAATAACAATGCGCCCCCTCGGTGAGTAATCGTCTTGCTCGACCATTACCGCACTTGGTAATACTGCCGACTTTTCGTCTGCCGCCGCTGGAGTGTTCGCTCGGAACTAACCCGACATAACTCATTAATTTTCTCGGGTGGTCGAATCGGGTTAAATCACCCAGCTCGGCGATGACACCCGCAGCAACCAATAAACGAACACCGCGCATGGCTTGAATCGCTTTAACACCAGGATAATAGCGCCAGCGTTTCACTTGGTGAACTAACTCGTTGTCCAGTCTTTCCAGTCTGGCTATTCGCTCAGTGACGGTTTGAATCATTTCTTGTAAAACAATTTGCTGTGCAGGGTGAGGCAACACCATATCGGTCAACCAACGCATATGCTTAACCGACCAGTTAGCCTTACCATCGTAGTGAATATGATTGCGAAGCAAGAGTGCTTTTAGTTGATACTTAGCATCACATAAGTCGTTCATTGCG
>NZ_JBFDAH010000062.1:0-4518 GCF_040719265.1 Aliikangiella maris | reverse complement strand
ATGCTTTTTCCCAAAACTTATTTGCCTCTTCAATATCTTCAACTTTACTATCAATAACTAAAGCTGCAAGTCTACTCTTGTGCATTGTTCCTCCTAAACAACTAACGCCGCTATCACTGGACAGCGGGCTGTAGTTGTAATTTATGTTAACGAAGCGTCAGCGCAGTGCATAAATTGCAACGAAGGACTGCTGTTCCGGTGCATAGCTTTGTTAACTCTGGAAGACTATATCAGTACGAAGCACATATTTGCTACCGGACTCTATCTTAGTGCCTTGATGCCAAAGATGGTGCTCAAAGATAAGTGCTTGACCCGTAACAGCATGGATCTCCACATCATCTTGACGGAACTTGGTGCTGCCACCTTCATAGCCTTCGTTAAGATAAACTAAAAGGGTCATCATCGTAGTATTTCCCGAAACGTCCTGCCTTCCATCTTTGTGCATATTGAACTTCTGGCCAGATGTATAGCGGTAGAAGCGAAAGCGAGGAGATAACCCAATAGCCTTTCTACCTTCGATTTCTGGAAGAAGGTGATGAGGTAGTTTATTCCACCAATCCTCAGCCAGCTTTTCAGAAACCCAATCTACTCGTTCATTATTTCTAATGTGAGTTAAATGAGACCGCCCTTTCCCAGTATCAACATCAGCAGAACGAAACCCATCTTTTTCCGCTTGCACGATAAAATCTTCACATTCTTTACTAGAAAGAAATGAATCAAGTGTGAAAATATTTTCGCTGACTAAGAGTAGATTCATGATTAGGAGTTAACGTTTAGCTCAATGGTGCATAAACTCTGCACATTCAGCAAGTGAAAAACTTCAAACCAAAAACGACGGACGTTATATGCATCCATTGCAGCGCCTTGTTAACACTACTATTCGTAGGACTCACCCCAATATTTAGAATCACCATCCATTACAACGCGCTTTAAACCTATAGTATTATCAAGCCTAACAGTTTGAAAAAGTTTAGTCTTTTTTTGATGATAACGAAGTATATGTGATACTGCTGATTTTGTTTCAACTGGTGTTCTCAGTCCAAAAGTGATACTGGAAATCGCATCAATTTCCAATTTAAACAAATTTCCACCATGTGTCGGAGATAGAAAACGCCATTCCTTTTCATAACTCCAATCAATAGACTTAGTGGAAAACATTTTATAAATGAGTTCCATCACCGCAATATGAGAATGACACATTCCAGTATTCGCATACAGTAAGTACGCATTTCTAATAATGTCTCTTTCTTCTTCATATTCCACTTTTCTAAGCCAATCCAGAGAACCATTTGGAGATTTTGGAAATAGTTTTCTAGGATTATACCCAATGCAGATACCGCAATGATTTTCCCCATAATGAGACCACATCGTTGTGTTTTCAGGAACAGCCGAAAGAGACAAAACCCCGAGATTTTCAGATTCTTTATCCCAGAAATCTCGAAATAAATTAACCTTTTCTTTCAAATGCGAGTTGGGCTTCCCATTGTCAAAAAGTAATTCAAACCCTTTATAACGAATAGTATGGTTATGATTTTTTTGATACCAACATTGATAATTAAGAAAAGCTGATTTAAATTGCTCAATAGAAACATCTACATCACTGATTTTGAATTGAGCATCGAAGGGATCATTTAATTGAGAAGGTTTAGGAATCCACAAACCTTGATTAAGCAAACTTAATATCGTGTATTTCCCAAAATCCCGATATTTAAATAACTCGTCAGGTATTTCCAAGTTTCCACCTTGTAGTGTTAACGCTTAGCTAATAAGCGCGTAGTTGTTTGCGTCTTTTTCAGCGCATGGTTATGTTTTTTCATTCTTAATCCTATCGAGGATAGCAAATGTAGAATTCGCAATCTCAGCTAGTTCATCATTCAGAGTATTTGCATTATCTTCGTCTTCTGGAGCGACATCGCTTATCAGAAAATCATCGATTTCGCATGTCGGAGCGTACTTGAGCCACAAGTCCTCAACGAAAGAAAAATCATGATTCTCAATTTTATCTATGGCGTTTAATGCTTCAGACTGCCAGTCAGATATACCACGTTTTCCAAAATAGTCAGCCGCTTTAGATAAGGCACTTTTTAAATCAGATTCGTTCATCGTTTCGAAACATAACGCCTCAAACAGGGGCGCGCGTTGCGCGTCCCGGCCGAAGGCCCTTGCTGCTTTGACTTGTTATGTTTCATAGCTGCACCGGCTTTAGCCAAAGACTAATAAATGCTGCGCCCACACTAAGGGAATTAGCAGCTAGCAGCCAAAGAAACGCTTTACTTTTATATCTGAACTCTGGAGAAAACCACTTTTTGTATACAGCCCCCTCAAGTAGACCATTAACTAGGCAGCCAAGAAAAAAGGTAGCACCCCATGTAATTGGATTAAATGTGCCCCAACTAAAAGCCCAGTTTATGACAGAGCCTGGAAAGAGCTCCCAACCTATGCCAGCTAAAGGAATTAATACTATACCCGCAATAGCGGAAACGGCATTTGCTGACATGGTAGCTATAGAAGCTTTTTTTGTTGAAAGAGTAAAAAGCCATTTCACAAAGAAAAACTCAACCAGCAGACCAATGCCAATCGCCCACCAAGAAAAAAGGCGTGTTTCTAAATAAAGTGACGGCCAGACAACATTTGCATAAGCAATAGTCGGTAGAAGACAAAGTAAAAATATTACAGGCCTACGCACTACCTCTCCTTGAAACATAGACATAATGACTCCCTAGGAGTTTCAATTAAATTCAGTGCTAGCCCCCTATCGTGGGTTAGCTTTTCAGCCAGTGCCATAATATATGAGTCGTTAAACACCATATAAACGGAGGCTAGCATGAACAACGATACCATAATTTTCATTGGCATGGATACTCATAAAGAGTTCACTGAAATTGCCTATTCGGGTTATTCCAGAAAATCGGCTATCGAACACTTTGGACGTATCAAAACAACTAAACCCGCTATTATAAAATTCGTCAACCAGATGCAATCCAAATACCCTAAAGCGACCTTACATTTTGTTTATGAAGCAGGTCCTTGCGGCTATTGGGTCTACCGGTTACTGACGAGTTTGGGGCATTGCTGTTTTGTCGTTGCGCCTTCACTTATCCCTAAAAAGCCTGGTGATAAAATCAAAACGGATAAGCGTGACGCAATCAATTTAACGCGCCTTCTCAAAAATGCGNTTACTGACGAGTTTGGGGCATTGCTGTTTTGTCGTTGCGCCTTCACTTATCCCTAAAAAGCCTGGTGATAAAATCAAAACGGATAAGCGTGACGCAATGAACCTCACTCGGTTGTTAAAGAATGCCGATATCAGTCCGATTTATGTCCCTGAACCAGAGGATGAAGCCATTCGTGATTTATCTCGGGCAAGAGAGCGCGCAATGAACGACTTATGTGATGCTAAGTATCAACTAAAAGCACTCTTGCTTCGCAATCATATTCACTACGATGGTAAGGCTAACTGGTCGGTTAAGCACATGCGTTGGTTGACCGATATGGTGCTGCCCCACCCTGCGCAACAGATTGTTTTACAAGAAATGATTCAAACCGTCACTGAGCGAATAGCGAGACTGGAAAGACTGGACAACGAGTTAGTTCACCAAGTGAAACGCTGGCGCTATTATCCTGTTGTTAAAGCGATTCAAGCCATGCGCGGTGTTCGTTTATTGGTTGCTGCGAGTGTCATCGCCGAGCTGGGTGATTTAACCCGATTCGACCACCCGAGAAAATTAATGAGTTATGTCGGGTTAGTTCCGGGCGAACACTCCAGCGGCGGCAGACGAAAAGTCGGCAGTATTACCAAATGCGGTAATGGTCGAGCAAGACGATTACTCACCGAGGGGGCGCATTGTTATCGCTACCCAGCCAATATCTCTCATGACCTACAAATTCGTCAAGAAGGCTTGAGCAAAACCATTATCGATATTGCCTGGAAGGCACAGCTTCGATTGTGTAAACGTTATCAACGATTGATGAAACGAGGTAAACATTACAACGTGGTGATTACCGCCATTGCTCGAGAAATGATTGCGTACATTTGGGCCATTTCACGGGAAGTTGTTATTTCTCCTGTTAATCCCAAACAACGACTCTCTCGTGTACCAGCATGATTAAAAGTTTTGGATTCAATTGCAGATTAAACCACGGTAGGTGGTGTAATCTCCGAGGGCGTTAGGATGGCTGATGATGAAAATTAATTAGACCCACGAGCATAGACTGAAGACAGGCACCACGACGAAATAAGTAAGGTAGGTTAATCGCTTGGCGATAAAATCCACAAATACCAGCATGAGAACCGTCGAAAGTTACTGGCTTTAATCTGTGATTGAATTCATCCAACATTTAGATAGTGGCACTTTGAAAAAATAGGGTGGGGATTAGTACGTTTTAATTGACAAAGGGAGTCATACCAACGCCGCGTTCACCGGCTTGTCCGGTGCAACGCTTTGTTAACTCATAGAGACTCTCGCGAAAAGTTTAAAATTTGTTCGCCGTACTGAGCAACGGCCTTCTCCTTTAATG
>NZ_JBFDAH010000061.1:0-4639 GCF_040719265.1 Aliikangiella maris | reverse complement strand
AATCGCCTGACGAGATTTGTTGCGTTAAACTCAATGATAAAAGCGCTTCAACGTGCATTTCCTTGAGAGAAAATTGATGAGTTTTTCTTTTTTCAGGGACGACTAAATACTTACTGGGTGATTACAGGTAGAGTTTCTACTTATAACTACGGTTTAAATTCAGATGGCTCTACAACGTTATTGTCACAAAAGGTCAGTACGGTTGGTCACACCGGAAATGGTACTAATATTCTTGATGGTGATTATGATGATTATGGCAACGTATTAAAGCGAAGAGTGATAACAACAACAGGGTTTGGTGACGATCAGTTTGGTTCTTTAACCCAATTAATAACCGATGTCTATGATTATTCTGAAGTTGATGAAGTGTCTTGGTGGGTAAAACCGAAATCACATTCGGTTACTTCGTCTGGAAAAACAAGTGCAGTTATGCCCCCTCTACCTGCTGGAACCATTCCTACTGATCTCAGCGGAGAGCGAAAGGTTACAAAATACTTTTTAGACTGGAGTAATAATCGAGATTTAGTAAAGGAAAAGACTAGCTGGTCTTCTAGTGATGGTAATGGTTCGCTGACTGTTGAGTATACTTATAATAGTTATGGATTACCGACTAAAGTTGTAACCAACCCACCAGCGTCTGAAACTGAAGAAGATAATTCTCGGCAGGTGACAACCACCTATACTAAAGATGGTGAATTGGAAGCGGCCGATGGCTATTTTGTATATCAGGTCACGAATCATCTTGGGCACAAGGTAACTACAAATGTCGCTCCAGAGTTTGGTATACCAACTAAAGTTGTTGATACCAATAATAATAAAACGGTGACCGAAATTGATGAGTTAGGTCGAGTAGTGTCTGTTCAGTCTGATCTGGCTCCTAAAATTTATACGCGTTATGCTGAGTGTAATGCTTGTGCCAATGAAAATGTAAAATTTTCGGTGAGTACTTATCAAGCGGGAGCGCCAGTTGTAACGGAATATAAAGACATTTTAGGACGAACTTGGGCTACGGCTAGTACGGCATTTGATAGTAGCGAACTGGTGGTTCAAAAAGTTGAATATAACCGTTTAGGTCAAGTGCTATTTGAATCGGTACCTCGCACCTTAAACTCTGTTGATGTTGATATTGCAGAAGGAACTCACTTTAACAAATATGATATTTTAGGACGTTTGACAGAAAAGCTTATTGACAACACTTTGACTGGTTTAACCGTTAAATATAGTTTTTCGGGTTATAAAACTAACATTACAACTAATGATTTTACTATGTCGCGTACCTATAATGGTATTGGTCAATTAATGCAAACTACGGATGCCGACGAAGGTGTTACTCGATATGCTTATGATGCTTTAGGGAACCCAATTGTTTTACTCGATGCAAATTTAAATCCAATTACTGCGAAGTATAATGCGAGAGGACAAAAGCTCTGGGTGAATGATCCTAATATGGGATTAAAACAGTTTGATTACACAATCTTTGGTGAGGTTTCCAAAGAGCTCGATGCCAACGCTGACACCATTGAGTATTTTTATGATGCGTTAGGGCGACTGAAAACCCGAAAAATTAATAATGCTGTTGAAGCGCAGTTTACTTATGATGACTGCATCAATGGTGTTGGTATGCTCTGCCAATCTGTCGGACTGTTAAACGAGACAATGACTAAATCGATCAAGTATGATCAGACTTCTCGTCCGTTTCGCACTGTGACCGAAATAGGTGGCGAAAAGTTTATTACCACAACTCGGTATGACACAAATTATGGGCGTCCCAAAAGTTTAACTTATCCTAAAACTCGATTAACGCTAGCATTTGAATATACTGCTAATGGTTATCAATCAGTGATTAAAAATGCGGCAAATAGTCATATTTATAAAAAAATCACTGAAGTTGATGCCAGAGGGCATATGCTGTCCGCTGATTTAAATAATCAACTGATGAGTGTTTCGGCCAACTATGATGTATCAACTGGACAAATGTTGAGTACAGGTGCGGTGACTGCGACTGCTTTTCAGCGCCACTTTATCAGTTATACTTATGATAATTATGATAATTTGCATACTCAACATACAGAGTGGTTAGATGCCAACAATGTCAATCAATCTGCTGACGAAACTTATTATTATGATAAGTTACATCGCTTGGATTATACGCAACTAAGTGGTGGTAACCTAGTCAACTATGAATATGATAGTGTCGGTAATATTACTTCAAAATCTGATTTTGCTTCTGAATATAACTACGGTAGTATTAATCGAGACGTTTCGAATGGATTTGCTGGGCCTAATGCCGTAAGGGGGCTTTTGGGCCATTCTGGTAATTATTCTTATGATTTAAATGGTAATTTATTATCTGGTGGTGGTAAGGAGCTTACTTACAATGCCTTTAATAAACCAACCTCAATTAAGAAAAATAATATCACCAGTCAGTTTTATTATGGCCCTGATTTAATGCGTTATAAGCAGGTTAAGTCGGGGGCTGGTATTTCTCAAGAAACCACAATTTATATCGATAAATTGTTTGAGCAAATTTCTCAAGATGGTGTTGTTAAGTATAAAAACTATATTGATGATATCGCTGTATTTACTCGTACTGAATCGGGTGGTGCGGTTTCTGATAATGTTGATTATTTGCACCGTGATCGTTTGGGTTCGGTGGTTACGGTTACTGATAGTGATGGCAAAGTTATCGACAACAAAAGTTTTGATGCGTTTGGTAAGCCGCGTAAGATTTCAATGGAGCAAATTTTACCTGCTACGTTAACTGGTGTATTGAGTGAATCTAATATTATTGGTGGGCGATTAGCAACTACTCGGGGCTTTACCGATCATGAGCATTTGGATGATGCGGAGTTGNCTGGTGTATTGAGTGAATCTAATATTATTGGTGGGCGATTAGCAACTACTCGGGGCTTTACCGATCATGAGCATTTGGATGATGCGGAGTTGATTCATATGAATGGACGGGTTTATGATTATAACCTTGGTCGGTTTTTGAGTGTTGATCCGGTCATTCAAGACCCTGGGAATAGTCAGTCGATGAATCCTTATAGTTACATCATGAATAATCCTTTGTCTGGGACTGATCCGAGTGGGTATGAGAGTGAGAAAATTGAGAAAACTGTTAAGGTGGTGTCCTCCAGTGCTCATTCTCGTATTCAAAGAAAGAGCACTGTTTCTGTGGTCGGAGATAAAAGTAATGGGACTGTCAAAGTGACAGGCAAGAACGGTGCTCACGTTAAGCAGGTAGCGAATAAAATTAAAAATGAAGTTAGTGGTTTTGACGGGGGAGGTGCTGATATTGGCGGTCAACAGAGTGTGGCTCAGCAAGGAAATGGCAATAATGTAGTTGGTAGTAGCCCCAGTCAAGAGAGTGATTCAAATAGTAAGTTAGGTCCGTCGATTAAAATAGCTGATAATTGTAGTGCTTCCTGTGAATTTAAAAATCTTATGGATGCTCAAAGAAAGCTTGATCTCGAACATAATGAAAAATATAAAAACAATCCTTTCGATCCTCTGGATTATTCAGGTGAAGATAACGCAGAGTCTAAAAAACAAAATATAAGAAATCCAGATTCAGGGTCTAGTAAGTTGAAATTAGAAATCAAATTAGCCAAATTTTTGGAAGCAGTAATATCGTCCGAAGGTGTTGACTATAAGGGAATTCTAAAATCTGGAGGTATGGAAGTAAAGTTTGGCAAGGATGGTGAAGCCTACATTAAATATGGAGGAAAAAGCTTTGGCATGAATGAACTTGGCGCAACAGGATTCGGATTGGACGCATTAAAAGTCATGAGTTTTAAACTTAAAATGACGGATTCAGGCAAACTTGAGTGGGGTGCTAAAGTTAAGTTTTTCAATGGAAAAGTCTCTGCTGGTCTGAGTGGCGAATTTGACTTTGACCCTGTGGGAGCTGCAAGAGATGGTATGGTGGGAAGAGCCTTGCAAAAACATTGGGATCAAATACCCTAATGTATGTTCGAAATTATACTTTAAAAATTGCATTGGCATTTAGATATTGTGGAGTTTTGCTATGAGTAAATGGATAAAAACACTATTTGTTTTAATGATATGTTATTGCAGTTTTTATGCGCATTTTGCAGTCGCGAAAGTGTATTTTAGTTACTTGACGATTGAGAAAAATATTTCGTATAAAGACTGTATCGACATTTCTAAGCAAGCAAGAGAGAAATTATTCAAAGATGATTTCGGGGAGTTTGTAGATGAAAATTCTTATACTTACTCTGATAAAGCTGTGATCATAAATGTAATGTGTTTTGAAAAGAAAAAACTAGTTTTCGTGAGTGTTTCGACTCAAGACACAGATCCATTAGATTACCTAAACGTGTTTGAGACGCAATTTACAAATTCCACTAACCGGGAGAAAGGGAATAACGGGTCGGGTCGCGTTATTAATAATTAACGAAAAAAATTGATTTCTGATTGATTAAACGCGGTAAGTTGGGTAACTGTAGGTTGCGGTTGAGCTTGCGAAACCCAACAAGAAATGTTGAATCAAAAAAGAAATTGCTTGTAATTGCTCAAAAAGCAGGGGCATTATGTAAGCAATCGATCACAAGAAAATCAGAAAAAGATCAATTTAATTGGCGAAAATCGATCACATTTAAAAGATTCAGTTAAT
>NZ_JBFDAH010000060.1:2500-4738 GCF_040719265.1 Aliikangiella maris | reverse complement strand
TTGGGTGCTCAATAACAACCAGTAAGTTCAGACAGGATACTTGACGATTTAACAGCCTAACGCCATCTCACCAAAGCACTTTTTTATTGATATAAAAAAACCCGTCCATTGGACGGGTTCTCTAATTAAATGCCTGGCGTTGACCTACTTTCACATGGGGAAACCCCACACTATCATCGGCGCTGAACGTTTTCACTTCTGAGTTCGAGATGGATTCAGGTGGTTCCCGTTCGCTAATGTCACCAGGCAAAATCGGTTGATTTCACACTAGTCATTCTTCAATCAAGATATAACGATTACAAGCTAAGTCTTTACCAATCTAAAGACCAACTCTTCACCTTCAGCAAACTGCTTGGGTGTTATATGGTCAAGCCTCTCGGATCATTAGTACAGGTTAGCTCAATACCTCACGGCACTTACACACCCTGCCTATCAACGTCGTAGTCTTCAACGTTCCTTATGAGAGCTTAAAGCTCTAGGGAAATCTTATCTTGGAGGGGGCTTCCCGCTTAGATGCTTTCAGCGGTTATCCTGTCCGAACATAGCTACCGGGCAATGCAATTGGCATCACAACCCGAACACCAGAGGTTCGTCCACTTCGGTCCTCTCGTACTAGAAGCAGCTCTCCTCAAATTTCCAACGCCCACGGCAGATAGGGACCGAACTGTCTCACGACGTTCTAAACCCAGCTCGCGTACCACTTTAAATGGCGAACAGCCATACCCTTGGGACCGGCTACAGCCCCAGGATGTGATGAGCCGACATCGAGGTGCCAAACACCGCCGTCGATATGAACTCTTGGGCGGTATCAGCCTGTTATCCCCGGAGTACCTTTTATCCGTTGAGCGATGGCCCTTCCATACAGAACCACCGGATCACTATGACCTGCTTTCGCACCTGCTCGACGTGTCTGTCTCGCAGTCAAGCACCCTTATACCATTGCACTAAACTCCCGATTTCCGACCGGGATTAGGGTACCTTCGTGCTCCTCCGTTACTCTTTGGGAGGAGACCGCCCCAGTCAAACTACCCACCACACACTGTCCTCGTCCCGGATAACGGGACTGAGTTAGAACTCAAAACATACCAGGCTGGTATTTCAAGGTTGGCTCCACCAAGACTGGCGTCTCAGCTTCAAAGCCTCCCAGCTATCCTACACAAGCAGGTTCTAAGTCCAGTGTGAAGCTATAGTAAAGGTTCACGGGGTCTTTCCGTCTAGCCGCGGGTAAACGGCATCTTCACCGCTATTTCAATTTCACTGAGTCTCGGGTGGAGACAGTGTGGCCATCATTACGCCATTCGTGCAGGTCGGAACTTACCCGACAAGGAATTTCGCTACCTTAGGACCGTTATAGTTACGGCCGCCGTTTACCGGGGCTTCGATCAAGAGCTTCTCCGAAGATAACCCCATCAATTAACCTTCCGGCACCGGGCAGGCGTCACACCCTATACGTCCACTTTCGTGTTTGCAGAGTGCTATGTTTTTAATAAACAGTTGCAGCCACCTGGTTTCTTAGGCCGCCATCAGCTTACGTCGTAAAGACTTCACCAACAGCGGCGTACCTTCTCCCGAAGTTACGGTACCATTTTGCCTAGTTCCTTCACCCGAGTTCTCTCAAGCGCCTTGGTATTCTCTACCTACCCACCTGTGTCGGTTTAGGGTACGGTCTCACATTACCTGAAGCTTAGAAGTTTTTCCTGGAAGCCGGGCATCAACTACTTCCGAACCGTAGTTCGTCGTCATCAGCTCTCAGCCTTAAGGACCCGGATTTGCCTAAGTCCTCAGCCTACAACCTTAAACATGGACAACCATCGCCATGCTAGTTTAGCCTTCTCCGTCACTCCATCGCAGTAATGTCAGGTACAGGAATATTAACCTGTTTCCCATCGACTACGCATTTCTGCCTCGCCTTAGGGGCCGACTCACCCTGCTCTGATTAGCATCGAACAGGAAACCTTGGGTTTCCGGCGGGGACGTTTTTCACGCCCCTTGTCGTTACTCATGTCAGCATTCGCACTTCTGATACCTCCAGCAAACCTCCCGGTTCACCTTCAACGGCTTACAGAACGCTCCTCTACCATGCGTGTAAACACGCATCCGCAGCTTCGGTGTATGGTTTTAGCCCCGGTACATCTTCCGCGCAGGCCGACTCGACTAGTGAGCTATTACGCTTTCTTTAAAGGGTGGCTGCTTCTAAGCCAACCTCCTAGCTGTCTATGCCTTCCCACATCGTTTCCC